>JBBQSF010000117.1:0-9899 GCA_038214085.1 Bacteroidales bacterium | reverse complement strand
TGATTAGTTATTGGTGATTAGTTATTGGTGATTAGTTATTGGTGATTAGTTATTGGTGATTAGTTATTGGTGATTAGTTATTGGTGATTAGTTATTGGTGATTAGTTATTGGTGATTAGTTATTGGTGATTAGTTATTAGTTATTGGTGATTAGTTATTAGTTATTGGTGATTAGTTATTGGTGATTGGTTATTGGTTATTATTGATTGATGATTAGTGAATGGTTGATGTTGAGAATAAATATGTATAGTTATCGAAATAATAATTTAGATGATTTGCTAAACCCATTCTTCTGAAATAACTTCGCCTTGAAGGCTTACAATTATAGTTTTAATTGGAATTTTACGACTGGCGTTTTCCGAAGCTTGTTTCGCCATTTGAATAAGGCCACCGCAACATGGAACTTCCATCATCATTACAGTTAAAGTGTTGATTTTAGCCATATCAATCATAGCCGTAAGTTTTTCAACATACACTTCTTTATTAGAATCAAGCTTAGGACAAGCAATAGCAAGTGCTTTGTCTTTGAGAAAATCATTGTGAAAATTTCCCATTGCAAAAGCCACGCAATCGGCTGCAAGCAATACATCTGCTTTTTGAAAATAATTGGCCATGGGGCTAAGCAAATGCAATTGCACTGGCCATTGGCGTAATTGAGATGAAATATCTCCGGTTTGGGTTTCATTGGTTTGCTCGCGAAAATCCATCGATTTTGAGCCTGGGCATCCTTGATGGTGCTGGTGTTGTGATTCCATATTGTTTGTTTTTTTTGTTTCTAATTCTGAAATATCTATACTTAAGTTATTCTCTTTAATATATTGAATT
The DNA here is from genome assembly GCA_038214085.1 of Bacteroidales bacterium. Classification (GTDB taxonomy): domain Bacteria; phylum Bacteroidota; class Bacteroidia; order Bacteroidales; family CG2-30-32-10; genus JBBQSF01. Next base: position 9,074 of record JBBQSF010000117.1, on the reverse strand, counting down.
CCTTGTGCAAGAAAAGCTGTTTCATTATGGTCTTTTAAATGTTTTAGATGTGCAAGAACTGTAACAGCTCCTTTTGCAGAAATTCGATCCATAACTGCTATTTCGTCGTATGGTTCAGCTTCACGTTCTTCAAGTTCAATAGCGCCTTCGGGGCAATCGCCTATGCAAGCGCCTAAACCATCGCAAAACAATTCGCTGATCATTCTTGCTTTTCCTTCAATTAACTGTAAAGCACCTTCGTGGCAGCCGGTAACGCATTGTCCACAACCATTACATTTATCTTCATCAATTTTAATAATTGTCCTTTTCATATATTTTATTTTTTGATAATATCTGCAATCGTATTGTTTTCAAAATAATTTTTTAATTCTTTACTCATTTTCACGGAAATATCAGAGAACATGCATTTTTCAAGAGGGCAGGAGTTGGTATGCATAAAACAATGTTCTGTTTCAAATTCACCTTCAATAATATTATATATTTCCAGCAGTTTTATTTCTTGAGCTTCTTTCCTGAGAACAAATCCGCCCTGTGGCCCTCTATTAGATTTTAAATAGCCATGCTTGACCAGTCGTTGCATAATTTTAGATAAATGATTTTTCGAAAAACCTGTAGTATCGGCAATTTCTGTCGCATTTAGTTTCTTTTCTGGAAACTTAGCTATAACTGCAAGCGAATGAATTGCTATTGATGTTGCTTCAGATACATTTATCATTTTACTCATGATTGGAAATAATATTAATGGTATTTGAATACGCAAATGTATAAATATTTTTCTTTTCCAGAAAAATAAAATTTTAAATTATTTTTAAAGAAATGTCTTAAGTGTTGAATATCTTTAGTTTATTTGTAAAAAAAAGTTTTCAACAAGGGATTTGTTAAAAAAAGTCCTGAATATTTTGTCATATAAAATAAAACAACTATTTTTGCACTCCCAAATTAACAGACAATACAATGAAAAAAGACATTCACCCAAAAGATTATAGATTTGTAGTATTCAAAGACATGTCTAACGACTTTACCTTCATTACCAAATCAACAGTTCAGACAAAAGAAAACATTACAATGGACGATGGTAAAGAATACCCTCTTGTAAAACTTGAAATTTCATACATGTCGCACCCTTTTTACACAGGTAAAATTAAACTTGTTGATACAGCTGGTCGTGTAGATAAATTCAGAACACGTTATTCTAAAAAAGCAGAAGTAAAATAATTTTTATTTCTACATGATATTTTTAAAAAGTCCTCCGATATCGGGGGATTTTTTGTACATTCGAAAAAAAATTTCAACATGAATTACATATTATTTGACAACCCTTTACGAAGTCATTTATTACCTTTAACATTTGTTCGCCCAGTAGCCGACCTGAGAGTTGGAATATTAACCATAAGAGAAAAGTGGGAGATCTATCTCAAATCAAAAACTTCAACTTTAACAGAGGACTACCTGAGTGAAAAATACCCATTAATTAAAGGAGATATTAATATATTAATAAATGGTTCGGTTTGCCCAACCAAAGACTTGGTAAAGCAGATTCAAAAGTTAAAACCTAACGATGCACTGGTTTATGGAGAATATCTTATTGCCATTAACCTGCATTCGGATGCTATAGAAAATATCAATAATTCAGACGAAAATATTGTTGATATCGCTACCAAATCGGTTCATATAAAAATCAATGAACTCTGGGACATTTTTTCTAAAAATGGAGAAGCAATTCAGGAAGATTTTGAACTGATTACCAAAGGGCGGAAATCATCTGTGCTTAGCAAAACCAATACTATAATTAACCCAGAAAATGTTTTTGTTGAAGACGGTGTTAAAGCAGAATGTTGCATTATAAATGCAAGTGCAGGTCCTGTTTATATTGGCAAAAACTGTGAAATCATGGAAGGTGCTATGATTCGCGGTCCATTTGCCCTTTGTAATAATTCTGTTGTAAAAATGGGTGCAAAAATATATGGTTCTACCACTATTGGTCCTTTTTGTAAAGTAGGTGGGGAAATAAACAATTCCGTTTTTATAGGTTATTCAAATAAGGCTCACGATGGATTTATAGGAAATTCAGTAATTGGAGAATGGTGTAATATTGGCGCTGATACCAATAATTCGAATTTGAAAAACAACTACGCAGAAGTTAAACTATGGAGCTATCCCGAAAAGAAATTTGTACATACAGGCTTAACTTTTTGCGGATTGATTCTTGGCGATCACTCAAAATGCGGAATTAACACTATGTTTAATACCGGGACGGTTGTAGGGATTAGTGCAAATCTTTTCGGACACGGTTTTCAACGAAATTTTGTTGCTTCCTTCAGTTGGGGTGGATCAACCGGAATTACAACTTTTGAAGTAGAGAAAGCCATAGATATAGCTGAAAAAGCCTACGAACGTAGAGATATGGTTCTTTCAGAAGTTGACAAAAACATTCTAAGGGCCATTTATAAGCGCACCAGAGAATATCGGTATCTGTAAAGTTGTGGCATATATATTGTCTACTACTGCTTCCTCTTGTTAAAATTAGTTTTTATGACAGGATGTCATAATGTTTTATTAAAAAAATTATTCCATGAACCCTTTTGAAAACTTTGGTTTACCAAATATAATTGATGAAGATACTGAATTTATCCCCTTATTATCTCCCGAAGATGAAGAAAGCATGAATGCGGAAGAAATTCCAGATATTCTGCCAATATTGCCATTAAAGAATACGGTATTGTTTCCAGGTGTTGTTATTCCAATTACAGTTAACAGAGACAAATCAATAAATCTAGTAAGGGAAACATATAAAAACACAAAGGTTATTGGTGTAGTTTCTCAAAAAGACACCAATATCGAAGATCCCGGTCCCGACGACATCAACCAAATTGGTACTGTAGCCCGAATTTTTAAAGTTCTTCAGATGCCTGATGGAAGTTCAACGGTTATAATTCAAGGCAAGAAACCATTTCGGCTAAATCAGATCATTCAAACAGATCCATATTTAAAAGCAACAATTTCACCTTTTGAAAATACAAAACTTCCAAAGGATGATAAAAAGTTTGATGCGCTAATTTCATCAATTACCGATTTGGCAATTCAGATCATTAAGCTATCACCTAATATTCCTACAGAAGCATCATTTGCAATAAAAAATATAGAAAGCCCTACATTCCTGATCAATTTCATTTCATCCAATCTCAATGTGGATGTTCAGGAAAAGCAAAAATTACTAGAAATTGCTGATCTTTCTGAACGAGCAAACATGGTTTTAAGCTTACTGACAAAAGAAATTCAGATGCTTGAACTGAAAAACCAGATTCAGTCGAAAGTTAAAGTAGACATTGATAAACAACAGAGGGATTATTTTTTGCATCAACAATTAAAAACAATTCAGGATGAACTGGGTGGCAATCCGCACGAACAGCAAATAAATGAACTGAAGGAAAAAGCAAAAACAAAAAAATGGCGGGCTGAAATTGCAGATGTTTTCAATAAGGAAATTACTAAATTACAACGAATGAATCCTGCGGCGGCAGAGTATTCTATACAGATGAATTATCTTGAAATACTGGTAGAATTGCCTTGGGATGAAAAAACCACAGACAACTTTGATCTCAAAATCGCACAGAATATTCTTGATGAAGATCATTTTGGCTTGGAAAAAGTTAAAGAAAGAATAATTGAACATCTGGCAGTTTTGAAGTTAAAAGGCGACATGAAATCGCCTATACTTTGCTTGGTAGGTCCTCCGGGTGTTGGAAAAACATCTCTTGGAAAATCTATTGCAAGAGCTATTGGCAGAAGCTATGTTCGGATGTCGTTAGGCGGACTCAGAGATGAAGCAGAAGTGAGAGGACATCGCAAAACATACATTGGTGCAATGCCCGGAAGAATTATTCAGAATATTAAAAAAGCAAAATTCTCTAATCCAGTATTTGTTCTTGATGAAATTGACAAGGTAATTGGAAATAATGTTAACGGAGATCCCTCAGCTGCTCTTCTTGAAGTATTGGATCCAGAACAAAATAATGCCTTTTACGATAATTTTCTAGAAGTAGATTATGATCTTTCTAATGTGATGTTTATCGCTACAGCCAATACGCTGAGTACAGTTCATCCCGCATTAAGAGACAGGATGGAAGTTATTGAATTAAGCGGATATATTGTTGAAGAAAAACTCGAAATTGCCAAGCAACATCTTGTTCCTAAACAAATGAACGAACATGGTATTAAAAAAGGCCAAATTTCATTTACTCCTAAAATAATTACCAATATCATTGAAAATTACACACGCGAATCAGGTGTGCGTTCGCTTGAAAAAAACATTGCCAGATTGATCCGCAGCAAGGCCAGACATATTGCAATGAACGAAAAATATGAAAAGACCGTATCTAACGAAGATCTTGCAAAAATACTCGGCATTCCTATTTTTCAAAAAGACAGAAATTATATTGGTGAAATTCCTGGTGTTGCAACGGGTTTAGCATGGACATCGGTTGGCGGCGAAGTGCTTTATGTTGAAGCCAGTATCAGCAGGGGCAAAGGCGGACTTACCTTAACAGGAAATCTTGGTGACGTGATGAAAGAATCGGCAAATCTTGCTTTCGAGTATCTGAAATCACATTCCGATCAACTCGGATTATCGGCTGAAGTGTTTGACAAATGGAATGTTCATATTCATTGTCCTGAAGGCGCTACGCCAAAGGATGGTCCCTCAGCTGGTATAACTATGTTTGCGGCTTTAGCATCAATTTTTTCGCAGCGAAAGGTTATGCAGGGAATTGCTATGACAGGCGAAATTACACTTAGAGGGAAAGTGCTTCCTGTTGGGGGAATAAAAGAAAAAATACTTGCTGCAAAAAGGGCGGGAGTTTGTAATATTATTCTTTCAGCTGATAACCGAAGGGATATAGAGGACATTGTACCAAAATATATCGAAGGTCTCCACTTCCATTATATTAATGAAATGATAGAAGTAATTGACTTGTCTCTTGCAAAAACAAAGGTGAAAAATGCACTGAGCCTTTAATTCTAGAATGTACCGTTTTATAATAAATAGCTTTTTTATAATTGCTCTCACTGCAACGGTTTCATGTACAAATAAAACCGAAAATAAAAATAGCAGCAAAAAAGTTTTTAGATACAATGAATCAGCAGGCATAAGTTCGTTAGATCCTGCGTTTGCAAAAGATTTGTCAAATATATGGGCCGTAAACCAGCTTTTTAACGGATTGGTTCAGCTAAACGACAGTTTGATAGTAAAACCTTGTATTGCAAAAAACTGGTCCATTTCCACCGATGGGCTTATCTATAAATTTAATCTAAGAAATGACGTTTTTTTTCATGATCATTTTCTTTTCAAAAACGGGAAAGGAAGAAAAGTAATTGCTAATGATTTTGTATACAGTTTCAATCGAATCATTGATCCTAAAATTGCTTCTCCTGGCGCATGGATTTTCAATAACGTAAATATAATCACAACGAATAACCTGTTTAATTTTAAGTCATTAAACGATTCTACCTTTATAATTGCTTTAAGTAAACCATTCCCTCCATTTTTGTCGTTACTGGCAATGCAATATTGCTCTGTTGTGCCCAAAGAAGTTGTTGATTATTATCAGAAAGATTTCCGTAAACATCCTGTAGGGACAGGGCCATTTTATTTTAAAATGTGGAAAGAAGGTGTAAAATTAGTTATGCTGAAAAACCCTAAGTATTTTGAATTTATAAAAGATCAACGCTTACCCTTTTTAGATGCAGTAGCAATAACCTTTATTGTAGATAAGCAATCTGCATTTCTTGAATTTCTTAAAGGGAATCTTGATTTTATATCAGGTTTGGATCCCGGATATAAAGATGAATTGCTCTCCAAATCAGGAAAACTCAGGGATAAATACAAAAACAAGATAAATTTAATAACTCAGCCATATATGAATACCGAATATCTAGGTATTTTAATGGATTCAACAAATCCTATTATTAAAAATAATCCACTGAAAATAAAGGCAATAAGACAAGCGATTAATTTTGGTTTCGATCGTATAAAAATGATTCGATATCTGCGGAACAATATTGGAGTTCCCGGAATTTACGGTATAATTCCTACGGGAATGCCTTCTTTTGACAGTTCGGAAGTTATCTATGATTACCAGCCGGACAAAGCTTTAAAACTGCTTTCCGATGCTGGTTATCCCAATGGAGCAGGATTACCTGAAATAACTTTAAGTACCAACTCATCCTACCTTGATTTATGTGAATTTATTCAGCACCAGCTATCAGAAATTGGCATTAAAATTAAGATTGATGTTAATCCTCCTGCTACACTTCGAGAAATTATAGCAAAATCAAAAACTCCATTTTTTCGAGCTTCCTGGATAGCAGATTATCCTGATGCAGAAAATTATCTGGCATTGTTTTATAGCAAAAACTTTTCACCGCAGGGTCCGAATTACACACATTTTTCAAATATAGAATATGACGGTTTGTATGAGAAATCACTTTCCGAAATAAACGATTCAGTGAGATATTCGTATTACAAAAAAATGAACTTACTTATAATGAACGAAGCTCCTGTAGTCATTCTATATTACGACCAAGTGTTAAGGTTTGTTCAAAAAAATATCAACGGATTAGGCAGCAATCCAATGAATCTGATTCATTTAAAATTTGTAAAAAAATCCTGATATTTATTTATATTGTTATAGATACTTTTATATATTTGCTTTAATATTAATTTCATTATATGAATAAAAAATTTAGGGGAACCGGTGTTGCAATAGTTACGCCATTTCATAAAGACGGAAATATTGATTTTTCGTCTCTAGAAAAACTAATTGAGCATCAGATTTCTGGCAACATAAATTATCTAGTTGTTCTTGGTACAACAGGGGAAGCTGCGACATTAAATGATAATGAAAGGAATGCCGTAGTTCAATTTGTGGTTGACATTGTTGGCAAACGAATTCCAATTGTGCTCGGAATTGGTGGCAACAACACTCAGGACATCGTAAACAAAATGAAATCAACGGATTTCGATGGAATTGATGCCGTTCTTTCTGTAAGTCCTTATTACAACAAACCCCCACAAAGAGGGATTTTTCTGCACTATAAAACCATTGCAAGCTCTTGCCCATTGCCTATAATAATATATAATGTTCCAAGCAGAACAGGTTGCAATATTACTGCTGAAACCACCTTGAAAATTGCCAATGAAATTGAAAACGTAATTGGCATTAAAGAAGCTTCAGGAAACATGGATCAATGTATGAAAATTCTAAAAAACAGACCAAAAGGATTCCTTGTGATTTCTGGCGAAGACAACCTTACTTTGCCTCTTATTGCTCTTGGTGCTGATGGTGTTATTTCTGTTTTTGCAAATGCTTTTCCAGCAGAATATTCCGAAATGGTTCAATTGTCGCTTTCCGGACATTTTAAAAAAGCACTTGAAATTCATTTCAAATATTATGACCTTATAAATGCACTTTTTGCTGAAGGCAGCCCCGGAGGTATTAAAGCCGTTCTTGAACAAAAAGACCTCTGTCAGAATTATTTCAGATTACCAATTGTTGGGGTTAGCAAAACACATTATAATTATTTAGGAAGCCTTTTATAGTTAATTAAATTCATAAATAATGAAAAGAATATTTATTTTCATTGCCTTGTTAACTATTAGCAATGTGATAATTTCGCAGGAAATTAAAAACACTGAAGTTGAATCTTATTTCAAAAATAATAAAGAAATCATCTTTAAATTCAACGTCAAATCCAAAGATGAATTAAAAACGCTTACAAAAATCATTTCAATTGATAATGTTAAAGGAAATGAAGTAAAAGCTTATGCAAACCAAACAGAGTTTAGTAAATTTTTGGCTCTTGGCTATCCTTACACAATTATTAAAAAGGAATCTAAAGGAACCGATACATATACAATGGCAACCACTGTTGCACAAATGGCAACATGGGACAAGTATCCTACATATTCCGTTTACGAACAAATGATGCTTCAGTTTCAGACCAATTATCCAAACATTTGTAATCTTGATACTATTCTAGCTGCTACACCAAACGGACATAAAATTCTTGTTCTTAAAATTTCCGATAACGTAAACAGTACTGAAAACGAGCCTCACTTTTTGTATACCAGTTCTATTCATGGCGACGAAACAACCGGATATATTCTGATGTTGCGTTTAATTAATTATTTATTGTCGAATTATGGAACATTAAGCAAGGTTACTACACTTGTGAATGGAGCAGAAATTTGGATATGTCCATTATCAAACCCTGATGGAACTTACAACAGCGGAGATAATATAATCAATGGAACAAGTTCAACTCGTAATAATGCCAACAATGTTGATATGAACAGAAATTATCCAGATATTGTTGATGGGCTTCATCCCGATGGAAACTCATGGCAACCCGAAACTCAGGCTTTTATGACTTTTGCAGACAATCATTATTTAAATATGTCAGCAAATTTTCATGGCGGAGCTGAAGTTGTAAATTATCCTTGGGATTCATGGACAAAAGGCACTCCAGATTTTCATCCGCATCCAGATGATGCTTGGTGGATGCGGGTTAGCAAAAATTATGTTGATTCAGCTCGCATTACAAATTCCAGTTATCTAACAGACACTTATGCTTCAGGAATTTGCGAAGGAGGAGACTGGTATGTTATTACTGGCGGTCGTCAGGATTATATGAATTATTACAAACAATGCAGAGAAATTACGATTGAACTAGATGGGGATAAAACAACTCAAACACAATTATTAAATGGAATGTGGACATTAAACTACAAATCGTTGCTTAATTATCTACAGGAATCATTATATGGAATTAGAGGATTGGTAACAGATTCATGTTCGGGTTTACCAATAAAAGCGAAGGTTTATGTTAACAGCCATGAAGTAAACAGTGACAGCTCATTTGTATACTCAAATCCGGTTGTTGGAAATTATCATCGTTATTTGATAAATGGCACATACAGCATCACCTATTCAGCACCTGGATATAATTCAAAAACCATAAATAATATTGTTTTGGCAAATGGAATTGCTACCACCGTAAATGTAGTGCTGGCACCC
>JBBQSF010000116.1:0-10117 GCA_038214085.1 Bacteroidales bacterium | reverse complement strand
GAAATTAAACTCAGGTAAAATGAACGAACCTGCTATTGTTATTGAAAATGTTAGCAAAAGCTATGGCAAAACCATGGCTCTAAGTTCCGTTAACTTTTCGGTTAATAAAGGAGAAATATTCGGGATAATTGGCCCAGATGGAGCAGGCAAAACTACATTGTTTAGGTTGATAACCACCTTGTTAATTCCCGATACCGGAAAAATTACGGTGATTGGAAACGATACGATTACAGATTACAAAAACATCAGAAAAAATACTGGTTATATGCCGGGGCGTTTTTCATTATATCAGGATTTAACCGTTGAAGAAAATCTTAATTTTTATGCTACGGCATTCGGAACCACTATTGAGGAAAATTATTTTTTAATAAAAGATATCTATAGCCAAATTGAACCGTATAAAAATAGACCTGCAGGAAAACTTTCGGGCGGAATGAAACAAAAACTAGCATTGTCCTGTGCCTTGATCCATAAACCAGATTTGCTCGTATTAGATGAGCCAACAACCGGTGTGGATGCTGTTTCCAGAAAAGAATTTTGGGAAATGCTCCGTAAATTAAAAGAAAGCGGTATTACTATACTTGTTTCTACGCCATATATGGACGAAGCAACATTATGTGACAGGATTGCCCTGATACAAAATGGAAAAATTATGGCCATTGATTCGCCTGAAAAAATAACTCAACTTTTTACAAAGACACTTTATGCCATAAAAGGAAATCCAATGAATTTGCTTTTGAAAAATATCAGAAATTTTCCAGAAATACATTCTGCATTCCTTTTTGGACAAACGATTCATATTTCTTTTGCAAACGAAAGACCTGATACTAAAGATGTATTGGTAAATTATATATCAAAAGATATTGCAAATATTGAAATATTTAAGATTGATCCATCAATAGAAGATTGTTTTATGGAATTAATGACAAATTAAAATGGCTGCCCAAACCGAAAAAATAATTGAAGTAAAAAACCTTGTTAAAAAGTTTGGCAATTTTGTGGCCAATGATGATCTTACTTTTGATGTTTACCGAGGCGAAATATTTGGATTTTTAGGTGCAAATGGTGCAGGGAAAACAACGTCTATAAAAATTTTATGTGGATTATCGGCGCCAACTTCTGGATTAATTAAAGTTGCCGGATTTGATGGATACAAAGAACGTGAAAAAATAAAACGCAATATTGGCTACATGAGTCAAAAGTTTTCTCTTTACGAAGACCTTACCGTTTTTGAAAATATCAGGTTATTTGGAGGAATTTATGGGCTTTCAAAGGAAAAAATTAAATCAAAAGCAGATGAAATGCTTCTAAAACTCGAACTTTCGGATATGAGAAGCAAGCTAATTAAAGACATTCCTTTGGGTTGGAAACAAAAACTTGCCTTTTCAATTGCGGTTTTTCATGAACCACAAATCGTATTTTTGGATGAACCGACGGGTGGAGTTGACCCAGTTACCCGACGACAATTTTGGGAGTTGATTTATAATGCAGCTGATCAGGGTGTTACTGTTTTTGTAACCACTCATTATATGGACGAAGCCGAATATTGTGAACGGGTTTCTATTATGAGCGAAGGAAAAATTGCAGCAATGGATACTCCTAGCAGACTAATGAGCAGTTATGGCGTAGCTTCAATGAACGATGTGTTTTTAAAAATTGCCCGAAATGTTGAGTAAAATGACAGAAAAAAACAAAACGGATAAATACAAACCCGCTGTTGCAAAAAAAGTATTGTTTTTTGTAGCCGGAAGTTTGTGGTTAATTGGAGGCGCTGTTTTACTTATAAGGGGAATAATGGTTTTGGAAATGCATGACCATCTATTATGCGAAATCAGCATCGGAATTGTTGGTGGATTTCTCTTTTATGGCTTATTATTCAGGCATATTCCTCAAAAACATATAAAAAGAATAAAACAAATTTCAAACGAAAAGCCATGCTTGTTTGCCTTTTTCGATGTTAAAAGTTATTTGCTTATGGCGGTAATGATAAGTGGAGGTATAATAATTAAAAAACTTCAGGTTGTTGATGAAGAATATTATTTTACGTTTTTAATTGCAATGGGTATTCCCCTTGTTTTATCAGCATTTCAGTTTATTATTTCAGGTTTCTGTTTTAAATCGCAGCAATGAAAAGGTTTATAGGATTTGTTAAAAAAGAGTTTTTGCATATTTTCAGGGACAAGCGCACCATGCTTATTCTGTTTGGCATGCCCGTAGCTCAATTGCTGTTGTTTGGCTATGTAATAACCAATGAAATCAAGGATGCCAAAATAGCAATTTTTGACAAATCGAACGATGTCGTTACTCAAAAAATAACACAGAAACTTCTTTCTTCGGGATATTTTATATTAGAAGAACGCATTAACAACTATGACCAAATTGAACAAAGCTTTAAAAAAGGGAAAACAAAAATGGTGGTAGTTTTTGAGAATAGGTTTTCCGAAAATCTAACAAAAACAGGTAAAGCAAACGTGCAGATTATTGCTGATGCCTCGGACCCCAACACGGCAAATATTCTTACCAACTATACTATGGCTATTGCTGCCGATTATACCCGCGATTTAAATAAAAATGCACCCAAGCCCATGCAGATTACAACAGAAGTAAAAATGCAGTACAATCCTGAACTAAAAGGGGTTTATATGTTTGTGCCGGGCATTATTGCCATGCTGCTGATTTTAATTTCTGCGCTAATGACTTCCATTTCAATTACACGCGAAAAAGAACTTGGAACAATGGAGGTTTTATTGGTTTCACCATTAAAGCCCATTCAAATTATTATCGGAAAAGTTATTCCGTATGTTCTGTTTGCATTTATTGATGCTGTTGTAATTATATTGCTCGGAATATTTGTTTTCGGCCTGCATATTCAGGGAAGCATGGTATTGCTTTTGTTTGAGTGTTTGCTTTACATCATACTTTCTCTGTCCCTTGGCATTCTAATTTCGTCGTTAACGAATAGTCAGCAAATTGCAATGATGGTTTCCTTGCTTGCATTAATGCTTCCAACCATATTGCTTTCAGGTTTTATTTTTCCTATTGAAAATATGCCTGTGGTGCTGCAATGGTTGTGTCAGATTTTGCCTCCCAAATGGTTTATTATTATTCTAAAAGATATAATGCTTAAAGGCAGTGGATTTGCCTCAGTTTGGAAAGAAACCCTTGTTTTATTAGGGATGATTATTGTTTTTATTGGGATCAGTATAAAAAAATTTAAAATCAGACTCGAATAATATGCGCACCATTGTTTACATAGTTCAAAAGGAATTTATACAGATTTTCCGCAACCGTTCAATGTTGCCATTAATCTTTATAATGCCTATTTTTCAATTGCTTATTTTAGTTAATGCTGCCACTTTTGAAATGAAACATATCCGTATGCATGTGGTTGATAATGATTTAAGCTCGTATTCGCGAAAAATGATCAGCAAGTTTCAAGGCTCACCTTTTTATGAAATTACTGGATTTTCATTTTCCACAGCTCAAGCACAGGAAGCGCTTCAAAATAACAAAACAGATGTGATTTTAGAAATACCAGCTGACTTTGAAAAAAATCTCAAAAACGCAAAAAACGCAAAAGTTCAACTTACAATAAATGCAATAAATGGAACTGCTGCTTCGCTTACCAATGCGTATTCTTCGCAAATTATTGGCGATTTTAACAAGAACATTATTACCGAAACCGGAGCACAAAACCTGTCGGGTGAAATTTCTAAAAGTATTAACACAACTTATTCCTTTTGGTATAATCCCGAATTAAATTATAAAACCTTTATGGTTCCCGGAATTTTGGTGTTGCTGGTTACGCTTATTGGCTTGTTGCTGACCGCAATGAATATTGTTCGTGAAAAGGAAATTGGCACTATAGAACAAATAAATGTAACTCCTGTAAAAAAATATCAGTTTATAACTGGAAAGCTCATTCCTTTTTGGATTATTGCATTATTCGAACTTGCATTCGGAATGATCATAGGTAAACTTGTTTTTGATATTCCAATGGTAGGAAGCGTTGGGCTGGTGTTTTTTGTTGCCATGATCTACCTGTTGGGCATTGTAGGTGCGGGCTTGTTGATTTCAACAATTACCAGTACTCAACAGCAGGCAATGATGGTTTCGTTCTTTTTTATGATTATTTTTATTTTAATGAGTGGGTTGTTTACATCCATTGAGAGTATGCCGCAGTGGGCGCAATATTTTAATTTAATAAATCCGATAGCCTATTTTATTCGAATTATCCGAATGATTTTGCTTAAAGGGTCTGGATTTACTGAAATATTGAATGATTTAGCTGCGATTTTTGGATATGGAATACTCATGCTAAGCTTAGCAGTTTGGCGGTATCGAAAGGTTGTGTAAGTACAAAAATGGGTAAGCCTAAAATTCAAAAATTACACGTACCATTAAAACAATACCCGAACCAATGAGTAACAATCCTGCAATACGGTTTATTCTTAGTTGATTTCGTGGGCGGAGGTATTTTTTTATTTTGTTTCCGATAAAGGATTTTAGTAAGTCGGTAGCGAATACAGAAATGATTGTTCCTGAGAAAAATACAATTACATAATTCAAAAGCTTGCCTTCAGCTGCATTTGCAGAAACCCAACCCATAGCGGTTAACCAGAAAATAACAATAAAAGGATTGGCGATATTTAAAAAGAACCCTTTGATAATATAAGTAATAGGGTTAGGAAATTTATCGGGAGTTTTGTATTTTGGACTTCTGCGTTTAAGTATTTCAGGCTTTTTTAAAAAAGTATAGGTGCCATAGATCAGCAGAATTATTCCACCCCCAAAGCCAATAAAAATATTGTTTTCGGGTTTTGAAAAAATCGAGGTAAGTCCCAGATAGCAAAGCACAATAAGAAAAACATCGCAAATAATTACACCAACTGATATAAACATTGCCGAGCGGAAACCCCTATCGATACCCGTTTGAATAATGGTAAAAAAAGCTGGTCCTAGCGTCATCGCTACTACCAAACCAAGAACAACACCTTCAAAAAATGCTTTAAGCATATTAATTTATTTTTGATGCCATATATTCACTAAGAAAATTCTCCCAGTTGCTTAGTTTTTCATTTTTTAATACACGTGGAAATTTATTTTGTCCACCTTCTTTTCCGTTTCGTTTAAGCCATTCGTAAAAAACCTGAACTGGCAATACTTCGGCAAAAACATCAGTAATTGCGGCAATTCGCTCCACCCTGTAATCGTCGTTTAACACTTTTAAATATTCATCTATTTTCTCTTGTACGATTTTTGGATCAATTTGGTTATCTGTTCCAATAAACCACCTGTGCGCAAACATGGAATTGTGTTTAATTCCTGCTACAGAAAACTCTGGAACTTCAATATTAAATTCCTCTTCAAGCATGTGTATTGCACGGTTCATATTGTCCTGAGAGAGGTGCTCCCCGCAAAGGCTCAAAAAATGTTTCGTGCGTCCGGTTATAATAATTTCACAATGTTCTATTGATGTAAATTTAATGGTGTCTCCAATCAGGTATCGCCAGGCGCCGGCATTTGAAGAAAGCAATAGCGCATATTCCTTGTTTATTTCAACATTATTAAGTGTAATTGCCTTTGCATCAGGACGGACATTGCTGTCGTTGTCAAAATTTTCTTCGTTAAAGGGAACAAATTCAAAAAACATCCCATTGTCCAGCACCAATTGCATTGAAGAAGTTTTCGGTCGGGTTTGGTAAGCAATAAATCCTTCGGAAGCCAGATAGGTTTCAATATAGGTTATTGGTTTGCCAAGCAGCTTGTCAAATCCTTTATAATAAGGTGTTATCGATACGCCACCATGTACGTAAATTGAAAAATTTGGCCAGATTTCGTGAATGTTTTTAAGATTATATTTTTGAATAATTCTTTCGAGCAGAATCTGAATCCAGGCAGGAACACCGCATATAACACCAATATCCCAGTTGGGAGCATTTTTAATGATTTCTTCGAGTTTTGTTGGCCATTCACGTTCCTTTGAAATGCGGCGACCAGGTTTGTAGAAATGCTGAAACCAAAAAGGGATATTGCCGGCTGTGATACCAGAGAGATCTCCTTCGTAATAAGTTCCATTGTATTGCAAATGCGTACTTCCGCCAAGCATCAGAATTCCCTTTTCAAAAAAATCGTTCGGGAAATCGTATTGTGCCATTGAGAAAATCTGCCTTAAGCTTGTTTTTTTTATAGAACGAAGCATATCGTTGGTAATAGGAATATATTTACTCGATGCTTCTGATGTTCCGGAACTCAGTGCAAAATATTTTATTCTTCCGGGCCAGGCTACAAAAGGTTCTCCGTTTATTGAGCGGTACCACCATTTTTTAAAAATGGAATTGTAATCATAAATGGGAATGTTATTCTGAAATGCTGTAACAAAATCGCGTTCTTTTAATAAACCGGAGAAATTATAATGTTCGCCAAATGCGGTAATATCTGCTTTTCGTAACAATCTTTTTAGCGTTTTCTTTTGTGCAGCATATCCTTGTGGTTTCAGGTAAGAATCAAGAGAGATTTTGCTCCTGATTTCTATCGCACTTTTTATAATTGAACCAAGAATAGGAATTTTAAAAATCGGCATTTTTGTTTTTTTGATAAGCCGATAAAATTATAAAAAAATCACGAACTTTGTCCATAAAACTTATATATTCGTGGTATTATACATTTATAAAACACTTCTATTTAGTGGGTGGTAAATTAAAAATTAAAGAATTACAAAAATGAAAAAAGCGATTAAAATTTCACTAAAAGCATTGGCCCTGCTTGTAATTGCATTTATACTTGTGTTTGCAGGAATTATTATTTATGCCACAATTTATGATTATAAACCAGAGTTAAAAGAAAAATTGACACTAAATTCAAAAGCTTGTTATAAAGAGCCAGAAAGCAACATATTGTCGTTGCTTACATGGAATATTGGATATTGTGGCTTGGGAAAAGATGCTGATTTCTTTTACGATGGTGGAAAAATGTCGAGACCGGAAGAACAATTATTTCAAACTTACTTGAACGGCGTGATGAATTTTCTGGCTAAAAATGATACCATTGATGTAATGTTTCTGCAGGAAGTTGATACCAATGCCCGCAGATCCTTCTATACCAATGAAACAAAACTAATTTCCGAATTTCTTCCCTTGTATCAGTGGAGTTTTGCTAAAAATTATGATGTAAAGTTTGTTCCCTTTCCCCTTACTCACCCAATGGGAAGTGTGATTTCCGGAATGATGACGCTCTCCAAAATAAATATGGACGAATCGTGGAGATACACTTATCCTGCTAGTTATTCCTGGCCTAAAAAAGTGTTTCTTCTCGATCGTTGTCTTATCTTGTCGCGGATTAAGCTGAAAAACGGGAAATCGCTCGTGCTTATTAATACTCACAATTCAGCTTTCGACGATGCTGCCGAAATTCGTGAAATTGAAGCGTATGTGATAAAATCAATTTTACTCGATGAATACAATCGGGGAAACTATGTTATTGCAGGGGGCGACTGGAACCGCAATCCTCCTGGTTTTGACATGAAAACTCTTCCTGCCGATGAAGGTCATCGTACTTGGGATCCTCCGCTCCCTAACGATTTCCTGCCCAAAGAATGGACCTGGATTTATCAAAATAATTTACCCACAAATCGTGATGTGGATACTCCCTATCAAAAAGGAAAAACAAAAACAACCATTATTGATTATTATGTTGTTTCGCCTAATGTTAAGGTGCTTGAGAATAAAACAATACCCACTGGCTTCGAATTTTCCGACCACCAGCCTGTTTTTATGCGCATCGAACTGCTTGAAGAGTTTGAAAAAAACGACAGTTTGTCTAAAATAACTCCCATTCTGTCTAAATATGGCAAAAGATAGATATTTTTGTTTGCGTATTCATGTTTTTGTTTTATAAATTTGCACAAATAAATACCAAAATATTCTATAATGAAGAAATTATTATTTTTAACAACTATTATTCTTGCAGTTGCCTTCAGCGCTAATGAATCAAAAGCACAAACTGCTGGTTCCCTAACATTTTCTTTTACTGCCACAGAACCTTCGGGCAATTATTCCAATAAAGTTGTTTTGGCAATCTGGATCGAAAACAGCTCAGGTACATTTATTAAAACAAAAATGCGCTATGGTGTTACCAGAGTTCAATATCTAAATGTTTGGATAAATAAATCCTCTCAAAATGTTGTAGACGCAACCACGGGTGCTACTACCACAATTGGTACAAAATCAATTACATGGAATGGCACAAATGCTTCTGGAGCTTTAGTTCCCGATGGAACATACAAAGTATGGCTTCAAATGTCCGACGCCAATTCAAACGGACCAACCACTTCGCTTACTTTTACCAAGGGTGTAGCAGCAGATCATCAAACTGGAGCTTCAGGAAATTTTACCAACATGGTGCTGAATTGGACACCATCAACTGTTGGAGTAAACGAAACCGTTTCCGGAGATCTTTCGGTTAATTGTTTCCCAAATCCTTTTAATTCGGAAACATCAATTGACTATACTCTTGAAAATGCTTCAAAAGCAACCGTTTCAATTTACGACCTTCAGGGAAACCTTGTCCAAAAGCTTGTTGACAATCAGGAATCTTATGGAAAAAATACTGTAATCTGGAATGCAACATCAAATATTGCACCGGGAGCATATTATATTTCAGTAAAGGCTGGCAATTTTTCGGTTGTAAAAAAAGTGATGCTGGTACGTTAAAAACAAATTAATCATTAGGAGTTTGCGAACTAATGATTTAATTGGGTTTATCCCGATTTAGTAAATGTTCCTAACAAATTCTTCTTGTTTGGAATACATTTACTTTATCGATTCTAGAACAAAAATAGGTAGCGTATATTTATAAAATTCAACTAATTGCATTATTTTTCTCCTAACGCTAAGCATTAGAGATTTTTTAATGCGGAATTTGGATTAAAAACAAAATTAAGCTTTTTATGAAGAGAAAATCATATTGTTGGTTTTCTCTTTTTTTGCTTGAAAGAATTCCTCATTTATCTGTTTGGCGTTGTGGTTAGTTATAAAATATCCAAATTTATTAGTAGATTTGCGTAAGAAATGTATAGATTTATCTTCAAATTAAGCTATCTCCAAATGAATTATACAACCAAAAAGGTACTTGCATTCATGTTGATTCTGTTTTGTTTTAACGGAATAAACCTTGCTTCGAATGTTAAAATTGATAAAAGTCCTGTATTTGTTGGAACAGATACAGTGAATAAAACCACGAATATACAATTTGATATGAGCTGGGAGAATTCATGGCGCAATGACCGGAATTACGATGCCGTTTGGATTTTTGTTAAATATAAAATTCCAGGTCAAAACACATGGAAACACTTGCAGTTGCCAGCAAATGCCGAGGATTTTTCTATTGAAATCGATAATGGAATTTCAGGTGTTTTTTCTATTGGAAAAAGTGGAGATAATGTTTCCGGTGTATTCGCTTTCCGCAAACACAAAGGAACAGGGAACATAAAATGGAACAATATTAACATAAAATGGAAATACGGAAAAAATGGAATAAAAAATATTGACAATATTATCCTAAAGGTATTTGCCATAGAAATGGTTTATATTCCGCAAGGCGCTTTTAAAGTTGGATCTGGCGGAAGTGAATCCAGTGCCTTTTTTACATATCCTGATTTGTCGAAACCTTTTGCCATAAATTCAGAAGATGTAATAACTACAGGAACAAAAAATGGAAATTTGTCTTATGCAAAAGTGAATTATGCTGAGCCCTATTACGGCGAAATTCCCGCAGTATTTCCAAAAGGATTTAAGGCTTTCTACTGTATGAAATACGAACTTACTCAGGGTCAGTATGTCGATTTTTTAAATTCGCTTTCTCGAAAACAGCAACTTACACGAGTTTACACTGACATTTCTGCAGCAAGTATTCTTAATTCTTATGTAATGAGCAATACTGCAACAATTTCTTTCCGAAACGGGATAAGATGTAAAATTTCATTAACCGAATCAATTCCAGTGATTTTTTACTGCGATTTAAATGGAAACAACATTCCAAATGAAAAGAGCGACGGGCAGAATATTGCATGTAACTTTCTGAGCTGGACTGATGATGGTGCTTTTAGCGATTGGGCAGC
>JBBQSF010000115.1:0-10145 GCA_038214085.1 Bacteroidales bacterium | reverse complement strand
CCAAAATTGTATAAAGTTGGGGTTGTTTCGCCAGGTTTAGTAATGCTAATCCATCCTGTATATTTCTGCTCGCCAATACCTGAACCGGTAGTAGAGTAAACACCCATACCATCTTCAAATTTTGTTTTGTCAAGAAGAGTTCCAACATGGGAAATGGTATCGCCTATATAAATATCCGGTGATTTTTTACTGTCGTAAGCTGCAAGAAAAATATTTGATTTATATTCATTTCCTGTTAAAATATAACTTGATGGTGCAACAACTTTTGCAATAATTTTATCAAATTTGAATGAAGAAGCATCTACATTAGAAAATAATTTTGCAATTACATCACCTTCCACCGTTTTCACATCAATGATAAATTTATTCAATAAAGCAACATCAGCAGCAAGAACAGTATGATAAAAGTTATTATGAACCCAATCCACCACTTTTCCTTCGGTAATACTATATGAATCTCCTAATTTGATTGGAAAATTTGCTTCCGCCGCTTTTTTGTCTTTTTCAGTGCTCAGCAAAGCAATCATATTCTTTTTGAATGTTTCCAGTTTTCCCTTCAAAACAACACCTTCAGCACCCTTTCCATCCTCTGATTGCCCGATAAGAATTTCCATCGGCTTATCGTAATTATCTTTACCGTCTACAAATGCAAGCGTCATCGTATCTGCAATGGCCCATTTTCCAGGATCTGAACTTTTATCTTTAACTCCAAAATCTGTAAATGCAACAATTTTAGTTCGAAGTTCCTTGATATAAGCTACTAATTCCTTTGTGTATTTTTGAGCGATAAGTGCATTATCAAGATAAGGTTTCACTTTGACAGGGTTTTCTAAATAAGATTTTTGAAAATTAGCATAGATGAGCTCATTTTTACTAGCAGTATTTTCCTGACTTGTAGTTAAACCTTCATTTACAATAACAAATGCATTTAATATATCCTTTGAAACATTAAGAGCCAAAAGGGCTGTCAATACCAGATACATCATCCCAATCATTTTCTGACGCGGGGTTTCTTTATAACCAGCCATAATTTAAAATTTATTTAAAATCATTAAAATTTCCGATGAATTACTTGTTAACATTAACATTCATAGCTGCCAGCATATTGCCGTAAACATTATTAAGTGCAGAGAGGTTTTTAGCAAGAGAAGCAATTTCATCCTTATACTTCATTGTGTTATCATTACTTGCTGCTAAGTTCTGGAGGAATACATTAATTCCGTCCTGCATTTTACTAGATGCTGCCAATTGATCGTTAGTGCCTTGTAACTGTAATTCATAAACAGAATTCAGGGCTGTTAAGCTTTTTGTAAGTTTTTGAATTTGATCGCCATACGACTTACCGCCAACTGCAGAAAAATCGATTGCTTCAGCTGATTTGGTAAGAGATTGTGCTGATTTTGTATATTGTTCTGCAAGTTCATTTGCAGATGTTGTTGCTTTTTTAATGCTTGTTACATAGTCACCTGTTGCACCTAAATCAGATTTAAGAGCGTCTGCGGTCTGAGTGTAAGTAGCGGCAAGATTTCCGGCAGAGTGAGAAGCAGCCTTAATATTGGTAACATATTCGTCAGAAGCATTGAGGTCTTTTACCAATGCGTCAGAAGTTTTTTTGTAAGAATCAGTAAGTTCTCCGGCTGATTTTGAAGCGCCTTTAATATTACTTACATATTCCTCCGTTGCTATAGAAGCTTGAGAAACGTCAGAAAGTTTTGAGGTAGTATCAGAAAGATTTCGCAATCCTACACCAAGACTTGAAATTAATTCAGGACCAATTTTTGCTTCTTCAAGCATTTTATCTAATTCTTCTGTAAGGCTCTTTTTATCTTTAATTTTTTCTTCTTCAGCATACATACCTGCTAGCTCAGGATATACAAGGCTCCAATCGGGTTCAACGTGAGGTGGTTCAAATGCTGAGAAAAAGAAAATTAGGGCTTCTGTTCCTAATCCAATACCAAGCATAACTCCGGCTCCTGGATAATGCTGAATTTTAAATAATGCTCCAACAATTACAACTGCTGCGCCCCAGCCATAAAGTTTGGACATGAAGTTTTTGAACTTTTTGCTTCTTACGAGATTCTTCATTTGCGTGTTTATTAATTTAGTTAGTAATTTATGTGAATTTTAATTATAAACATTAGAGGCATTAGGACCGTCATTTTTGTCGCGGCCAAGATAAGTCTGAACACAACGGAATCCTATATAACATTTTGCAGTATCTTGATATTCATAAGAACGTGTGCCAACCTGCATGTAATATCCAACATCTTTCCATGATCCGCCTCTGATAACCTTTCTTTTCAGAACAGGAGAATCAGTATCCTTTGCTTCATAAGAATAATCCATGTTTAAGTCGTGTGTAAAATTATAGGCTGACTCATCATAAGAATTACTAGTCCATTCAGCAACATTTCCACCCATATCATATAAACCATAATCATTTGGAGCAAAGTGTCCAACTATAAGTGAATGAAGTCCACCATCGTCAACATAATTTCCCCGGAGAGGTTTGTAGTTACCTAGGAAACAGCCATTACTATTACGGATATAAGGTCCACCCCAAGGATAAGGACTTAAATCGAGACCACCACGGGCAGCCCATTCCCATTCAGATTCCGTAGGAAGGCGGAACTCATTTACAAAGGTTTCTTCATGACCTTGCAACCAACTGTTTAACAGTTGAGATCTCCAGATACAGAAAGCACGAGCTTGTTTCCAGCTAACGCCAACAACTGGATAATTGTCATAAGCAGGATGCCAAAAATACATTTGAGTCATTGGTTCGTTAAACGAATAGGTAAAATCATGAACCCATGCGAGGGTATCGGGATACACATTAATTACATCTTTTTTGATATAAACCGAACGATCCTTTAAACCCTGAGGCCTGTTGTTGAGCGATCCTGCGGCGATACTGCCCTGAGAGAAATCCTTTGAAGAAGCAGCTTTAAAATCAATCCAATAATATTCAAAATTCAACAAACGGGTATCAATTTCCTTACGGCGATAAAAACGTTCATGTTCCGGAAGGTACATTGTTGCAAGGATATCGCGTTGTTCTTCATCGCGTGGATCATCCCAAGCAATTTTTGCTTTCCAATTGATATAAGCAGGTTCGTATGTTTCGCCTGTTTCTTCATCTTCTGTGATCAAATGCTCTTCGATCTGCTCTCCAAGTTTACGGTGAGCAATTGAGTCCCTCACCCAATAAACGAATTGACGATATTCGTTATTGGTAATTTCGGTTTCGTCCATGTAGAAAGCCTGAACAGAAACAGTTTTAGAAGGAGTAATCTGAGCATACGGTACGTCCTGATCGCTGTTACCCATATTGTAACTTCCCATGGGAATAAACAACATACCAAAAGGATCGGGTTGATACCAATCTTCTCTATCCTGAACCCCTACCAAATATCCTTTTCCTGATCTGTCGCAACTACTTAACAAAAGGATTATTGTAAAGAACAAAAGCATTTTTTTCATAAGATCTGGTTTTAAAAATTTAAAAGATACAGCTTTTAAATAATTTGATTTTAAACACCTTTAACGATAATAATTTAATTTGGTTTCAGATTTATAAGAACCTAGGGTTTTTATAGCTCTGGGGATGAAACTCTTTAATAATCTTAAAACAATATCCAACCATAACTTCATGACTACCGCTGCTTCGGCCACTTGCGCCCATGGGTGATGTTGTTACATCGTATGAATATCCAAAATGGAAATTCTTATAATTCATTCCTAAAAGTATAACTATGGCATCTGTTGCTCTATAACTAACGCCACCCCAGAACTGATTATTGTATTTGAGTAAACCATTTATATCAAATTGTGTAGAGGCAAAGTCTGTTTTAATTAAAATTGATGGGTCAATTTCAAGTTCCGGATTGTTTGGTAGTGGGTAATAATATCCTGCAGAAACATAGTAATGACGGGCTAAAGTGGGAGAAGCTAATGCAGTTGAAAACTGCACCTCAGATTGCGCTAATTGCGAGGCAGATAATCCAAAATATAATTTGTTTTCGATTTTATAATAAGCTCCAAAAGCAAAATCTGTTGCCATGTTTGACTCTTTTGCCCCTTGAAGTTTAGGGTCATTTACATCAATTGGATTAAATTTAGTAAAATCAATTGATTTGCTTAAGAAACCAACCTGTGCGCCAATACCTAGTGTACCAGGACCAGCGGTTAAACGATATGCATAGGCTAATTTTACACCCAGATTTTTTTCAAATCCCAGTTGATCCTGAAAAATGGTCATACCCAAACCTCCGTGAAGAGGATTTACAGCACCATCAACAGAAAACAAATAAGTTTGGGGAGCAGTTTTACTGCCATCGGGGTCTTTAAACCCTACCCATTGCTGCCTTGCAATTGCTGTTGCGCATATTGCATCATTGCTTCCAGCATAACCCGGATTGATTGCCATGTTGTTAAACATATTATGGCTAAACTGCGCTTCCTGTTGCGAAAAAGCTACACTGCTAAGGAAAACCAGAAACAGAAGAGTAATATTTCTTTTCATATTTTGGGTTTTAGTAATCTCTTTTGTATTAAAAGGACGGTAAAATAACAAAAATTTTTTTTAATTAACAAATTCTTGTTGGTATTATTTTTTTTATTTTCATTCAAATAATTATTTCCCAACAAGTTTTAATGAATTTATACTCAGAAAATAAAAATTGGTTTCGTTTTTTTTAACAAATTTACCAACATATCCAAAACCAATATATAAATATTAGTAAATGGTCATTTAAAACCATAAGGGTAAACTTTACATCAGCTTTTGGTATACCTGCCACCAGCGATCAGGCATTTCCTCTTTAAGTGCAACCTGATAATCGCGGTATGAACAGGGAATAAGATAATGACGCTCATATTTGCTTTTGAGGTTAGTAGGGCAGGGAACTTCCATCCACCATCGATCGCTTTTCTTGCTTTTGTAAAAAACGATTTCGTATTTATGATCGTGAATAAAAACACGGTATTTGATATAATCGTCTTTTTCAATTAATGGAAAATCATGTTTCCGATTGTAAAATCCATCAATAAAATACCAGATCATCTGAGCCACAAGCAATGAGGTTTGCCCTCCCCTGTCGAGCGAAGGATTTGCTTCATAAAACCCGATTGAGCTTAACTTATCGCTCATTCCGGCATATCTAACAATCTGGCAGGCCTCTTCCCCATAAAAGCCATTGGGAGATGCACTCCCGTTTCCCGGAGCATCGGATTGTCGAATAGCTGAAATATCAAAACTAACCATATCTGCATTTCTCACAAATGGCTCCACTTCTTCTATATTGCTTCTTATCGCGCCCAAGCGGTAAACATCAAAATATAGTTTTCCCATAAGGTCAATTGCATCCTGATCTACAAAATAGGTTTGATAACCAAGATTGGTATAGTTAAAAAGAAAATTTGGCTGATGTACGATAATTTTATTTAAAAACGCCTTTGAATTAATCTCCTGCTCAGCAGTACCAAGGTCGAAAGAAGAATCAATTGTTGCAATATTAATGATTTGTCCGAGATCTTCATAAGCCTGATAATTGGCAAAAGTAAGGTCTTGTGTTCCTCCAATCAATACGGGAATAATTTTCTCTTTTAATAGTTCCGAAATAACTGTTTTCACGGCAAAGTAAGTATCGTCAACCTCGTGTCCGCTTTTAATGTTTCCTAAATCAGCAATTTTTATTTTATGTGGTCCCTGAAACAATTTGTAAAGATTTTCACGAATACAATCCGGAGCCATAGCAGCACCTTTGTTAGAAAATGATTTACGGTCTTCGCAAACGCCTAAAATTGCAATATCAATTCCATTTAGAGCGGGAAAACCTGATTTTTCCGAATGGATATCAATTATACTTCCCAATTGCCCATGATAAGCAGTTCCATCTTCAGGAATAAAAGCCGGGCTTACAGGTTCAAAAAACAGGGATATATTTTCCATAAAGATTACGCTTTCTTTGCTGTTTTTTTAATTGTTGATGTTTTTTTTGCAGCAGATTTTGGTTTTGCTTTAACAACTTTCGGTTTGGCAGCAGTTGCTTTTTTTGATTTTACGGGGCCTTCATTTTTTGCAGCTGCTTGAATAATTTCAAGACAATCGCTTAGTTGGAGCGCTTCCGGTTTTGTGCCCTTAGGAATTTTATGGTTTTTTCCTGAAGCAGAAATATAAGCACCCCATCGGCCATTCAACACTTTTACTTCAGCATTTTCGGTAAATTCCCTGATCAGTTTCTTACTGTCCTTATCCTGTTTTTCGAGTATAATTTCAATTGCACGCATTGGAGTAAGAGACATTATATTATCAGTTTTCCCAACAGAATAGAAGCTTCCGTCGTGCTTAATATATGGGCCAAAACGTCCTATTGCAACAAACATAGGTTTTTCGTTATAATTTCCAATTTCTTTTGGAAGTTTAAACAATTCCAATGCGGATAATAAACTGATATCTTCAATGCTTTGACCCTTTAAAAGACTTGCAAACCTTGGTTTTTCCTCATCAGAACTTTCTCCGATTTGAGCAACAGGTCCAAATCTACCAATTTTAACATAAACATTCTTTCCTGTTTCAGGTTCTTTTCCCAAAAGCCTTTCACCGCTTACCCTTTCAGAACTTAATGTAGTATCTTCAATTTGTTTGTGGAAAGGAAAATAAAATTCACGAATAACATCATTCCATACTTTCTGCCCCTGAGCTACATCATCAAATTCTTTTTCAACCTTGGCTGTAAAGTGGTAATCAATAATGTTGTCAAAATACTGTGTTAAAAATTTATTTACAAGTGAGCCAATATCAGTTGGAAAAAGTTTTGATTTCTCATAACCATAATTTTCTGACTTGAGTTCCTCCGAAATTTTTCCATTTTTTAATAATAAGGAAAAGAAATTTCTGCTAACACCATCGCGATCTTCATTAACAACATATCCGCGCTTTTGAATGGTTGAAATAGTAGGCGCATACGTAGATGGTCTTCCAATTCCAAGTTCTTCCAGTTTTTTTACCAGGCTTGCTTCTGTGTACCTTGGAGGATGCAATGTGTAACGTTCAATTGCACTAATGTCAATCATATCAAGTGGATCACCGGTCTGCATTGGAGGAAGAATATCCTTCTGATTTTCATCATCTTCATCATCGGAAGATTCCATATATACCTTTAAAAATCCATCAAATTTAATCACTTCGCCTTTAGCGATGAATTTTTCAGCCGATTTTGAAATCCCAATGGTAATATTGGTCTTTTCAAGTTCAGCATCGCTCATTTGTGAGGCTATTGTTCTTTTCCAGATTAGCTCATACAGGCGTTTACGCGAAGAATCTCCTTCAATTGCAGAATTATTCATATACGATGGCCGAATTGCCTCATGAGCTTCCTGAGCACCTTTTGATTTTGTGATATAATTTCTAATTTTAACGTATTCGGGTCCATAATGTGAAGTAATTTCTTTTTTTGCCATATTCAGGGCAAGTTCCGAAAGATTCACAGAATCGGTACGCATGTATGTTATTTTTCCTGATTCGTAGAGCTGTTGCGCCACCATCATGGTTTTTGCTACAGAAAATCCAAGTTTTCTACTGGCTTCCTGCTGAAGCGTTGAAGTTGTGAAAGGTGGTGCTGGAGATTTTTTCGACGGCTTTGTTTCTGTATTTTCAACAGAAAAAGAAGCACCGTTACATTGTTCCAAAAATTTATGTGCCAGTTCTTTGGTGTCGAATTTATGTGGAAGTTCTGCTTTTACTTTATATTTCTGTCCTTTTTTATCAAAATCAAAATTGGCACTCACCCTAAATGCTGAAGAAGTTGAAAAACCTCTGATTTCATCCTCACGTTCAACGATAAGTCTAACGGCAACAGACTGTACACGACCAGCAGACAAAGATGGCTTCACTTTTTTCCACAATAATGGGGAAAGCTCAAATCCAACTAAGCGGTCGAGAACTCTTCTTGCCTGTTGTGCATTTACAAGGTCAATATTCAAACTGCGTGGATTTTCAATGGCTTCCTGAATGGCATTTTTTGTAATCTCATGAAAAGCAATCCTTTTGATGTTTACTTTTGCCTTTACAAGTTCCAAGGCTTCCATAAGATGCCAGGAAATGGCTTCGCCTTCACGGTCCTCATCAGTTGCCAGCCAAACTGTTTCTGCTTCTTTGGCCATTTTTTTCAGCTCACTAACCAGGGTTTTCTTATCCTCAAGGATTTCGTAAATAGGGGTAAAATTATTATCAATATCCACCCCAAGTCCCGTATTATCCTTTTTAGACTTAGACTTTGCCAGATCTCTAACATGTCCAAAACTCGATTTTACAATAAAATCTTTACCCAGAAAACCCTCAATTGTCTTAGCTTTTGCGGGAGATTCAACCACTACCAGATTCTTTATCATCAGAAGTATTATTAAAAAAATTTCTTGCAAAGAAAAACAAATCCCTTATTATAATGCAATAAATTTTTTATTTGATTTTTTTTGACATGCAACAAAATGATGAATTTAAGTACCTTTGCAGTCATATTTTTATCTTTATAATAATTGAAAAAGGAAAAGAAAACAATTTTTATTGAAACCTATGGCTGCCAGATGAATTTTTCCGACAGCGAAATTGTTGCATCAATACTTAAAGATGATAATTATAGTATTGGACAGGATTACAAAAGCGCCGACATTATACTAATAA
Source organism: Bacteroidales bacterium (assembly GCA_038214085.1). Lineage (GTDB taxonomy): Bacteria > Bacteroidota > Bacteroidia > Bacteroidales > CG2-30-32-10 > JBBQSF01. Next base: position 1,462 of record JBBQSF010000115.1, on the reverse strand, counting down.
ATACCTGTTCTATAAGGGATAATGCGGAGCAACGCGTTAGAAAAAGGTTGAAAGAATTTAATTCCCTGAAAAAGAAAAAACCCAGATTAATTATCGGAATTTTAGGCTGCATGGCCGAAAGATTGAAAGAGCAACTCCTTGAAGAAGAAAAAGCCGTTGACCTGATTTCGGGTCCTGATTCTTACAGAAATCTTCCTGAACTTTTACGTACAGCATTTGAAGGCAAGAAAGCTGTAAATGTATTGCTATCACTGGAAGAAACGTACGCCGATATTTCCCCAGTACGTTACGATTCAAACGGAATCAATGCATTTATCTCGATCATGAGAGGTTGTGAAAATTTTTGTTCCTACTGCGTTGTTCCTGGAACACGCGGAAAGGAAAGAAGCAGAAATCCTGAAACAATTATCAGAGAAGCAAGAGAGCTATATCACTCTGGTTTCCGTGATATTACTCTGCTTGGACAAAATGTAAATTCCTACAGTTTCACGGAAAATGAGCAACTTACTGATTTTCCTGATTTGGTTAAAGCAGTTGCCTTGGTAAATCCGCTTTTACGTGTCCGATTTGCCACTTCGCATCCTAAAGATTTATCAGAAAAGCTTATTGATACCATTCTCGCACACGAAAATATCTGCCGTTCTATTCATCTTCCTATTCAATCAGGAAGTTCAAAAATGCTGAAGCTGATGAACCGTAAATATACCCGAGAGGATTATATGTTACGCATTGAATCCATCAAAAATAAAATTCTTGATTGTTCAATTTCAACTGATATTATTGCTGGTTTTTGCTCAGAAACAGAAGAAGACCATAAAGATACCCTTTCACTGATGGAATGGGCACAATATGAATATGCCTTTATGTTTAAGTATTCTGAACGCCCAGGAACGCTGGCTGCGAAAAAATTACCTGATGATGTTCCTGAAGAAATTAAAGCAAGACGTTTAAAAGAAATAATTGACTTGCAGCAAAAACTTTCGTTACAAAGCAATAAAAAAGATATCGGAAAAGTATTTGAAGTTTTAATTGAAGGAGTTTCAAAACGTTCGAAGGAGCATTTATTTGGTCGTAACAGCCAGAATAAAGTGGTTGTATTCCCTGCAAATGGACAGAAACCTGGCGAGTATATAAAAATTAAGGTGACCCATTGTACAACGGCCACCTTAATGGGAGAAATTTATTAAAATTATCAATTATTTTTTTTGGCAATAAAAAAGGTTACCATTCATTTGATAACCTTTTTTTACAGATTGTTAGGTAATTATTCTCCTTTATATTTTGATTTTTTACGAGAAATTTTATCGTACCAAATAAGATATGTATTTTGCATCACAAACAACTCATCCCAAGTAGGCGGGTTTTGTTTTAATTTATTTAATTGTTGAATAAACGCATCAATTTTCGCCTTATCATATGCTGAAAGGTTCATATTGGCACATTCAGGAATAGTTTGATTTTC
>JBBQSF010000114.1:0-10156 GCA_038214085.1 Bacteroidales bacterium | reverse complement strand
CGGAAATCGTTTCCTCCTTCTATTACCAGAATTGGAGTGTCCCATTTTCCAACAAAATTATTTGGTGAAAATTCATAACTTTTTGGTTTTGGTTTTTTCCAGTATGCACCGCCTAAATCATAATTGGCAAACCACATTTCTTCAGTGCTTCCGTACCAACTTTCAAAATCAAACATTCCGCAATGCGCTATAAATGCTTTAAATCGTTTGTTGTGGTTTCCTGCCAGCCAATAAACGGAATAACCACCATAACTTGCCCCAACAGCACCGAGTTTATCTTTATTTATAAAAGGTTCAGCAGAAACAGTATCAATTGCAGTCAGATAGTCTTGCATGTTTTGTCCGCCATAATCCTGACTGATCTGGTCGTTCCATTCCTGTCCAAAGGTTGGCAACCCACGTCTGTTAGGCGCTACAATGATGTAATCGTTTGCTGCCATCATTTGAAAATTCCAACGGTACGAAAAAAACTGACTCACTGCACTCTGCGGTCCGCCTTGGCAATAAAGCAATGCAGGATATTTTTTTGTTTTGTCGAAAAAAGGCGGATAGATAACCCATACCAACATTTTTTTTCCGTCGGTTGTAGTTATCCAGCGTTCTTCAACTTTTCCCATTTCCACGGTGTCAAGAATTGATTTATTGGTGAAGCTGAGTTGTGTTTCAAGCCATCCTTTTTTCCATTTTTCCAGACTGAAAATTTCAGTAGGCATGGACATTGACATAACCGTGGCAATTATTTTTTCGCCTGCAAGTGCAATATCTGTATAATCGTGTTTGCCTTTTGACAACTGAATAATTTCTTTGCTTTCAATATTCACCGAATAGGACTGATATGTGGCATTTATTCCACTAATAAAATAAATGGTCTTGTTGTCGTTGCTCCATTTAAAAGTAGAAGAGCTCTGATCGAATTTTTCTGAAAGGTCCGTGAATGTTTTCGTTTTAAAATCATAAAGCATGATGCGTTTTTTATCCGATTCAAACCCCGGGGTTTTCATGCTGCTCCATACCAATTTGCTGCCATCGGGACTAAATGCCGGATCCATATCGTAACCGTCCATTCCTTTGGTAAGGTTGGTAGTTGTTTTTGTTTCAGTATTGTAAATAAAAATATCTGAATTTGTACTTAAAGCCTCAGCTGTTCCGTTCAGTTTTTTGCAAGTATAGGCAATGGTTTTCCCATCAGAACTCCATGCTATTTGCTCCATTCCGCCATCGGGAGTGAGTGGCGAATCAAATTTATCGGTTCCGAGAATGTCTGTAACATTACCTAATTTGTTATCGACTGAATTATAACTTGCGTAAAACACATGACTGTATGCATAGTCGTGCCAACTGTCCCAATGACGGTACATCATGGTGTTGATAATACGTGCATCGGCTTTGGGCAAATCAGGATAGATATCTTGAACAGTAGAGTCGAGTTTTACATCTTTTATAAAAAGAATTTTATCAAGGGTAGGAGCGTATGAAAATCCATTTATTCCATCAGCAATATCTGAAATTTGTTTTTTGTCGCTGCCATCGGGATTCATTTCCCATATTTGCATAGAACCATTTTTTGCTGAAAGAAATGCAATCTTTTTCCCATCGGGGCGCCAAATTCCATTGTATTCACTTCCGGCAAAATCCGTTACTTTTACTGGTGTGCCGCCGGAAACAGGCATGGTGTATAAATCACGATTGCCTTTATTTTCCGAAACATTGTAATAAGTAATTCCAAATAAAACTGTTTTTCCATCGGGTGAAACCTGAATTTCGCTAACTCTACCCATTTCCCACAATGTTTCGGGGGTAAGCTTTTTTTTCTGTGCAAAACCTGAAAGAGTGACTGTAAGTATTAACAGTACAAATAGAATTTTTTTCATAATGATTTTCTTTTATTTTTTTGCTGGCCGGTCAATCCGGTTCAAACCATCAATAGCCTTTTGGTAATTTGTTTTTAGTTCAAGTGCTTTTTTATAATCAGCTTTTGCCGAAGTAACATCGCCCGACAATTCATAGGAATATCCGCGGTTATAATAAGCTTCAGCATAATCAGGATCACAGCTTATTGCATTTGTGAAATGTTTTATTGCTTGCGAATAAACTTGCAGGTAAACAAGATGAATGTATCCCAGATTGAAATGAGCCTGTTTGTATTTCGGATTTATAGAAATAATGGAATCATAAGCAGCAATTGCACTGTTGTATTCAGCAATCTCCTGATAATACATACCCAGTCCGTAAAGGGCTTCGATGCTTTTTGGATTTAATTTTAATGCATTGTTGTAATAATCTTCAGCAAGCTTATTATGACGGGTTGAAAAAATAAGACCAAGTTGAATGTATGCATGGTAATAATCGCCGTCCTGTTCAACAGCAGTCTGAAAATTGGAAACTGCTTTAGCTGTGTCGCCCATTTCTTTGTAGGTCATTCCTTTCATGAAATAAGCTTTTGCATTAATTTTATTTATTGCAAGTGCTTTATTAAGATAGTCAAGAGTTTTGGCGTATTCTTTAAAGTAGAGATTTAATTCTCCCATTTTCAACAAGGCGTCGGTATATTCGGGATCAAGGTTTATTGATTTTTGGATTGCTGCCTGACAATTTTTAATTTTTCCTGTTCCAAAATAAATATCCGATAGTGTAAGAAAATATTCAGCTTTCGAAGAATCGATATTCATTGCTTTGCTTATATCTGTTAACGCTTCTTCAAAAAGCAGGTTTTCGGAATAATATTTTGCTCTTTTATTATAAAGGTCGGCATTTCCAGGATCTGCTGCAATTTGTTTGTTAAGCAGTAGAAGTTCAGCCGATGTAGTATCCGAAACTATTTCTGTGTCTTTTTTTTTCTTATCGCTGCCGCTGCATGCAATAAATATTGTTGAAATCAAAACAGCTAAAAAAAACAATCTTAAAAATTTCATAAGAAAAGGGGATTAAACAATCAATTCCTTTTTTCGGTTTATCAGTGCCGAAAAAAGGAATTGAAAAAATAAAAAATCTAAACTACAGCTAAAGCTTCTCTGATTTTGATTTCGAGTTCCTGAGCCAGTTCCGGATTGTCGAAAAGCAGTTGTTTAACAGAATCTCTGCCTTGTCCGAGTTTTGTATCTCCGTAGCTGAACCATGACCCACTTTTTTTAACAATATTCAGTTCAACGCCAAGATCAATGATCTCACCAATTTTCGAGATACCTTCTCCATAAAGCAGGTCGAATTCTGCCATGCGGAAAGGTGGTGCAACTTTGTTTTTCACAACTTTAACTCGTACGCGATTTCCAATTGCATTTTCACCATCTTTTATCTGCGCAAGTCTTCTGATATCAAGACGAACAGAAGCGTAGAATTTTAAAGCGTTACCTCCTGTGGTAGTTTCAGGATTCCCGAACATTATACCAATTTTTTCGCGAAGTTGGTTGATGAATACGCAGCAGCAACCTGTTTTGCTAATGGTTCCTGTAAGTTTACGGAGTGCTTGCGACATAAGGCGTGCCTGCAAACCCATTTTTGAATCGCCCATTTCGCCTTCAATTTCACTTTTTGGTGTAAGTGCGGCCACCGAGTCAATAACTATAATATCAATTGCCCCAGAGCGAATGAGGTTTTCAGCGATTTCGAGTGCCTGTTCTCCATTGTCTGGTTGAGAAATCAGAAGGTTTTGGATATCAACTCCTAGTTTTTGTGCGTAAAACCTGTCGAAAGCATGTTCGGCATCAATAAAAGCAGCAATGCCTCCGGCTTTTTGGGTTTCAGCAATTGCATGAATTGCAAGAGTTGTTTTTCCTGAAGATTCAGGACCATATATTTCAATAACTCTACCCCGAGGTAAACCGCCAATTCCTAAGGCTATATCCAAAGCAATTGAGCCTGTTGATATTGCTTCAACATTATCAACTGCTTTATCGCCCATGCGCATAACTGTTCCTTTTCCGTATGTTTTTTCGAGTTTGTCAACAGTAAGTTGAAGTGCTTTGAGTTTTTCGAGATTTTGAATGTTCTCTTTTTCTTTTTCTTTGCTCATATATATAGTTGTTAAATTTTAATGAAATAGTTCTCAAAAATAGGCAAATTTATAAAGCAAATATCTGTTCGGAATGATTTTTTGTATCCACTTTACTAACAATTTCTTCAATGGTTCCTTTTTCTGAAATTATAAATGTAGTGCGAATTATTCCTTCATATTCCTTTCCCATAAATTTCTTGTTTCCCCAAACGCCATAGTTTTTAATTATAGTTTTTTCGATATCCGCTATCAGAGGAAATGGCAGGGCAAATTTTTCAGCAAAACCTGAGTGTGATTTAACGCTGTCTGCACTTATTCCAACAACTTTGTATCCCTTTTTAATCATAAGTTCATAGTTGTCGCGAAGGTTACATGCTTCGGCCGTACAGCCTGGCGTATTGTCTTTTGGGTAAAAATATAAAATAAGTTTTGAACCCATAAATTGTTTTAGCGAAACTGTTATATTATTTTGATCTGTTCCTGAAAAATCAGGAGCTTTATCACCAATTTTTAATTGTATCATAGTACTTGTTTTTTATTGTTTTTTTGTAAAGCGGAATAATACTTGCAAAATTCCTTTAAACCACATTCTGAACATTTTGGTTTTCGGGCAATGCAGACATATCTGCCATGAAGAATAAGCCAGTGGTGGGCAATGGGAATTTTTTCTTCAGGAATATTTTTTACCAATTGTAATTCGCATTGCAGTGGATTTTTCGCATTTATTGTAAGCCCAAGCCGCGCTGCCACTCTGAACACATGTGTATCAACCGCCATTGCTGGTTTGTTATAAACAACTGATGCAATAACATTAGCTGTTTTTCGACCAACACCGGGAATAGTTTGCAATTGCTCAATATTTTCAGGTATTTCTGAGTTAAAATCACGAACAAGAGTTTTCGCCATTTCCACCAGATGCTTCGACTTATTGTTTGGGTAAGAACAACTTTTTATATATTCAAAAACTTCTGTATAGCTTGCTTTTGCTAGAATTTCGGGCGTGGAAAATTTTTTGAACAGAGCAGGAGTGATCTGATTTACTCTTTTGTCAGTGCATTGGGCAGAAAGAATAACTGCAATAAGCAGATGAAATGGATTTGAAAAATGCAGTTCAGTTTCTGCAACAGGCATTTCTGTTGAGAAGAATTCAAGTATTTTTTCGTAGCGTTCTTTTTTTGTCATTTATTTCAATACTGTGAACAAATTTAATCTTTTTTATTACACATTTTTCGCAAAAAAAAAGGACGACAGTTAGGTCATCCTTTTAAAAATATTAAATGCTATTTACATTCCTCCAACCACAATATTAAGTTCAACAGGATTTGCACACATAACAGGAATCTGAGCTTCATTAAATAAAATTTCTTCTTCCCAAGCTCCAAGTATAAAGTTAGGCATTAGTTTATCCGGATTCGTCATGATAATAATCAGACTGGCGTTTACTGATGAGGAATATGTAAGAATCTGTTTTGTGAAGTTACCTGTTTTTTCAGCATATTTCTGAGTGTATTTTATATCATTCTGTTCAAAGAATTTCATAATCTGAAGTGTATTGGCTTTAATTTTATTTGAGCGGTAAGATTCAGAAGAAATCATTGAAAAAATATGAACAGTTGATTTGAATTTACGTGCAATATGAATGGCCCATTTAACTTTTTGTTTCGATTCCATTGTATCGTCAATAGGGAGAATGATATCTTGATATCCCTGTCCGAAAGCCTTGTTTTGAACAACAATTATTGGAACATCCACACTTTCAATAACTTTGAGTGCATAACTGCCTATCAGCCGTTGAACACCAACTTTTCCATGAGTTCCCATGGTAAGCAAATTGGCCCCAACTTCTTTAGCAACTAAATTAATAGTTGAGAAAATACTCCCTTCCTTAGCCACAAAATCAACTACAATTCCATGCTTAGCGGAAAGTTCCTGAGCTTGTTTCTGCAATTCATCCTGAACATTGGTAACACCTTGTTTCTCCTTTTTTAATAAGGTTTTTGTGTCCTTGTTTATAATGTGAAGTAAAGTGAGTTTATAGTTGAGTTGCTTGCATATACCGGCAGCATGCTCAATTGCATAATCAGCCACTTCACTAAAATCAGTAGGTACAAGTACTATATTATTTTTCTGTTCCATGTTTGTGAAAAGTATTTATATTAATAATTCAGAAAACGTGCAAAGCTACAAATAAATTGTGTATTTTGCTATATTGTTGTTTAAATTTATTTAAATGGCGATAAATCAATGTTTTTCATTCATTAGCACAATAACCTTGTCGCTAGTGTTTATTTTTCGAAAATCATTTTTTCAGGTTTCAGGTAAAAATACCCTTATATTTCAGGCAGATATGCTCTTTATTGCATAATCAGTAAACTGGTATTTTTGTAATGTTGAAAAAAAGTTTATTATATTTGAACCTTAAACCAGAGCATTATGAAAACACTATCATTATTATTCACTTCTCTGCTGATATCCGCAATTTGTTCAGCACAGATCACTGTAACTTCAGCTGATTTGCCCCGCCCTGGTCAGGGTGATGTAGTTGCATTTGATACAATAACTAATGTGAATATTGGTATTGCAAGCCCTTTGGCACAGAACTGGAATTTTTCCGCTTTGCAGAATCATTACCAAAAGTTAGCGATTTATTCACCTACAGCTCCTTATCAGCAGAATGCAGATGATTTCCCCGGCTCTAATTTGTACACTTGGGGTCCTGCAATATTTTTCTCAAGTTTTTATGGCGCAGCGCCAGTTGATCAGGCCGGTTGGGGATATATGTACTGGAAAACCGATCCAACAGGTTTTAGTATTGTCGGTTTCAGAGGCGACCCCGGTAATGGTTACCAAAATGTGCTGGAATCTCCAAAGGAACTTTTAATGGGAACACCTTCTACATACAATTCAAATTTTAACAATTCAGCCAACTGGACAATTGCTCTGGATAAAAATCCGTTTGATGTGGATACAATTTTTAAATGTCATATTGATAAAGTTCTTTCTTGCGATGCTTATGGTTCATTAACTACGGTTTTTGGAACGCATGATGTTATCCGTGTTCATGAGTATGTGGTGGAAGTCGATAGTATTTTTGCCAAAATGGGACCTTCACTTTGGCCTGTATATCAAATTAGAGATACTGTAAACAATTATCATTTCTGGGGAAATAATATTTATTATCCTCTTGCAATTGTTCATGCAGATAAAAACAATACTATCAAAAATGTTGAATATCTTAAAGATACTGTTCCTGTTTATCAAATCACAGGAAATGTGTTTCGTGAAAATGGCGTTTCAGCTGTTACACATGGCGATGCAAGTTTGTTTATCAAGGACAGCTACAACCATTTATTTTACAATCTAGAAAACGTTGCAATTGATAACAATGGAAATTTTCAGTTTGCTGATGTTGTCGGTCCAAACTTCCTGGTTCTTGCAGATCCTGATCCTGTTAATTATCCGTATTTACTTCCAACATATTATGGCGATTCTACTTATTGGGAAAATGCAACCACACTCAATGTGATGCAGGATATGAATATTTCAATCAATTGCCAAAGCGATTCGCTTCTTGTAAATCTTATTGGATCAGGACCGGGTGTGATTAGCGGCACTGTTTGGATGGATACAACCCAGGTTGCTAAACTTTCCGGACCACAGAATTCAAATCCTGCCAGAGGGGTGAAGGTAACTCTTGAACAAAACCCTGGTGGTGCATGCCGTATTAACCGAACCGATCAAAATGGTTTCTTCGAATTCAATAATTTACCGGCAGGAAATTATACCATAAAAGTTGATATTCCTGGATTGATCATGGATTCTACATACCACATTGATCTGAGTGCGAAATCCATGACCCATAGCAATCTTGATTTCCTTTTCGATACAACATTTATTTATATCATTCCGAATGCCGGTATTGAAGATATTAATGGGAATCCTAAATTCGACATAAGCATTTATCCAAATCCTTTTACTGATTATGCAACTATTGAAATTGCAAATTCTGAAGGAGAAAGACGCGAGCTTCAGCTGAATGTTTATGATATGACAGGAAGACTGGTAAAAAGCATTACGGAATTAAATACAGACATCATTACATTTAGTCGTGACAATCTTGTTGACGGAATGTACTTATATCAGCTGATCGTAAATAAGGAACAGGCAGGAAACGGAAAGATTATTATAAAATAATTCTTTCTTCAAATTAGGAAATAGGAGGCTATACATCAGTCTCCTTTTTTTTTGAGATTCTGTAACGGAAAAAAATCCTGCATATTATTTACTGTTGTACGATTTTTTGAAATCAGGTAAAAATACCCATTAAATTGAGGTACTATTACGCTTTAAACAGATGTGTTAACAGGTGTACTTTTGTTATGTAGATTATTCATAAACTTAAAAACTAAACGCCATGAAAAGAAAAAATCTAATCCCGGGAGTAATTGCAGTTTTTGCAATTGTGTTTTTATTCTCCTGTACAAAAGAAAATACTGATAACAGTCAGAACACTCCAATCACTCCAAATGCGCAGAATGCAAGCAAATCAGCTACTGAAAATGCTATAGCCGAAAGCATATTTAGTGGAGTATTTAACCAAGTAGATAAAGCCAGTCGCAATACCGGTTCTGGTAATAAAACCGATTCCAGTTCTTGTCCGGTAGTTACAATTAACAGCATCAGCAGTTATCCGATGACCGTTACTATTGATTTTGGATCAAACTGTTTATGTTATGATGGCAGAGTAAGAAGCGGACAAGTTATTGCTGTTCTTTCAGGTTCTTACATAGATTCAGGAACTGTTGTAACTGTTTCGTTCAACCAATTTAAAGAAATTGTGAATGGAAAAGAATACAGCGTTCAGGCTACTGAAACACATACCAACATGGGTTTGAATGCTGCCGGTCATCAGGTTTTTAAATACAATGTTCAGAATGCCATAATCACTTCTGTTGATGGAGTTATCCACTGGAATTCAACACGTACTCACGAATGGATAGAAGGCAACAATACGTTATTGAATATTTGGGATGATGTATATCTTGCAACAGGAACTGCCGACGGAACAAACAGTCTTGGCGAAACCTTTACCATTAATATATTAACTCCGCTCAGAGTAGAAATCAGCTGTTCCTATATTGTAAGCGGCACGCTAGAAGTAATTACACAGGCAAACCCTGCGATAACTGTTGATTACGGAACAGGAAATTGTGATAATATTGCAACTGCATCTGTTTATGGATATACTGTTGTTATTTATATGTAACTATTTTGAACCAGTAAATCGTGAGCGCTTCAATCTCTTTTTGAAGCGCTCACGATTTTTTTAATAAATACGCATAGAACATTAATTATTATTGGAAAGTACTATATTTGTTGTAAATATTTTTACCTATGCCAAAAGTCAGGAATGATAATTTCATGATAATGCTTATACTCAGTATTCCTATTGTTATTCAGAGTGGTTTTTTTTCAATTTTATTAATACAATATTCTGAATCAACAATGTTTAGATTATTTATTGCTTTTGCAGGTATAGGTCTTTCTATTGTTCCGGTAGTACTTAGCCGCATATTACCCGAAATAAATGAAGGGAAATCGAACTTGCCTTCTTTTAATCTATCACAGAAACAAAACTTTCTTTTAGATATATTGAGTTTGCTACTTATAACAATTACACCCTGGATTCCGGTTTTTCAATCGAGAGCATACGAAATGCATTTGCTTTCGGAAGCAATAGTGCCGGGTTCTGCTTTAATGCTCTCTTCTTCCATTTTGGGATTCTGTGCTGCTGCTGTATATGTTTTTATAAGAGATTTTAAAGCAGATGGAGTTGCAATGGGTATTTTCCGACTGGTAGTTATAGGTATGTGTACAGCCGCTGTAATGAATATTTTGCTTCCTGCTTTAAGTTTACTTGTGTATAAAATTTCCATTATTGCAGGAAACCCTCGTATTAGCTATTATGAATGGGCTATGCACGGTGAGTTTCGATCGGTTATTTCACGAAACATACAAAATGTTTTTTCTTGGCATTTGTATTTTTTTGTTGGAGCATTGTTGCAGTTTCGTTTTTACAAACGCTGGCTTATTCAAAATAAAAATTCTTAAACTGTAGTTCAGATATCAGTATTTTAAAAACGTGAACGTGGTTTTGTTTCGAGC
>JBBQSF010000113.1:0-10238 GCA_038214085.1 Bacteroidales bacterium | reverse complement strand
ATAACATAGACGTTATTGAGTTTCGAAAACAACAAAGTGGGAATTATTATAGAAGCCAGAATTATAATGCCACCCATAGTTGGAGTTCCTTTTTTCTGAACCTGTCCTTCAAGACCCAGATCGCGGATCTCGTCACCAACTTGCTTCAGGCGCAGATAATTGATCACACGTTTCCCAATAAATAATGAAATCAGCAACGAAATGATAATGGCCATGGGCGCTCTAAAGTTAATGTATTGGAATACCCCAGCACCCGGAAAATTAAAAGCTTTGTCTAAATAATCGAATAAATAGTATAACATCTTATTATTTGTTTTCGAATAGTTCTGAAATAATTTGCTTGTCGTCGAAAGGATATTTCACACCTTTTATTTCCTGATATTTCTCGTGTCCTTTACCTGCAAGCAATATGATATCACCTTGTTTTGCAATAGCATGAGCAGTTTTAATTGCTTCCTTTCTGTTTTCAATAACCAACACTTTATTTTTCATTGTCAGATCCACTCCTTGCATCATTTGATCAAGGATGCTTTGCGGGTCTTCTGAACGCGGATTATCGGAAGTAAGGATCACTCTGGAACTAAGCTGACAGGCAATTCTTGCCATTACCGGTCGCTTGGCATTATCCCTATCGCCACCGCATCCAACAACAGTTATAACCTCTTCGTTTGATTCTGCTATAGAATTAATTGTGTTTAAAACATTCTCAAGTGCATCAGGCGTATGAGCATAATCCACAATTGCTATTTTTCCTTCCAGGGATTTAACTGTATCAAAACGACCTTCAACAGCACCAATATTGCTAAGCTTTGTGAGTACTTCAACTTTGTCTAAACCAAGCAAAACCGCAGTTGCATAAATCCCTAAAATATTATATGCATTAAACAAACCTACAAGTTTAAACCACACTTCCACTCCGTCGATGTTCATATTTAAACCCGAAAAACGGTTTTCGATTACTTTTGCTTTAAAATCTGCAGCACTTTTTAGTCCGAAAGTATAAGTGTTTGCTTTGGTATTTTGGAACATGATCTTTCCATTCTTATCATCAGCATTTACAAGAGCGAAAGCACTTTTGTCCAGGTTGTCAAAAAAACCTTTTTTTGCTTTTATATATTCTTCAAATGTTTTATGATAATCCAAGTGATCGTGCGTAATATTTGTGAAAACACCACCTGCAAACTCAATTCCGCCTATTCTATTTTGAGCAACAGCATGTGAACTCACTTCCATAAAGCAATAATTGCAGCCATTATCAACCATATCGCTTAATAATTTATTCAACTGAATGGCATCAGGAGTGGTATGGGTTGAAGGGATTATTTGTTCGTTTATTTTATTGCACACGGTTGATAGAAGTCCGCAACTAAAATTAAATTCTCTGAACAAATCAAATAAAAGAGTAGCAGTTGTAGTTTTTCCGTTAGTACCGGTTATGCCAACAATTTTCATTTTTCGTGAAGGATTGTCGTAGAAGTTAGAAGCAAGCAATCCCAAGGCTTTTGATGTTTCATCAACCAAAACATATGTAACATTTTTATTCATAACAGCAGGCAGAGTGCTGCAAACAATTACGTTAGCGCCAGAAGAAATGGCAAGATTAATAAAATCGTGACCATCGCTGTGAGTACCTTTAATAGCAATAAACACAGAATTATCAGTAACTGCCCGCGAATCGAAGTTTATTGCTGAGACAGGGATATCTGTTGAGCCCGAAACGCTAACAATTTTTACTTTATACAATATATCTTTTAATACCTTCATGATGTTGGTTTCTTCTTTTCTGGCTTTGTTTCGGTTTTATTTTTCTCAGAATCTTCTTTGCTTTTGGGTTTACCTTTTGAACTATTATTTTCTTTTTTCTTTTTTTTGTTTACAGGTTTTTTTGGACTATCCACTTTCTTTGTTATTTTTTTTGTTTTTGAAGTATCTTTTTTAACAGAATCGTTAATTACCTCTGAAATTATTGTTTTGTTTTCGAAAGTGGATTTGGATAAGATTAGTTCAACAATTGCTCCTTTATAAATTTTTGTTCCAGCGATAACTGATTGTTTTACAACCTTTCCCTTTCCTGAAATTTTAACATGAAGCCCTGCAGATTCCATCATATATACTGCATCTCTTATTCCCATACCAACAACGTCAGGAGTTACACCATAAGTGAACTTTTTTTCGAAGAGTGTAACAGATTTATCTTCAGGAGACGCAAAAGCCCATTCAGCGTCGGGTTTCTGGCAAAGGGTTTTAAAATCGAGCGCATTGTATATTACAAATAAATCTCTTTGATTTCCGGCTTTTACAAAGGGAATTTTAACATTACTGTTCGAAATTTCAGTTTGCTGAGGAATGGATAATTCTCTGGCATAAACTCTGTCGGCAATTTCTTTAAAAACCGGAGCAGAAATGGCACCGCCATAATACTTGCCTTCCGTGGGTTCATTAATTACTACAATACATGAATACCTTGGTTTATCAGCAGGAAAATACCCTACAAAGGAAGCTTTATAACTTACAGTGCCGTCTTTGCCATAACCTTTATTATTTTTCGCAACTTGTGCTGTTCCTGTTTTTCCTGCAATTTTATATACCGGATTTTTTATATTTTTCGCAGTACCACTGTCAACAACGGCAACCAACAAATCCTGAACAATTTTTGCTGTTTTCTTAGAACAAATTGAATCTTTTAAAACTTTAGGCTGAAAAACCTGAACAATTTTCCCAAGTTTTCTAATTTCAGAAACAAACATTGGTTTCATCATTTTGCCATCGTTTGCAATTGCATTATAAAAAGCAAGTATTTGCAAGGGTGTAAGTTCAACTTCGTAACCATGTGCAATCCAAGGCAAAGAAACTCTCGACCAGGTTTTATCTTTAGTGTTTTTAACATAAGGAATTGCCTCGCCTCCAATATCAACACCTAAGGGTAAATTCAGCCTCATGCTGTATAGTTTGTCGATGTAGCGCTGTGGATTGTTTTTGTATGCCTTGTACACTGCTTGAGAAATCCCCACATTTGATGATTGTTCAAAGGCTTTCCTTATCGACACAGGACCGTAGCCATTGATATGCGAATCTTTCATTTCGCGATCGTAATAGGTAAATTTACCAATGGGCACCATGTCGCTGAGTGTAAACAAACCCTCATCAAGTCCAGCAACAACACTCATAAGCTTAAATGTAGAACCCGGATCGGAACGCTCACCAACCGCGTAATTGTAAATTTCTTTATAATTTCCTTTTGATATTCGTGTCAGGTTTGAAATCGCTTTGATATGCCCCGTTGCAACTTCCATCAAAACCACTGTACCGTGGTGGGCATTGTTTGTATCAAGAGCTTTCATAAGTGCTCGTTCCGCAACGTCCTGAATATCTATATCAATAGTAGTTATTATGTCGTTTCCGTTTTGAGGTTCTATTTCGTTGTCGTCATTAATAGGCTTCCACACTCCACCTGCAATTTTTTGTCGTAAACGGATGCCACCGACTCCTTCAAGATATTTGGTGTAATATCCTTCGAGTCCGACAAATACATGTGTTTCTTTTCTTTCAAAACCAATTGTACGTTGGGCAAGATTTTTATATGGAGTTACACGTTTTTCTTTTTGTTCAAAAATAATTCCGCCTCTAACCTGTCCTAAACGGAAAATTGGAAAACGCTTAATTTGCCTAATATCTTCATACCCTATATGACTGGCTTCATCATTTAAAAAAGATTTTCTAATCAGGCAGTACTCCGAAGAGTCCTGACGTGCTTTGACCAATATCTGTTTATATTGACTTTTTGTTTTATCCTTAAACATATTGGATAGACAATAAGCAAGAGAATCTACATTTTTCTCGAACACTTCTTGGGTGGGCACTTGCGAGTCCCAGTAAACATCAAAAATTGGAACTGATGTAGCCAATAAACTTCCGTCAGAAGCGCAAATATTGCCCCTTATAGCTTCCACTTTCATGGTATCGAGTGTTTGCATAAGTGATCTTTTTCGCCATTCGTCGCCTTCAACAAACTGAATAGTTGCAGCTTTAAAAAGCACCATTAGCGCAAGAATCAACATTCCGATATACACCAGATAAACACGCCACAATATGTCTTTTTTCACTTCTTTCATTTTCCTTTTACTGTGGATGACGTATCGCTTTTTACAACAATTTTAAATGGGGGATTCAATGATTCTTTAACACCCATGGCACCTAAACGCTTAATAACTTCTGATTGTTTGCTCAAAAACATCAGATTTGATTTAACAGATATGCTTTCAGAGCGCAATTCTTTAATTTCTTTTTTAATTTTTTCAATTTGCATAATCTTTTTTTCTGCATAAAAAGAATTTCCGATATACATTACTGCCAAAAACGCGATATAAAATATATAAGGCAAACCTCTTATAACCGATTCTTTGGCAAGTATAGTTCCGTCGATAATACTATGAGCCCCTTTAAAAACGCCACCTCTTTTTTTTGGCTTAACAGGAGCTTTAACTTCTTCAGAAGCTTTCTCAACAATTTCCGATTCTCTTAATTCGTTTTTTGCCATTCTGTTTTTTCTGCAATTCTTAATTTAGCACTACGTGCCCTGTTGTTTTCTTCTAGTTCAGTTCCTGATGGGATTATTGGTTTGCGCGTTACCTGATTGAAAATTTTATATGGGTTTCCGAAAAAATCTTTTTCAACATTTCCTTCAAAATTTCCGGATTTTATATAGTTTTTAACCAAACGGTCTTCAAGTGAATGGTAGGAAATCACTACAAGACGCCCCCCAACTTTAAGCAATTCACCGCTTTGAATTAAAAATTCTTTTAAGGCGTCCATTTCCTGGTTTACCTCAATACGTAAGGCCTGAAAAACTTTCGCAAAAAATTTATTTTCCTTTCCTCTCTCAGCCAGAGGAAGCAATATTTCTTTAAGCTTGCTTATGGTATCAACTGCTCCTTGGTTACGAGCCTCACAAATTCTATCAGAAATGCGGTGTGCATTGGAAAGTTCGCCATATTCTCTGAATATTTTAGTCAATTCATTCCTCTCATAAGCTGACAAAACTGATGTTGCAGTTGTTTCGCCTTTTGCATCCATTCGCATATCGAGATTTCCTTCAAATCTTGTACTGAATCCACGCCCGGGATTATCTATCTGAAAAGATGAGATTCCAAGGTCGGCAATAATTCCATCAAGTTTATCCACTTTGTAAAACTTAAGGAAATTGCTCATAAATCTAAAATTTGCGTTTATTAATGTAATTCTGTCGTCATCAATTTTATTGATATTGGCATCTTCATCCTGATCAAAAGCGTATAAATGTCCTGAACCCAGATTTTTTAATATTTCTCGTGAATGTCCGCCTCCACCATAAGTAACATCAGCATAATTTCCGCCAGGCACTATTGCAAGCCCGTCAATGCTTTCTTTCAGGAGTACAGTTCTATGATATTCCATCCTTTTTCTCCTGCTGCTCTTTTTTACCCATTACTTCTTCCGCGAGCATTGAAAAGTCTTCCGGCTCATCGGTAAGGAGGTTCGAATATGTTCCCTTAGCCCATATTTCAACACGATTTGAAAATGCAAACAACACAAGATCCTTTTCAATTCCGGCATATTCCATAAGCTGTTTTGGCAACAACATTCTGTTGGCACTGTCGAGCGCGAGTTCTGATGCTCCGCGATAGAAATATCTTACAAATTCACGATTTTTTTTATTGTATAAATTGAGTTGATTCACCTCATCGCTGATACTTTTCCATTCGGTATGAGGATAAAGAACCAAACACTTTTCGAAGCCACGGTTGATTACAAACCGATCTTGTACTTCGGGAGGAAGTTGCTTCTTGAGACCGGAAGGAAGCATAAATCTTCCTTTAACATCAAGTTTACATTCAAATTCGCCGATCAGGTTTATCATGGTCATTTTTGATTTCAGCGTCAAATATAAATACATTTTCTCCACTTTTCTCCACTTTTCTCCACTTTGTTAATAACTTTTCCCACTTCTTTCCCACCATATTTTATAAATATCTGAATATCATATGATATGACAATTAAGTATATTGTTCGATATCCACAAAGTTGAATTGTTATTTTTGGGCGTTTAATGCTAAAAAAATCAATAAAGGAATAAGACTCATTTAATTTTCCTACCTTTGCAATAATAATCAGAAACACTTGTGAAATCAGCAATAACAGAGAAAGACAAATCGGTAGTAATAAAAAAGTTTATCGATATTGAAGACCTGATCCGAAGTAAAAAACCGGGATTATTAAAGGTACTTCCGCGATTTGTACTTCGTTATCTTAAAAGAGTCATACATCAGGATTTTCTGAATTATATGCTAAGTAGGCACGAAGACAAAACTGGACTTGAATTTGTGACAGTAGTTATGGAGGATTTTGGCGTAAACATAAAAGTAGTAAATCCCGAAAATATCCCTTATAAAGGAAGATACATTATGGCTGCAAATCACCCGCTAGGAGGAATGGATGCACTTGCAATGATGCAGGTGGTTGGGCGGGTTAGAAAAGACATATTATTTCCCGCTAACGATCTTTTGCAGAATATTACCAATTTAAAACCTATTTTAATTCCCGTAAATAAACACGGAAAAAATACTGAAAACATTCAAGTTTTGGAAGAAACTTTCCAATCGGAGAAAATGGTATTGTATTTTCCTGCCGGATTATGTTCCCGAAAGCAAAAAGGGAAAATTTACGACCTTGAATGGAAAAATACCTTTATTAAAAAAGCCATAAAACACGAAAGAGACATTATTCCTGTGTTTATAAAAAGCCGGAATTCAAATTTTTTCTATAATTTAGCAAACTTTAGAAAAAAGATAGGAATTAAAGGGAATATTGAAATGTTATATCTTGTTGACGAAATGTATAAACAACGAGGAAAAGAGATTACAATTACGGTTGGAAAGTCAATTCCTTTTTCCACATTCGATAAAACCCGATCAACAATGGAATGGTCGCAACAAGTTAAGAAGCATGTTTATGATCTCGAATCCAATATAAATGCCCAATTTGAAGCAAATTAGAACAGAGAATTATTCAAATGAATCAGTTTAAAGAAATAATAGCACCGGTAGAAAGGGAGCTAATTGTGAAAGAGCTTGGTTGCAATAAGTTCATCAGGAACACGAATTATGGCAACAATCAGATATATATTATCACCGCACATGACTCACCAAATATCATGCGCGAAATCGGTCGATTGCGTGAAATTACATTCCGTAATGCAGGCGGTGGAACTGGCGAAGAAATAGATATAGATGAATATGATACTATGCCTGAGCCCTACCAACAATTGATTGTTTGGAGCCCTAAGGAAAAAGAGATTATTGGTGGATACCGTTTTATTTGTGGCAATAAAGTTTCAAAAGATGAAAAAGGAAATTTCAAGCTTGCAACGGCTCATCTTTTTAAATTTTCCGATAAATTTATTAATGAGTACCTCCCTCACAGTATTGAGCTTGGAAGGTCATTTGTTCAACCACTTTTCCAACCACTGAACGACTACCGAAAAGGTCTTTTTGCTTTGGATAATATCTGGGACGGTTTGGGTTCAATAATTGTTGATTACCCAAAAATGAAATACTTTTTCGGAAAGATGACCATGTACCTTAATTTCAATACAAAAGCCCGCGACATGATCATGTATTTTCTTGAACGTTTCTTCCCAAATAAAGAAAATTTAGTGATTCCATATCATCCCAGAAAAATTGAAACTGATATCTCTGAACTAGATCGTTTATTTTGTGGTGAAGATTATAAGGAAAACTATAAAATTCTTGTTCAAAACGTAAGATTTCTAAAAGAAAATATTCCGCCACTTGTAAATACATATATGAATATTTCGCCATCGATGCATACATTTGGCGCAGTACTCAACGATACTTTCGGCGAAGTGGAAGAAATTGGATTGCTTGTAACTATTAATGACATTTACGATATTAAAAAAGCAAGGCACTTGCATAGCTATCATAAACCCGGAAAATAATAACTGATTGAAAGCAAATTCAACTTTTTAACTTTTGCTGTTCCTGTAAATGCTTTTTCGAATGCTAATTTTTAAACCCATCACTAATTAATAATCTGAATGCAGATAAAAACTGCCGTATTTGAAATGAGCAATACTACTCCGGATAAATGCCCGAAGGGAACTCTTCCGGAATATGCATTTATTGGCAGATCCAACGTAGGAAAATCATCATTGATTAATATGATATGCGGCAATAAAGGTTTGGCTAAAACTTCGGCATCGCCAGGAAAAACGAAGCTTATTAATCATTTTTTAATTAACAATGAATGGTATCTTGTTGACCTTCCGGGTTATGGTTATGCTAAATCTTCAAAAAGCGACCGAAAAGCTTTTGCATCAATCATAACATCGTATCTTACCAAAAGGGAAACCCTTATTTCCACGTTTATCCTTATCGACAGCCGACTTGAGCCTCAAGCTATTGACTTGGATTTTATTAACTGGATGGGATCGAAACATTTGCCCTTTAGTCTTGTTTTTACAAAAACCGACAAATTGAAACCAAATGAGTTGGTGAAAAATGTTGCTGGATTCAAAAAAGCTATTCTTCAAACATGGGAAGAGCTTCCAACAATAATGCTTAGCTCTGCTGTGAAAAAATCAGGGAAAGAAGATATTCTCAATTATATCAAACAAACCAACGATTTTTTAGAATCAGGGGACGATGCTCTGTAAACCTTACATTTTCAGGTAAAAATACCTGCATTCATTAGTGTTTTTTAACATAACTTTGTCGCACAAACTTAATTGTGAAATCGTTATGAAAAAAAATATACTATTTATTACGCTGTTGCTTTTTATTTCATATAGCAATGCACAAAGTATTCAATGGCAGAAAACTTATGGCGGAACTGGTCATGAATATATTCATAAAACAATTCCAATTTCAGGTGGTGGCTACGCTTTTATTGGTTATTCCGAATCTATAGATGGCGATGTGTCCGGAAACCATGGAATGGAGGATTTATGGGTTGCTAAAATAAATGCTGCAGGTACCATTGTGTGGTCATTTTCATATGGCGGCTCAGACGATGATGAAGGATATGATATTTTACAGGCTTCTGATGGAATCTTTTTTGTAACGGGCATCACCAATTCATACGACGGAAATGTAAGCGGAAACCATGGAACCTCTTCAAGCGATGTGTGGTTACTCCATATTGGCGCAAATGGCAACCTTATTAAACAAAAATGTTTTGGAGGAAGTAACGACGAACAAGGCTCAGCCCTAGCTATAAATACCGACGGAAAGTTATTTATTTGTGGTTACACATACTCCAACAACGGGGATGTAAGCGGAAACCATGGCAGCGGCGAATGCGATTTGTGGTTAGTAAAAACAGACACCGCCCTGAACTTAATCGGACAGAAATGTATTGGTGGCACTGGTTATGAAGAAGGAATAAACATGGCTATTACAAGCGATAACGGTTGCGTTGTAACCGGAAGATCGTATTCTTCTGACGGCGATGTCACCGGATACCACGGGGGCTCTGATATGTTTGTATCTAAAATCAGTTCCACACTAAACATTGAATGGGCTAAATGTTTTGGAGGCACAGAAACCGAAGAAGGAAATGCCGTTGTTCAGCTCATTGATGGAAGTTATGCAGTTCTTGGATACACCAGTACGCATAACAACGGCGATATTACGGGGCACCATGGCTCGCAAGGAATGGATGACTATTGGCTTGTAAAACTTACTTCTGCCGGAGCGCTCAGTTGGGCTAAATGTTATGGTGGTGCTTGCGATGATCAGGCAGATGGCCTTACCGCAACTGCCGACGGGTTCTGTCTCCTGATGCAGTATCCATCGTCATTTGAACTTATTCTTGTCTAATAAGTTTTGTCTTTTGCTTTTTATCCTCTGGAATTTTGTTCAGTCCAAAACTCACCAATGTTCTGTAAACGCTGGAGCGACTCACTGATGGATTGTCCTGTTGCAGCATCTTCCATATAGCATCCACTGGCAACCAAGTTTTTTTTCTAATTCTTTTTATGAAGCTTTTTTCTTTATCCGTTAAACTATAATTTATGTGGTTGGGACGAGAACTTGCATCCTTTGAGTATTTTCTTTTTTTCCACTTTATGATTGTGGTTACAGATACCCCATATATTTTAGATAATTCCGAGTTGCTTATCCTGCTTTTTCCTATCCGCTTACGAATATGTATTTGTCGTAACCTGCTGCGAATATGTTTAT
>JBBQSF010000112.1:0-10284 GCA_038214085.1 Bacteroidales bacterium | reverse complement strand
AGTTGGTGACGAGATCCGCGATCTGGGTCTTGAAGGACAGGTTCAGAAAAAAGGAACTCCAACTATGGGTGGCATTATAATTCTGGCTTCTATAATAATTCCCACTTTGTTGTTTTCGAAACTCAATAACGTCTATGTTATCCTTATGTTGATTGCTACAGTTTGGCTTGGAGTTATTGGCTTTATTGATGATTACATTAAAGTTTTTAAAAAAAACAAAAAAGGTCTGGCTGGAAAATTCAAGGTTTTAGGGCAGGTTGGACTTGGCATTTTGGTTGGTTGTACTATGTATTTTAGCGACGATGTTGTTATCAAGGAAAAAAACGATCATAAACAACAAGTTGTTGCAACTGATAACATGTTTAAAGTGGAAAACATCAATGAAAATCCACAGTTGTTTTCAAGAGAATCTGTGAAATCAACAAAGACAACTATTCCTTTTGTAAAAAACAATGAATTTGATTATGCTTCTTTGCTCTCTTTCCTTGGTCCAAATTACCGCGAATGGGCATTTCTAGTTTTTATTCCTATTGTAATTTTTATAATTGTGGCAGTATCAAACGGTGCCAATCTTACCGATGGATTGGATGGGCTTGCGGCCAGCACTTCTGCTGTAATCGGCACCACTCTTGGAATATTGGCATACGTATCGGGTAATATTGTTTTTGCAGATTACCTGAACATCATGTACATCCCTAATGTCGGTGAGTTGACAATTTATATCGGTGCTTTTGCCGGCGCCTGCATCGGGTTTTTATGGTATAATTCTTATCCTGCACAGGTATTTATGGGTGATACTGGAAGCCTCTCGCTGGGTGGTATTATTGCAGTTTTTGCAATTATTATTCGCAAGGAGCTTTTGATTCCAATTTTATGTGGTGTGTTTTTGATTCAGAGTGTTTCTGTCATCATGCAGGTTACTTATTTTAAATATACAAAACGCAAATACGGTGAGGGCCGCAGAATATTTAAAATGTCTCCTTTGCACCATCATTACCAGAAACAAGGTTATCATGAAGCAAAAATTGTGATGCGGTTTTTAATTGTTGGCTTAATGCTGGCAATTGTAACAATTATAACATTAAAGTTGAGATAGAATATGAAAAGAATTGTAGTATTGGGCGCTGGCGAAAGCGGTGTAGGTGCTGCAGTTCTTGCGAAAAAGAAAGGGTTCGATGTTTTTGTTTCGGACAAAGGAATTATAAATGAAAAATATTTAAGCGTTCTTTCAAATAATGATATTCGGTTTGAACAAGGGAAACACAGCGAAAGAGAAATTCTGAATGCCGATGAAGTGATTAAAAGCCCGGGCATTCCCGATCAAATTGCGCTGATAAAAAACCTTAGAATAGAAGGTATTCCAGTTATTGACGAAATAGAATTTGCTTTTCGTTTTAGCAAGGGCAGAACAATTTGCATCACAGGAAGCAATGGAAAAACTACAACAACCATGCTAACGGGACATATTCTTCAAAAGGCTGGTGTGGATGTAATGGTTGCTGGCAATGTTGGGAAAAGTTATGCAGCATGCATTGCAGAAAACGACCATGATTGGTTTGTTCTTGAAATCAGCAGTTTTCAGCTGGACAACTTGCATAATTTTAAAGCTGATATTGCAATTTTACTGAACATTACACCTGATCACCTCGACAGATATAATAATGAATTTTCAAATTATGCCAACTCTAAATTCAGAATTATAAACAATCAGGAAGCTGGCGATTATTTTATATACTGTGCGGATGATCCTGTGATTCAAACCGGAATAGAACAAAGAAATTTAATACAAAATTGTTATCCATTTTCAATTAAGAGAGAACTAACTGAAGGAGGATATTTAAAAAATGATAAAATATTAATAAATATAAATAAAAAACAATTCATAATGCATATACACCAACTCGCATTACAAGGCAAACACAACATTTACAATTCTCTTGCCTCTGGCATGGCAACCCGGATTCTGGATATCCGTAAGGATTTTGTAAAAGAAAGCCTCACTGATTTTAAAAGTGTTGAACACCGGCTTGAATATGTTACCAATGTTCATGGAATTGAGTTTATAAATGATTCAAAAGCTACGAATGTTAATTCGGCTTGGTTTGCGCTGGAAAGTATGACTAAACCCGTAATCTGGATTGTTGGTGGCAAGGACAAAGGAAACGATTACAGTTCTCTCATACCATTGGTTAAACAAAAAGTAAAGGCCATTATTTGTATGGGTAACGACAATAAGAAAATTCATAAAGTATTTGGCGAATCTGTTGAGGTAATTGTTGATGTTAATTCTGCATCCGAAGCCGTACGCTCGTCTTATCTTCTTGGTAAACTGGGCGATGTGGTGCTGCTCTCTCCTGCATGTGCCAGTTTTGATATGTTTAATAATTACGAAGATCGTGGACATCAGTTTAAAGAAGCCGTTAGAGAATTATAATTAATTAAAATGAAACAATTTTTTTTGAACATAAAAGGCGACAAGGTTATTTGGATGGTGGTAATCATTCTTACTATGTTTTCTTTGCTGGCCGTTTACAGTTCAACCGGAACATTGGCATACCGCTACCAGAAAGGAAATACTGAATATTATCTGCTCAAACATTTTGTAATTTTGCTTTTTGGCCTTGCACTCATGTATGTTTCCCACCTTGTAAAATACAGTTATTATTCAAGAATTTCGCAGGTGGCCATGATTGTGAGCGTACCTCTTTTACTTTTTACTTTATTTACGGGAACAAATATTAATGAAGCCAGCCGTTGGCTTACACTTCCGGGAATTAACCTTACTTTTCAGAGCTCCGACCTTGCAAAACTTGCATTGATAATTTATGTTGCCCGACTTTTATCCAAAAAGCAAGAGCAGATAAAAGATTTTAAATCTGCTTTTGTTCCAATTGTATTGCCCGTACTTGCTGTTTGCGGATTGATTTTACCGGCAAATTTCTCTACGGCTGCGCTGCTTTTTGTAACATGCACCGTACTGATGTTTATCGGAAGAGTAAACCTAAAGTATATTGCAGCAATGTATGGAATTGGTATTCTGGTTTTTGGAATATTTGTTGTTGTTTTAATGAATGCACCGGAACAAGGGCGTTTAGGAACTTGGAAAAAGAGAATAGAAAGTTTTAAGGGCGGCGATTCTAAAGATAATTATCAGGTAGAACAAGGAAAAATTGCGATTGCAACCGGTGGTGTTTTCGGAAAATTTCCCGGAAACAGTACACAACGTAATTTTTTGCCACATCCTTATTCCGATTTTATCTTTGCAATTGTAATTGAAGAATATGGATTACTAGGCGGTCTGGTAATTGTTATGATGTACCTTATACTTTTATTCCGGGGAATCCGAATTGTGTCAAAATCGCCAGGAACTTTCGGCGCCTTTCTCACTATGGGCGTTTGTTTTAGTTTGGTATTTCAGGCGTTTATTAATATGGCTGTGGCTGTAAATCTTTTGCCTGTTACCGGGCAGCCATTGCCAATGGTTAGTATGGGCGGTACTTCAATATGGTTTACTGGAATCGCAATCGGTATGATGTTAAGTGTTAGTCGCGAAGCGGATAAAAAAGAATTAGAGCAAAGTGAAGCAGCAAACGATTCAAAAAAAGAAACTTCAAATTTTTTGGAAGATGGACAATAAGGCAATTCGTTTAATGATTAGCGGTGGAGGCACTGGTGGCCACGTTTTTCCTGCTATTGCTATTGCAAAGGCTGTTCAGCGTATTGCACCCGATTCTGAAATTCTTTTTGTTGGAGCTAAAGGAAAAATGGAAATGGAAAAGGTTCCTCAGGCCGGATTTCGTATCGAAGGTTTGTGGATCAGCGGACTTCAGCGTAGGCTTACCGTAAAAAACTTTTCATTCCCATTTAAAGTAGTGAGCAGTTTAGTTAGATCAAGAGGATTGATAACTAATTTTAAACCCGATGTAGTGGTTGGTGTTGGCGGCTTTGCCAGCGGACCTCTATTGCGTGTTGCAACACAAATGAGAATACCCACTTTAATTCAGGAGCAGAATTCCTTTCCTGGAATTACCAATAAAATTCTTTCCAAAAGAGTTAATAAAATTTGTGTTGCTTATGAAGGAATGGAAAAATTCTTTCCCAAAAATAAAATTGTAATCACTGGCAATCCTGTTCGTAATGAAATGGTTAGTATTGATGGCAAGCAAGCTGAAGCAAGAGAATTCTTTGGCTTGAATGATCACCAGCCGGTTATTCTTGTTGTTGGTGGTAGCTTGGGCGCACGTACAGTGAATGAAGCAATAAAAGAAAATTTGAAAATGTTTGCTGATTCAGGTTTCCAATTAATCTGGCAGACAGGGAAGGGTTATTATGAAACAGCAATTCAGAATGTGCGGAATTTTGCTGAAAATACATACAGTGTTTTTGATTTTATTTCCCGCATGGATCTTGCTTATGCCGCTGCAGATCTGATTATTTCTAGAGCGGGAGCAATAGCAATTTCTGAATTGTGTATTGTTGGTAAACCAGTAATTATTGTTCCCTCTCCTTTTGTGGCAGAAGATCATCAAACAAAAAATGCAATGGCGCTCGTACAAACCAATGCTGCAATTATGGTTAAAGATGCCGAGCTGATGCAGATTCTTGGAAATACTGTCGCTGAAGTAATAAGCAACAAATCAAAGCAATCAGAATTGAGCAATAATATTAAAAAACTTGCACACGAAAATGCTGCAGATGCTATTGCAGAAGAAATTTATAAACTTATTAGGAAGTAAAGTGGAAATTAAAAATATAAATACTATTTATTTTTTAGGCATTGGCGGCATAGGTATGAGCGCTCTGGCAAGATATTTAAAACATCAGGGTAAAACAGTTTTTGGCTATGACAAAACTCCTACACCATTAATAAAACAACTTATTGAGGAGGGAATCGAAATTCATTTTGATGAAAATCCTGATCGATTCGGCTCTGTACCTGATTTAGTAGTGATAACACCTGCAATTCCAAAAGATCATAAAGAATTGATCTGGTTACAAGAAAACAAGGCACATATTGTTAAACGATCTGAACTTCTTGGAATTATTACAAAAGAAATATATACCATTGGAGTAGCCGGTACACATGGCAAAACAACTATTTCATCCATTATTGCACACATGCTCCGAATTTCAGGAAAAGATCCTTTGGCATTTATTGGAGGAATTACAAAAAATTATAATTCTAATTTGTTATTGTCGGATACCAATAAAATTGCAGTAGTTGAAGCTGACGAGTTTGATCGTTCATTTTTAACACTTTTTCCAGAAATAGCAGTGGTTTCGGCAATGGATGCTGATCACCTAGATGTATATGGCGATAAAGAACATTTGTGTGAATCTTTTTTTATGTTTATCAATCAGGTGAAACCCGATGGAACTCTGGTTATAAAAAGCGGATTGCCATTTCCTGATAAACTGCCGAAATCAGTAATTACATACGGATTTGAAGCTACCGCAACTGTTCATGCAACAAATATAAAAGTTACCCAGGGAAAATATTACTACGATGTATGCAATGGCAATGATTTATTGTTCTCGGTAAAGGCAGGAGTTCCTGGTGATCATAATATTTTAAATTCGCTGGCTGCTATTGCGGTTGGAATTGTATTGAAAATCCCTGCAGCACTGATGAAGAAAACAATTGAAACATATTCTGGTGTCCAGCGGCGGTTTGATTACCGCATTAATGACAGCGAACTTGTTTATATCGACGATTATGCTCATCATCCTGAAGAAATTAAAGCGTTCTTAGGTTCAGTTAAACAATTGTATCCCGATAAAAAAATTACCGGAATTTTTCAGCCGCATTTATTCAGTAGAACACGCGATTTTGCTGATGAATTTGCTGCCAGTCTTTCTATGCTCGATGAAGTGATATTGCTTGATATATATCCAGCAAGAGAATTGCCAATTAAAGGAATTGATTCAAAAATGCTGTTGGATAAAATTAAAAATGTTTCACGTAAGGATTTGTATTCAAAGGATGAACTGATAGAAAAGCTTGTAGGTCGGAATTTACAAGTTCTTCTTACCATTGGCGCCGGTGATATTGATCAGCTGGTATTGCCTATTGAAAAAACATTGAACAATTTTCTGAAAATTTATAAACTTTAACAATGAAGAGAATTTTAATCATATCGCTGTGGGTTGTTCTGGTTGCAGGGCTTGCTGTGTCGCTCGGATTTGTTGGTAAAGCACATGATCAAACCATTTGCAGTTCGTTAGATATCCGTATAAAATATAAAAGCGATGATTTTTTTCTTACCAGTGAAGATGTACTTGGCTATTTTACATCGAAAGGAATTAAGATCAAAGGGCAGCCATTATCCGAAATAGATCCGGAAGCTATAGAATCAGCATTGAAAACTAATCCATATATCGAAAATGCAGAAGTATATGTGGAATTAAATGCAAATGTAAAAATTGTGATCACTCAAAAAATGCCATTGGCAAGGGTGGTTAATAAATTTGATCAATCATTCTATATCGACGATCAGGGGGCTTTAATTCCTCTAAACCCGAAGTATTCTGCAAGAGTTGTGGTTGCTAACGGTTTTATCAATGAGTTTTACGTTCCTTCGTTAAATCTAAATATTAAGGATTCCGAAGGTGCTGACAGCGTAATTGCGAATACTTCATTGTACAAAATATATAAAATCGCTTCTTACATTAATAAAGATGAATTTTGGAAAGCACAAATTGAAGAAATTTTTATTGATTCAAAAGGTGAAATTGAATTGTATTGTAAAGTAGGCGATTTTAAAGTGCTTTTTGGCGATATTGACAATCTGGATATCAAGTTTCAGAATTTATTTTATTTCTTCAAAAATGGACTTAATAAAATAGGTTGGAGTAAGTATTCAACAGTGAATGTAAAATTTAAAAATCAAGTTGTTTGTTCAAAATTATAAAATCAAAAATATGGAATCATTCGAAATCATTGTAGGACTCGACATCGGAACTACAAAAATTGCGGCAATCGTCGGTAAAAAAAGCGAATATGGTAAAATTGAAATCCTCGGAATCGGACAAGCTGAATCAATAGGAGTTACACGAGGTGTGGTTGCCAATATCGAAAAAACAGTTCAGTCCATAAAGGCTGCTGTTGAAGAAGCCGAACAAAAATCGGGTGTTGACATCCGGGTAGTTAATGTTGGTATTGCCGGTCAACATATCAAAAGTATTCAGCACCGGGGCAATATAATGCGAAACAATCTCGACGAAGAAATCAGTCAGGGGGATATCGATCAGCTCGTGGAAAACATGTACAAGCTGGTGATGCAGCCTGGAGAAGAAATTATTCATGTTATTCCTCAAGAATATATTGTGGATAAAGAGTCAGGAATCAAGGATCCTGTGGGAATGGCTGGTATTTGCCTTGAAGCAAATTTTCATATAATTACCGGACAGGTGGCTGCTGCAAAAAATATTCACAAATGCGTTAGCAAAGCAGGGCTCGAAATGGCCGAATTAATTCTCGAACCGCTGGCATCTTCGGATTCAGTATTAAGCGAAGAAGAAAAAGAAGCGGGAGTGGTTTTGGTTGATATTGGTGGCGGAACCACTGATATTGCTATTTTTCAGGATGGAATAATTCGCCACACTGCCGTAATACCTTTCGGTGGAAATATTATAACCGAAGATATAAAAGAAGGTTGTACCATTATCCGGTCTCAGGCTGAAGCTTTAAAAATAAAATTCGGATCAGCACTGGCAAGCGAAAATAAAGACGAAGAAATTGTTTCCATACCCGGATTACGCGGAAGAGAGCCTAAAGAAATCTCGCTAAAAAATCTTGCACACATTATTCAGGCCCGTATGGAAGAAATAATTGAACATATTTATTACGAAATAAAAAATTCAGGATATGAGAAAAAACTCATTGCAGGAATTGTTCTCACAGGCGGAGGTTCACAATTAAAGCATATTTCTCAATTAACCGAGTTTATTACAGGTATGGATACTCGTATTGGTTATCCTAATGAACATTTATCTGCAAATGTTCCTGATGAAATCGCAAGCCCCGCTCATGCAACTGGCGTTGGTTTGGTAATCAAAGGCTTTGAACGATTCGAAAAACTGGAAAAGAAAGAAAGCCCTAAAAGCAAGGAAAAAACGCATGTGCAGAACCATTCCAAGAAAACAAAGGGTGGATTTTTTGATAAGATATTTGCTAAAGGAAAAGAGTTTTTTGAGGATGGAGGCGCAAATTAGTTTATACTTTCTCTGAAAATTTTCGCAAATAATTAAATTTTGACGTAAAGAATTTAAAAAATACAAAATTTTCATCGAAATTAATTAACATTTTATGAATAAATTCTGTTAATAAAAAATTAAGAAATGCTATATTACTCATGGTTCTAATAATTACTTTTATCCGGGAGAAAAAAGCCTATGACTGAAATGATAAAATTTGATTTACCGAAAAGCCAATCCTCTATAATAAAGGTTATTGGCGTTGGTGGTGGTGGCAGCAATGCAGTAAACCACATGTACAAGCAAGGTATCGAAGGTGTGGACTTCATCGTCTGTAACACCGATTCTCAGGCTCTGGATATGAGTCCTGTTCCTGTAAAAGTTCAATTGGGTGCCAGCCTTACCGAAGGAAGAGGGGCTGGTTCAATTCCTGCTGTGGGTAAAAATTCTGCAATAGAAAATGTTGAACAACTTAGGGAATTACTCGAAAAGAATACCAAAATGTTGTTTATTACTGCTGGCATGGGTGGGGGCACCGGAACAGGTGCAGCTCCTGTTATTGCGGCAACAGCTAAAGAAATGGGTATTCTCACTGTAGCAATTGTTACTGTTCCATTTTCTTTCGAAGGCAGAAAACGTAAACTCCAGGCAGATGAAGGCATCAATGAACTCCGGAAAAATGTGGATACACTTCTGGTGATCTGCAACGATAAATTGCGCGAGTTACACGGAAATCTTTGCCTTTCTGAAGCTTTCGGAAAAGCAGACAATATCCTTACTACTGCAGCCAAAGGAATTGCAGAAATTATTACCGTTCCAGGTTATATCAATGTTGATTTTGAAGATGTTAAAACTGTTATGAAAAACAGTGGTGTTGCTATAATGGGTGCTGGTATTGCCGAAGGCGAGGATAGAGCACTTAAAGCTGTTGAGCATGCATTGAATTCTCCGCTTTTAAATGATAATAATATCAAAGGTGCCAGCAATATTCTTCTTTACATTGCTTCTGGAACTGAAGAAATTACAATGGATGAAGTTTCTGAAATTACTGAATACATTCAGAACGAATCAGGCTCTACTGCTGAAATTATCTGGGGCAATGGCACCGACGAACGTCTTGGAAATAAAATTACGGTAACCCTTGTGGCTACTGGCTTTACATCAACCGACGGAGGCCTTTTTGAATCAGAAAAACAGGTGAAGAAAACTATTGTTTCCCTTGATAAACCAATTGTAGAAGTACCTAAGACTGAAGTACTCGAAACCGAAAAAAGTGAAATTAATATTTTAGACTTTACAATTAAAACAATTGAAGCCGCAAATACCGCCATTGAGAACTCAAATCCTTTACCTCCAGTATTTGAAACTGCTCCACAACAAAAAATAATTCACCACCTCGAAGATCCTCCTAAAATCAAAGAAGAATTTAGAGTGGAAATGGATTCCAGAATTAATGAGCCTGTTGTTACATACAAAACAGAAGAATCACAACCTGTTTTTAAAGCTCAGCCAGTGGCTCAGCCCGAACAAAGTGAAGAAAATATGGACGCATTTCAGCGCAGAAACGAACGTGTTAAAAAACTTCGTGATTTAAGCATGAAAATTAAATCTCCGGCTGGCTTGTCCGAAATGGAAAATGAACCTGCCTACAAACGCAAAAATGTTCAGTTTGCGGATGTAACTCCTTCTAATGAATCACATATTTCACGTATGTCGTTAAGCGAAAATGAGGATAATAAAATTGAGCTGAAAACAAATAATTCATTTTTACACGATAACGTTGATTAATTCATGAGCCTAGTAGAAATTGTTAATGCTGATATAAAATCAGCAATGCTTGGCAGGGAAAAAGAAAAACTTGAAGCCATTCGTGCCATAAAAGCAGCGTTGCTGTTGGCGCAAACTTCAGGTGAACCTGTTACTGCTGAATCAGAAGTTAAGCTTTTGCAGAAATTACTGAAACAACGTAAAGATGCTGCGGAAATTTATACTTCGCAAAATCGAAGCGACCTTGCTGAAACAGAAATTTTTCAGGCCGGTATCATTCAGAAATATTTGCCTGAAATGATGAATAATGACGACATTGAA
>JBBQSF010000111.1:0-10378 GCA_038214085.1 Bacteroidales bacterium | reverse complement strand
AATTGTATTGACAAAGTTCTTCAAATTTAAACTCCGCCAAAGAATTGAAAAAATAATTTACAAATTTACAGCTTCAACCGATTTTATTTCGGGAATAGCACGTTTCATTGCTTCTTCAACACCATTCTTTAATGTCATTGTACTCATTGGGCAACTTTTACAAGCACCTTGCAATTCAACATTTACTACATTATCGTCGGTAAGTTCTATAAATTTAATATTGCCTCCATCAGCCTGAAGATAAGGCCGAATCTGATCAATTACATTTTCAACTTTCTTGATTAATTCTTCGTTCTGTGCCATTTTTGTTAGTTATTAGTTGGGAGTTATTAGTGATTAGTTATTAGTTGGGAGATTTAGTGATTAGTTGGGAGTTATTAGTTGGGAGTTTTTAGTGATTAGTTGGGAGTTATTAGTGATTGGTAATAAATTAGTTTTAAATATTTCTGTATTCTAAATTTTATTTTATTTCCACCACTTTTGTGCGGGCTTTTGTTGCATTACGAATGGCCACCTGCTGGGCTATTTTCTCCGCTAATTCTTTAAACGCCAGCGCAACTGGTTCCTGAAGATTTCCAGCAATTGGATTTCCGCTATCACCTGATTCGCGTATGCTTTGAACCAGAGGAATTTGTCCAAGCAATGGTACATTCAGTTGTTCTGCAAGATTTTTACATCCGTCCTTACCAAAAATATAATATTTATTTTCAGGAAGTTCGGCAGGTGTAAAATAACTCATGTTTTCAACAAGTCCAAGAACCGGTACATTAATAGAATCCTGCATAAACATATTCACACCTTTTTTGGCATCAGCTAATGCCACTTTCTGAGGAGTACTCACAATAACAACTCCAGTAACAGGAAGAGTTTGAACCAAAGTGAGATGAATATCGCCGGTACCAGGAGGCAAATCAATAACAAGGTAATCCAGTTCGCCCCATTCGGCATCGGTAAACAATTGAGTGAGCGCATTTGACGCCATGGGTCCACGCCAAACCAGAGCCTGATCAGGATTGACAAAAAATCCTATTGATAAAATTTTTAGACCGTTTTTTTCAATTGGAAAAATTTTTGTTTTTCCATTTTCCTCCTTTACGACTGGTTGTTCGTTTTCGAGGCCAAACATTACAGGTATTGAAGGTCCGTAAATATCTGCATCTATGAGACCGGTTTTTGCACCGCTTTGCACCAGCGCTACAGCAAGGTTAGCGGCAACTGTTGATTTGCCAACGCCACCTTTGCCCGATGCAACTGCAATAATATTTTTAACACCTTTAAGAATTTCTTCTTTATTTGTGCGGTTACTTGTAACTTTTGATGTTAAATTAACAATAACTTCAGCATTTTCATCAACATACTGATGAACAGCATCTATACACGCTTTTTTAATACTTTCCTTTAAAGGGCATGCAGGAGTGGTAAGAATTACTGAAAATGCAATGGTGTTTCCTTCGATTTTTATATCTGATATCATATTTAATGATACCATGTCTTTTTTTAAATCAGGCTCAATTACATTGCCTAATGCAGTTAAAACCTGTTGTTCTGTGTAAACCATATTAATCTTATTTAGATTTGGTAAAAATAAAACTTTTCGGAATACCTGCAAAGAAAAATCAGAAAAATTAGACTAGAATCGAATTTCAATTGACGGATCCCAGAAAATTTTCTGAAAATCGATAATTTTATCATCTGCAACTTCTATTCCTTCGCTTTCAAGGAGTTGTTGCATGACTTTGGTTCCTCCAAAATGAATTTTGCCGGTCAGCATTCCGTTTCGGTTTACAACTCTGTGTGCAGGGATTCCATGTTGCACATGCGAAGCGTTCATTGCCCAACCAACCATGCGCGATGACCCTGCACTTCCGAGATAACGCGCAATTGCTCCATAACTTGTCACTCTTCCATAAGGAATGAGCTTAACAACCTCATACACTTTCTGAAAAAAAGAAATTTCGTTGTTGTTTGAAGTCATAAGCGTTGTGAAACCTGTTTAACCATATTATTCTTCCACTGAAGATAATCGCCCTCAATAATATGTTTACGAGCTTCATCAACCAGCCAGAGATAAAAAGCAAGATTATGCTCACTTGCAATCATTGCTCCCAATATTTCTTTTGAAATAAAAAGATGCCTTAAATACGCTTTAGAATACTGATGATCAACGAACGAAGTTCCTGCTTCATCAATGGGTCCAAAGTCATCTTTCCATTTTTCGTTTCTCATATTCAAAATTCCATTTTGGGTAAAGAGCATTCCATTGCGGGCATTTCTGGTTGGCATTACACAATCAAACATATCCACACCCAAAGCAATTCCTTCCAAAATATTAGCCGGAGTTCCTACTCCCATAAGGTAACGTGGTTTATCCTGAGGAAGTATTCCGCACACCAGTTCTGTCATTTCATACATTACTTCTGTCGGCTCGCCAACGGATAATCCGCCAATAGCATTGCCTTCGCGGTTATATTCTGCAATGGTTTCTGCTGATTGAGTCCGCAAATCGCGGTAAACACTTCCCTGAACAATGGGAAAAAGTTTCTGGTGGTAACCATAAAGTGGATCCTGAGCGTCGAAATGCTTAATACACCTGTCGAGCCAGCGGTGTGTAAGTTTCAAGGATTTTTCAGCATAATTATAATCGCATGGAAAAGGTGTACATTCATCAAAGGCCATCATGATATCTCCGCCAATTATTCGTTGAATATCCATAACACTTTCAGGTGTGAAAACATGCTTTGATCCGTCGATATGAGAGCGAAATACAACACCATCCTCTCTAAGTTTACGTGTATCGGACAATGAATAAACTTGATACCCACCACTGTCGGTAAGTACTGGCTTGTTCCACGAACTGAATTTGTGGATTCCGCCGGCACCTTTGAGTATTTCGAGTCCGGGTCTTAAATAAAGGTGATACGTGTTTCCGAGAATTATTCTCGCCTTAATGTCACTTTCCAAATCGCGGTGATAAACGGCTTTAACAGTTCCTGCTGTTCCAACCGGCATGAATACAGGCGTTTCAATTTGCCCGTGATCTGTTGATAATATTCCAGCTCGCGCAGCAGACTGGCTGTCGTTACTGATAATTGTATAGCTCACTTAAATTGTTTATAAAATTTTTTCAAAGATAAAGGTTAAATTTTGAGAATAGATACTTTTGTAATTCAATTTGGAGGGAAAATGTTTTTTGATGCACTTTATGACAACGATATAAATTTTTATTTATTTATTGCATTTGCTTTGGGAGTATTTGTTCAGTTAATTTATTACTGGGTAGTGTTCGGCAGGCTGGCATTTTACAAAAAGAAACCTGAACCGCAGCAATATTTACCATTATCGGTTGTTATTTGTGCCCGAAACGAATACAACAATTTAAAGCGGAATTTACCTCTTATTCTGGAACAGGATTATCCTGATTTTGAAGTTTTAGTTGTAAATGATTGCTCGGATGATGAGACTGAATATCTGCTTCATGATTTTACGATCAAATATCCACACCTAAAAATTGCCACCATTAAAGAAAATGTGAACTTTTTTGGAGGCAAAAAATTTGCACTTGCAGTGGGAATAAAATCAGCTGCAAATGATTTGCTATTGCTCACTGATGCAGATTGCTGGCCAAAAAGCAACCACTGGATAATGGACATGCAGAACAATTTCAGCAACAAAACAGATATTGTACTGGGTTATAGTGGTTATAAGTTGCAGAAAGGTTTCCTGAATAAATTAATTCGCTTTGATACTGTGATGATTGCGATACAGTATTTTTCATTTTCACTTTTGAAGAAAACTTATATGGGTGTTGGCAGGAATCTAGCCTATAAGAAATCGCTCTTTATGGAGAATAAAGGATTCACTTCGCATTACCATGTAAAATCGGGCGACGATGATATTTTTATAAATCAGGTTGCAAAAAAGAATAATGTTGCCATTGAACTGGCCGTTTCTGCACATACAGTTTCCGAAGCAAAAAAAACTTTTGCCGACTGGCGAAGGCAAAAAAAACGACACGCAAGTACTGGTAAATTTTACAAATTTTCGCATAAACTATTTTTATCAGGGTTTGTATTTAGCAATTTTATTTTTTATTCATGCTTTTTCGTTTTGATAGGCTTTTTGATATGGCAACAAAGTTTCTATACTATAGTTCCTGTTTGTGCGTTATTTATTCTGAAAGTTATATCACAGTTGATAATTCTCAAAAAAAATATGGTGAAGTTGCAGGAAAGAAATTTATTGTTAATTTCGCCATTGTTAGATTTTTTATTTATTTTTATTAACCCGCTTTTTGTATTAGCAAATTTTTTCGTAAGGGATACAAAATGGAAGTAACGGCACATCTTACAGATAAAGCTCAGCGTGATTTTTTGCTGGTTAAGCGTGCTGTTGACAATGGCGATCAGAAAGCTTATGCGGAATTGATGAACAATTACCGTGATTCCATTTATTTCATGCTGTTGAAAATGACCAATGATACTGATGATGCCGACGATCTTACGATAGAAGCTTTCGGAAAGGCATTCAAAAAACTTCATCAGTACACACCTGATTACGCATTTAGCACTTGGTTGTTCAAAATTGCATCGAATAATTGCATCGATTTCATTAGGAAAAAGAAAAAGATGACGCTATCCATTGACAAATCTTACGACAATGTCGAAGGCTCGGAAATGGCTCAAAATATTCCAGCTCAGGTACCAGATCCAGAAGAGTATTTTATCAAAAAACAGAAAATAAAACTCATGCGAGAAATTGTGGAAAAGCTCAAACCCAGATACAAAACGCTGGTTGATATGCGCTATTTTCAGGAACTTTCGTATGAAGAAATTTCAGAAGAATTAAAGTTGCCATTGGGAACTGTTAAGGCACAGTTATTCAGAGCCAGAGAGTTTCTTTTCAACATTCTTAAAAACTCACAGGAAGCAATTTAATATAGAATCCTGTTTTTCCCATTGCAATTTCTATTAATTTTACAGAAAAACAGTTAATGCGGGTTGTTATTCAAAGAGTTTCCAAATCGTCAGTTACCATAGAAAATAAAATTTATGCCGAAATCGGACAAGGTCTGCTCATTTTTGCAGGATTTGAAGAATCTGACAACATTGAAGATTTACGATGGCTTGCAAAAAAGATAATTCAACTGCGAATATTCAGTGATTCAGACGGAAAAATGAATCTTTCAGTTCAAGAAGTAAACGGTGAAATTCTTGTGGTTAGCCAATTTACACTCCATGCACTTACAAAAAAAGGAAACCGCCCTTACTATATCAAAGCCGCTAAGCCTGAAACTGCTATCCCGCTTTATGAGCATTTTATAACTTTTTTATCCTCCGAATTATCCAGACCAGTCAAGTCAGGTATTTTCGGTGCCATGATGAATATATTTCTTGTTAACGAAGGACCTGTTACAATTACTATCGATACTAAAAACAAAGAATAATCGTTTGCAAACTATGACTTTACAGCAATTACAACAGTTAGTTGATCAATGGATAAAAGAAAAAGGTGTTCGTTACTTTAATGAACTCACCAATATGGCTATTCTTACAGAAGAAGTTGGCGAAGTTGCAAGAATAATTGTCCGTGAATATGGGGAACAATCCTATAAGGAAACAGATACAAATCCCGAGCTTGCCGATGAACTGGCCGATGTATTGTTTGTTTTGATTTGTATTGCCAATCAAACGGGAATTGATCTTACTGATGCATTTGAAAAAAATCTTTCTAAAAAAACAATGAGGGATTCGAAGCGGCATATAAATAATCCAAAATTGAAATAGGCTAATGACTTCAACCAATAAATATTCGGTTCTCATTTTCTTAATTTTGTTTTTGCAATCAGCAATTTGCCTAAGCCAACACAAAAATGTTCTGATTTCAAGTAAGAACGAGCCAGAAGAAGTTACCATCTGTATCAATCCGAAAAACCCTTCGAATATTGCTGCTGGATCAAATATCAACAATTTTTATTTTTCGTCGGATACCGGTAAAACATGGCATTCCGGCATTCTAGAAAGCAAATTCGGAGTATGGGGCGATCCATGTATTATTGCGGATACATCAGGAAATTTCTATTATTTCCATCTTTCAAATCCGCCAAACGGAAGCTGGATTGATCGCACTGTTTGCCAAAAATCAACAGATGGTGGCATGTCATGGTCATCAGGAACCTATTCCGGACTGAATGGAAAAAAAGCGCAGGATAAACACTGGGCGGTTTTTGATCCCAAAACCAATGGAATATATGTTACATGGACACAATTTGACAAATACGACAGCAAGGAAAAAACCGACTCTACTCATATTTTATTTACTTCATCTTTTGATGGCGGCAATACATGGTCGAAAGCTGTAAGGCTTGATGAAAAAGGCGGAGATTGCCTTGATGATGACAAAACTGTTGAAGGAGCTGTTCCAGCAGTTGGTCCAAATGGTGAAATATTTGTATCGTGGGCTGGAGAAAAAGGAATTTTCTTCGATCGATCTCTCGACTCAGGCAAAACATGGCTTGATAAAGATATTTTTGTTTCGGATATGCCGGGTGGATGGTGTTCTGATGTTGAAGGTTTATCCAGATGCAACGGCATGCCCGTAACATGTTGCGATATCAGCAATTCCGAAAATAAAGGCACAATATATATAAATTGGGCCGACCAGCGAAACGGAGAAAATAACAACGACATTTTTATTGCAAAATCTAATGATAATGGCACAACTTGGTGTCAACCCATTAAAGTGAACAACGACACTACCAAACGCCAACAGTTTTTAACCTGGATGGCCGTGGATCCAGTAAACGGAAATATAAATATTGTGTTCTACGACAGACGCAAATACAAAGACAAAAGAACCGATGTATTCTTGGCACGATCTACTGATGGTGGCGCAACCTTTAAAAATATTAAAATAAGTACTAACCCCTTTTCGCCAAATAGTCTTATTTTTATGGGCGATTATAATAATATTTCAGCTTATAATGACATTGTAAGACCTATATGGACGCGCCTTGATGAATATACACGGCTTTCCGTTTGGACTGCAATTATTAATACATCACTAATTGATAAATCAAAATAATATGAAAACACAAAGCAATATATTTAGCCGGCATTTATTGATCATTTTTCTGTTTATTTTTTCAATACCAGCATTTTCACAGCACAAAAACATTATGATCAGCGATTATGACAATCCGGAAGAAACCACTATTTGCATAAATCCCAAAAAACCAAATATTCTGGTCGCAGGTGCCAATATCGACAATTATTATTTTTCGTCGGATACCGGAAAAACCTGGCGCAGCGAAAAGCTAAAAACGAAGTTAGGTGTTTGGGGAGATCCCTGTATCATTTCTGATACAATTGGTAACTTTTATTATTTTCACTTATCAAATACTCCAAGTTCCGATAACGCATACGATCGTCTTGTTTGTCAGAAATCATACGATAACGGGATTACATGGAACAAGGGCACTTTTTTGGGACTAAATAAAAACAATACTCAGGACAAGCACTGGGCTGCAATTGACCCTGCAACCAATAATATTTACGTCACTTGGACACAGCTTCAGGAAAAAAGCAGCGGCAACAAATCAAATTCTGATATTTTATTTTCAGTTTCTAAGGATCTGGGGAAAACCTGGACCAAAGGCTTAAAAATAAATAAAGAACCCGGGAAAAATTACGAGAAAGGTAAACTCGCTCTTGGTGCAATGCCCGCTGTGGGGCCTAATGGCGAAATATATACCACGTGGTCAAGTTCTAAAGGAATTATTTTTGACAAATCGCTGGATACAGGAATTACTTGGCTTTCGGAAGATATTACTATTTCGGAATTTTCAAAAGGCAGCTGGTCGTTTGAGGTTTCGGGTGTTTACCGCTGCTACTCCTTCCCTATTATTGCTTGTGATGTAAGCAACAGTGAATACCGAGGCAATATTTATATTACCTGGTTCGACAAGCAGAAAGGCAAAAAAGATCTCGACATTTTAATTTCCAGATCAGGAGATGGTGGAAAAAGCTGGACAAAACCTAAGAAAGTTAACGATGACACTACAAGTACCAATCAGTTTATGCCTTGGATGAGTATTGATCAGTCCAACGGAAATATCTATTTTATTTTTTACGACCGCAGAAATTATACCGATAACAAAACGGATGTTTACATGGCACAAAGTACTGATGGGGGAAAGACATTTACTAATTTTAAAATCAACGAACGCTCTTTTACTCCTGATTCGTATACCTTTATGGGCGACTATAATGGCATTGCAGTTCACAATAATATTGTACGACCAATATGGACATCAATGAACGATCACTCCAAAACAAGCGTATGGACTGCAATAATCGACCTTAACGCAATTTCTGTTAATGCGAAAGACAACAAGTAACATGCTCATTCTGAAAAGAAAAAGGTCATTAATTCTTCTGTTACTTATTTGTATTGCTCTATCGGGAAACTTGTCAGCACAAGTTTATTCAGTTTATGGCACAACCGTAGATTCAAAGACCAAAGAAGTACTGGCTTTTGTCAGTATTCAGGTCAACAACATCAACCAGGCATTCACGAGTGATATTGATGGAAATTTTAAAATTTCTCAGGCTCTGCCTATCAATACCATTAAATTTACTTATGTAGGCTATGAATCCTATTTATTCACACCGATTGCTGGTGTAAAAAAAACAATCATTCTGCTTGATAAAAAGGACATTCAACTTTCGGAAGTAGTCATTTTCCCAACCGAGAATCCCGCCCACCGCATTATTTATAATGTGATTGATAACCGCGACAAAAACAATCCAGAAAATCTGAAATCATTTTCTTATACTGCTTATAATAAGATGATTTTTACAGCAAATCCCGATTCGCTCCTAAAAGACACTTCAAAAACAGATTCAAATTATTTCAAAGCAAAAGAATTCCTAGAGAAACAACATCTTTTCATGATGGAAAGTGTTTCCGAAAAAAAATTCCTTTATCCTGACAAAGTGAATGAACAGTTGATTGCTACAAAAATATCAGGGTTTAAAGATCCGCTTTTTGCAATGCTGGTAACTCAGTTGCAATCCTTTTCTTTTTACAAGGAGTATATCAATATTATGGATAAAAATTATCTCAATCCATTGAGTAAAAATAGTCCGAACAGTTATTTTTTCCTCATCGAAGATACTTTATACCAGAAAAGCGATTCTGTATTTATAATTTCTTTTCGGCCGTTGCGAAATAAAAATTTCGATGGTTTAAAAGGTATTCTATATATCAACACAAATGGATGGGCTGTTCAGAATGTTATTGCCGAACCCGCATTTCCGGAAGAAGGTGGTATGGGAATAAAAATTCAGCAAAATTATGAATTAATTAACGAAAAATACTGGTTTCCTACTCAACTAAATTCATTCCTTTTATTTAAAAACTTATCATTGAATAATGTAAAACTCGTTGGTGAAGGCCGAACATACATCAAGGATATATTAATAAATCCCGAAATTAAAAAGAATGTATTCTCTAATGTAGAAGTTGAAGTACTGAATTCAAACACAAATCCAACCGATTCTATTTGGAAGAAATACCGTATTGAAGATTTGGATGAAAAAGAAATCCGAACTTACCATCTATTAGACAGCATTGGGAAAAAAGAACATCTCGACAGAAGTATCCGTTTGATTGAAGCACTTGTTTCTGGTCGTGTCCCATTTAAATCCTTCGACATTGACATTAACCGTATTCTTGATTTTAACGATTACGAGGGTTTCCGCCTTGGATTAGGATTGTACACCAGCAAAAAAATATCTAAAATTTGGACGCTTGGTGGCTATTTTGCTTATGGTTTTCGCGACAAAGAATACAAATATGGCGGTGACCTAGAAATTAATCTTTATAAAAACAAAGGCATTTCAATAGGAGCAGCCTATTCAAACGATATTACTGAAACCGGTGGTGTAAGTTTTAATGAACAAAATCCTTTGATCGCAAATAACTCTTACAACAAGTTTCTGCTCAATGCTTTTGATAAATCAATAAAAAAAGAACTTTTCTTCAAGTTCACCACGCTACAATATTTGAAGGCAAAAGTAAGCCTGGCTCAAACTGCAAAATCTGCAGCATCTGATTATGCATATGGCCTGAGTAATGAAAATGTAACCGTGTTAATTAACGATTTTGATTATACCGAAGCAGCTTTAATGCTTTGCTACAGTTACAAGGAGAAATTTGTAAAAACAACAAATTACAAGTTGTCGCTGGGTTCTCCCTATCCTTCGGTATATTTCAATTACATCAGGGGAATTAAAGGATTGCTTAACGGCGATTTTGATTACAACCGTTTTGATTTTAAAACCACGAAAACATTTATGATCAAAAAAATTGGTCAGCC
>JBBQSF010000110.1:0-10381 GCA_038214085.1 Bacteroidales bacterium | reverse complement strand
TTCTATGCAAAATCAGTTAATCAACTGAGCTACCAAATCAGCAGCGTCCTGCAACTGAATTGCAGAATAAACTTTTAGTCCGGAATCATCAATTATTTTTTTGGCTTCTTCGGCATTCGTTCCCTGCAAACGGGCAATTATTGGAATTTTTATTTCGCCAATGTTTTTGTATGCATCCACAATTCCTTGTGCCACGCGGTCGCAACGCACAATGCCGCCAAAAATATTTACCAGAATAACTTTTACATTCGGATCTTTTAAAATGATACGAAAAGCTTCTTCTACTCTTTTTGCGTTTGCTGATCCGCCCACATCAAGGAAATTTGCAGGCTCACCGCCTGAAAGCTTAATGATATCCATGGTTGCCATTGCAAGTCCGGCGCCATTTACCATACAGCCTACATTGCCTTCTAGTTTTACAAAATTGAGTCCAAAAGAACTGGCTTCAACTTCCATCGGGTCTTCTTCTCCAAAATCGCGCATAGACGAAATATCCGGATGACGGAACAATGCATTGTTATCAATGGTTACTTTTGCATCAGCTGCATATATTTTATTGTCAGCAGTTTTTATTACCGGATTTATTTCAATCATAGAAGCATCAAGACTCATATACGCTTTGTACAAAGAAGAAAGAAAAGATGACATTTCTTTTAAAGCCAGACCGCTCAATCCAAGTTTGAAACCTATTTTACGGCACTGAAATGCCTGCAGTCCAACCTTTGGATCTATTTCTTCCTTATAAATAAGCTCAGGGGTTTTTGCAGCAACTTCTTCAATGCTCATACCTCCCTGAGGTGAATAAATTATCATATTGGTTGCAGTTTGCCTGTTGAGCAATATACCAATATAAAATTCACTAGGTTCGGTTTCGCCTTTATAATAGATATTCTGTTCAACGAGTACACGCATTACTTTTTTCCCGGAAGCACTAGTTTGAGGAGTTATCAACTGCATTCCAAGAATTTTACCTGCATATTCTTTAACTTCTTCAACTGAACGGGCAATTTTAACGCCACCGCCTTTTCCACGTCCTCCAGCATGAATTTGAGCTTTTATTGCCCAAACTTCTGTTCCTGTTTTATCTTGCAGCATGTGAGCCGCATCAACTGCAGCATCTGGAGTATCGGCAACAATTCCCTCGGGAACTGCAACCCCAAAACACTTCAATAAAGATTTTGCCTGATATTCGTGTAGATTCATTTAGATATTGTTTATGAAGATTCAAAAGTAAAAAAATAATATCTATCAAAATACTTTTTTTCAAACATATTTAGTAATTTCGAATACTGTATGAAACGCCTGATTAAAAATAGCATTATTTGTTTCCTCACACTTGTTTGCTTCATTCAGGCTAATGCACAGCGTATAATAAAAAAAACAGAAGCAATACGCTCTTATTCTAATATTAAAATAAATGGATTGGCAGATGAAGAAATCTGGAGCAAATGCCCTGTAGCAAGCGATTTTTACCAATTCCAGCCAATCAATGGTAAACCATCAAAATTTAATACAGAAGTAAAAATTTGTTACGATAACTCCGCAATTTATATTTTTGCTAGAATGTATGATCCTTACCCTGACAGTATTCCAAAGGAATTGGGTGTTCGCGATGAGCAGGAACTTAATGCAGATTATTTCAATATTTCAATAAATCCCTTCAACGATGGTATACATGAATTTGTTTTCGCTGTTACATCTTCGGGAATTCAGCTCGACTTTAAAAGTACTTCGGGAGAATATGACGAAACATGGGATGCTGTTTGGCAAA
The DNA here is from genome assembly GCA_038214085.1 of Bacteroidales bacterium. GTDB lineage: Bacteria > Bacteroidota > Bacteroidia > Bacteroidales > CG2-30-32-10 > JBBQSF01. Next base: position 8,610 of record JBBQSF010000110.1, on the reverse strand, counting down.
GCGCCGTTAATATTGATTCTCTTGGATGGTGTGCCGAAATAGAAATTCCTCATGCAGCTATTCGTTTTCCGAAAACACTTGGAAAACCTTGGGGTGTGAATTTCTGGCGTGCACATCAGCGGAGTCAGGAAATATCATGCTGGAACAAGGTGGACAATTCCAATAGTGAAAGCGGCAATCAATCAGGAGAAATCACAGGATTTACTAGTATTGTTCCTCCATTGAGGCTATCATTTATGCCCTATATTTCAATGTATCTTAATCATTACCCCTACAACATTGTGGGCAAAGAAAATATGTCAACATCAATAAATGGAGGAATGGATGTGAAATTTGGAATCAATGAGAGTTTCACTCTGGACATGACACTAATTCCAGATTTCGGACAGGTTCAGTCCGATGAGGTTGTTTTAAATTTGACTCCTTTCGAAATCAAATACGAAGACAAAAGACCTTTTTTTACTGAGGCAACGGAATTGTTTAGCAAAGCCGATCTTTTTTATTCTAGGCGTATTGGAAGTATTCCGATAGATTACTTCAATATTCAAAATAAATTATCTGACAAAGATTCAATAGTTAAAAATCCTATTGAAACACAACTTATCAATGCAACAAAACTTTCAGGTAGAACTGCAAAAGGATTGGGAATCGGTTTGTTTAACGCAATTTCAGGCAACTGTTATGCCGAGGTTCAGGATAAGTATGGAAACAAAAGACAAATGCTGACTCAGGCCTTAACAAATTATAATATCATTGTTCTGGATCAGGTGTTCAAAAAAAACTCTTATGTTAGTTTGGTGAACACAAATGCATACTATGACAAAGGTGGCCGAATGGCAAATGTTTCAGGTACTGAATTCAAACTTGCCAACAAAAATAATTCATTTGCTGTATTTGGAAACGCGGCGTTATCGGAAAAATTTGATTCCGTAAATTCAAATGCATTATCGGGTTTTAAAACCAATATTTCTTATGGAAAAATCAGTGGTAGGTTTAAATTTTCGTTAACACAAAGCATTCTTTCTAATCATTATGATGTAAATGATCTTGGCTTTCTTGAATTCAATAACAGCCTTCAAAATACAGCAGTTGTAAATTATAATTTTTATAATCCTTTCTATAAGTTTATGAGCTTGCTAAATGAGTTAAGATTGGATCATTCCAATCAATACATGCCTTATCATTTTGAGAACTTCGAACTTAAAACAACAACAACCGCAACATTAAAAGATTTTTCTACATTAACGGTTATGCTTGATTTGATTCCATTCGAAAATTATGATTTTTTTGAGCCTCGTATTCAGGGGCGTTACTTGAGGAAATCCTCTTCCTGGTGGGTTTACACTTTGTTTTCAAGCAATATCCGAAAAAAAGTCATCTGGGAAGCTAATGCAGGTTATCTAAATGGCAAAGGAGATTTCAAAGATTCTTTCTGGTGGGATGCTGGTCCTAAATTTCGCTTCAGCAACAGGTTCTCGATTAGCTATAACCTTTCCATTGATCACGAATGGCACGACATAGGTTTTGCTGCTTTTGATTTAACAAATACCAACCATGTATATATGGGAAAAAGAGATGTGAGAAGAATTGAAAATAATATTGGTTTAAATTACATTTTTTCAAAATCCGTTTCACTTAAGCTTGTCTCCCGACATTACTGGTCCACGGTTGATTATCAATCATTTTACGACCTGCAGAATGACGGGAGCATCACTCCTTCCGCTTTTAATCAAAATTTGAACAATAGCTTTAATGCCTTCAACGTTGATTTTTTATTTTCATGGAGATTTGCACCGGGAAGTGAACTTAATTTTGTGTGGAAAAATCAGATACTAACAAGTGATAATAAAACTTTTATTCCGTTTAGTGAAAATTTCACTAACACCTTAAAATCAGACCAAATGAACAGTATTTCGCTTAAAATTTCCTATTATTTGGACTATCATTATCTGAGAAAAAAAGCATCGATTAAATAAAGTTCTTTCTTTTTTATCGATTAAATTTAAATAAATATCATAAAAATAGTTGCATTGTATTGTTTTTTAATTATATTTGCAAAAATTTAAATATTATCACCAATGAGCAATGGAACAGTAAAATTCTTTAATGAAAGCAAAGGTTTTGGTTTTATTAAAGACGATGAAAATGACAAGGAATATTTCGTACACGCAACAGGCCTTGTTGACAAAGTCAGAGAAAATGACAAAGTAACTTTCGATCTTCAGGATGGAAAAAAAGGACTAAATGCAGTTAATGTTAAACTAGCTTAAAACAGGTTTATAAAACTCGTTTAAAATTTTAGCCCCGTTTAATTACGGGGCTTTTTTTTTGTCAGAAATTTCATGTTTATTAATTTAGCATTATGGCAAAACGAACAAAAAAAGCCCAGATTCCGGAAATATTTACAGAAGTGCTTGCTGATAGTTTAAGAGCAACTGCTGATAAAGGAGTGCTACTCATTCAACAGGATGTTTCAATTTTTGAATTGCTTTACAAACTAAGTTTTTCTGCGCCCTACCCTTATTGTATGCGTTCTGCCAGAATCCTTCAGTTGTATTGTGAAAAAGACCATAGAGCATTCGATCCATACCTGCAGGAAATCGCTGAAAAAATTAAAGATTCTAAAATCGGTGGTATTAAAAGAAACTTTTTGAAAATAATTCATGAATTTTCCGGAATTGAAAACATTGAAGATCCAGGGTTGCTTGTTGACTTGTGTTTTAAATGGATGATGAGCCAACATGAAGATCTTGGAGTAAGATATTACAGCCTGGAAATTTTAAATAAAATGATGAAACTGGAACCTTTGTTGAAAAATGAATTTCTTGTCAATCTTGAAATATTAATTAAAGCGGACAACACTTCAATGAAGGATAGAGCTTTGATTATTTACCGTTCATTTTTAAAATAATATAACATAAAGGATACAAAGCAGTTTATTATTTCTTAGGCTTTTTAATAAAAAGCTCGTTAAACGAATCAAATTCTCTACGGTAAAAAACGCCCAAACCTTGGGTATATGGAGAATTTGTATTAAGTAAATCCACGGCATTGGAGCGGTTAAATCCTTTCACACGCAAACGCCCGTCGTTGGTGATTTTATAATCGACATTTACATCACCAACAATATTACTCGATTTATTTGCTTGAGCTCCAGAAACGCCCACATTCCCATCTATAGTGAGTTTATCGTTAAACAACTGTGTTGAAAGAGCAATTTCGAGTTCTTCTTTAGAAATTTCAGTTCCCGGTCTGTAATTTACACCAATATCAAAACTTTTACTGATTTGTGAAAGCCAGTTGCTCAACTGATTTGAAAGCAGCTCAGAAGAAGTACTTCCAAAACCTGATCCCAGTGCCGAGTATTGAATATTTTCAGGAGTCATAAAGCGGTTCAAAACGAGAAGTGAAAAAATCTGCCTGTTCATTTCCTGTTCGTTGTTGATTACACTTTTCACAAGGGTAATAGTACTTTCATCGCTGTTGGGCAAATTGATATCAAATGTAAGCGAAGGATTCATCAATTTATCTTTCATTGTAAGCTGACATTCTACAATCTCTCGTTTTTTAAATTTCTCAGTCATATCGCTCTCTACAGGAAACAAATCATACAATGCTGTTTTAACTGAATATACAGCCGAAATATCTGCATTGGCTTCGTAAGGGCTGCCGTTAAATGTAATTGTTGAACCTTTCTGAATCACAAACTTTTTATTTATCACATTCTGAAGTGTAAACAAATAATCTCCTTCGTTGATAACATACTCACCATACATATTAAAATCGCCAAGTGTATTAATTTTCATAATAATGTTACCACTTCCTTTTGCTTTAATAATATCTCCGATTTTAGAATCAAAAATAATTTGAATAGCTGCATCATTTGTTATGTCGAGGTCGAAATTCAGCGTTATACCAGCCATTCCGGCGTTGGCTTTTACTTTTGTCCCCAAATCTTGATACTTAGAATTAAACGTAATATAATCGCTTTCGTATATCTCAGTACCATCAGAAATAGGAATATTGAACTGAGTCCCTTTTTCAGTTTTGGCAGAAATATCCATAACAATATTATTTACATTGCCATAAATTTTAAAAATTCCTGTTGTATAAGCCTTTCCATAAAACAGGCTATTTTGTGAAGAATTGGTATTAAGGCACTCGAAATTATAAGGCTTGAAAGTAAAATCAAGGAAAAAATCATAAAAACGTTCGTGCATAATTTTTCCATCGAAAATTGCAGTATCACCACGAGAATCATTAAGAACCGTATGGTCAAAAATAAATGCATTTTTCGTAACCTCAACACTATCAGTAAATGAATAGTTGGTATTAAGATAATCAACCCTGAAACCTTTAACAATAAGATACAACATGCCACTCAAATCGGGATCTTCAGGAGTACCTCTGAGCTTCAGGTTGCCTGTGGCGTAGCCTTTAAAATTGGAGGATACAGTAGAAATATATCTTTCAAGCAGTTTAAGCTTAAAGTTTTTCAACTCTATATCCATATCAAAATTGTCCTTTTCTCGATCTGTATAATAATATCCCTTTAGTGTAACAAGTATATTAGAGCCGATAGAACCTTCATAAATAAGGTTTACATTAAGCGATAATGCCTTAATATTATTGTCCCAGGTTGATACCATTTCGGCTTTACCAATACGGTCGCCGTTGATATAGAAATCATCAATTTTAAGATTTGACTGAATCAGCGGAGCTTTATAAACATTAGATACAATAAGATCTCCGTTAATATAACCATCAATATCAACATCATTATTTTTTCCTATAATAAAATCAAAATCAGAGATGTTAATGGCTTTGAAGTTAACATTCATAATATCTGCAGGGTTTTCGGAAAGAGTGCCGTTTATTTTTAATTGCTGCCACTGAGTACTAAAGACATAATCCTGAACAAAAATATTATTACTGTCAACAATAAGATAATTATTAGGGTTTAAAACCCATGCTGTATCGTTTATTACAAAATTTGCCTGAAGTAATTTGGTTTCAATACGCGGACGATGATAAAAGGAAGTAATCCCAATTATATCTCCCGAATTTTTAATATTTGTATTTGTATTATTATTATTCCAATACAAAGAATACATTGTACTGTCCCGCTGTGTAATGGATTTAAATATTACATTATCAAGGCCAACGCTGTCAGCAAAAATAATTCTTTCACAACCGAAATTTATGTTTATTCTGGAATTTTCTGTTTTGCCACTCAGGAAAAAATCTTCAATTCTTTTATCCGAATAATCCAAACGTGCTGAAGTGAAGTTAATTTCAAGATTGCTTTTCAATGTATTGTAAGAGCCTTTAAGTATTGTATTTTTGGCAACTTTAAGTTCAGGAATAAAAATCTGACACAGAGGGTCAATATTCTTAACAAGAATTTTATACGTAAAATTTTCTTCGGGGATGGAATCCAGATTTTCTTTAATATCCTTGCTGAAAGATGGAAGATAATCCTTAGAAAATTTCAAAAATGAAAGATAAAGATCTTCGAACATAAAGTTCCCCTTTAATTCAGCATCAAAAAAATCGGAATTCACTGTAAGGCTTTTATTTCCGTCTGGAAGTGCGGTATTAATAAATTCAAAATTTTTCAGGATATATTTTTTTCTTTTATAATAAAATTCTGTATTCTCAGCTACAATACTTCCCTGAATGTTGTCGATAGTATTGCCAGTAAAATTCATTTTTACAAAACCTGTAAAATAGGCCAATGAATCTTCTTTTATTCTGAGAAAGTTCAGTTTAGACAATCTTAGTCGCTTAATGTCAGCATTCAAATTATATACAGGAAGCGAGCCGCTCAAATCAGCATTTCCGTTAAAAGTAATTTGAATATTTTCATCGCTTACATTTGCATTTCCAACAAATTTTTGTTTATCCAATGTGCCAGCCAGTGTTACATTCTTGTAATCATAATTCTTGAATTTCACGCTGTAAATAGTTCCGTTAATATCCAGAACAGCCGTTTTCGGGTCAATACCACTGCCCTTAATATCTGCATTCATGCTAATAGAGCCCAACTGATCCTGAATGCCCAGAGCTGTACCAATATCAAACCCGGAAGTTTTTACATTACCATTGTATTCAAGCTGGCCTGAATCTTTATTTTTCCGTAAACTAAGATCTGTGGCAACACTACCAAGATTGGTATTAAAGTCGCCATTTGCAACAAAATCATTGTAAAATCCTGTAAAGTGACCCTTGAATTTTATTATGCCCAACCGCAGCAATTCTGGAGAAAACGTCATATATTTTGGGCTCCCTTCCGACGGGAGTTTTAATGCTGCCATATCGACAAATGATGCTGATAATCCTTTTACATTTAATTTGATAAATGTTTCATTTACATTTGGCAAACCGGTGATGCTAAAATCACCATAAAAATTAGTTTGATTGCCATAGCGGAGAATAAAATTCTTTCCTTTTATTTTAGAGACCATTCCTTTTAACTCACCGGAAATAAAAAAACGACTATCCATACCCCACAAGTCTGTTGCAAAATATGCTAAATCGGAAATATCTAAAACAGAGGAACCAAATTTTGCGTTCAGTTTGACTTTATTAACAAAATCGTTAAAATCGTTGTAATCATTTATTTCAAAGCCCATGTTCATAAATACACTAGAGCCTTTTGTTTTCAATTTCATGCCATAAAAATCAATTTCATTTTTATTCATCTGAAAAAGAGAAGAAAAAGATTTGATTTCAAAACCACTATGATCCTTACAACTCAATGATTCTATAAATGTAAACATCGTATCGCCATGCAAATTAAAATTCGACATATTCAAATTCAAATTGGTAAGGTCGAGGTAATCAAAATCAATCCCTTTTATTTTTGCTTTTTTATTTCTGTCGTGATAAATAAAATGATTTTTTTCCAGTCCAAACTTGGAAACACGGATCTTCCACGCTTTTGAAGTATCGTTTTTATTTGTATCGGAAGATGAAAAAGCATCAATAATAAACTGAAAATTCAACTCCTTTTCATTTTCATATTTCACCAGTTGAATCAGTGCATTATTGATTTCAATTTTATTAATAATGATAAGGTTATCAGCAAAATAAATATCATCAAGATCAATTACAATATCTGATGCATCAATAAGTGAATTGTTGTGTTTGTCCTTAACTACTATGTCTTCGAGTGAAATATTCAGAAAAAAAGTAACATCAACAGCTCCGACCGTAACCTCAGTTTTAAGTTTTTCTGAAAGATAGCCTGAAGCGTAATGTGCAATTATATTCTGCATAAAACTAAACCGCAGCATTGAATATAACACCACAGGCACTGCCAAAACTGTGAGAAGCAAAAAGAATATTATTTTTCTTAATTTTTTGATACTTTTGACAATTAATTCAACAAAGATAAACAATTTGGCAACGTATATTTTAGGTATCGAATCATCGTGCGATGATACTTCAGCAGCAGTAATTGACGGAACATTTATGCTTTCGAATGTTATCGCCAATCAGGATGTACACCAGAAATTTGGAGGGGTGGTTCCCGAGCTTGCCTCACGTGCTCATCAGCAAAATATTATTCCCGTTGTAGAACGTGCCCTAAGCCTTGCAAATATAAACAAAAACCAGCTCAGTGCTATTGCATTCACCAATGGTCCTGGCTTGTTGGGTTCTCTTTTAGTAGGAACTTCATTTTCAAAAGCATTTGCTCTTGCACTAGATATTCCACTTATTGAAATTGATCATATCAATGCCCATGTTCTTGCTCATTTTTTACAGAAGAAAGATGAACAAAAAAATATTCCTAAATTTCCCTTTTTATGTTTATTGGTTTCGGGGGGGCATACACAAATAATAAAAGTCAATGATTATTTTTCGCAAGAAATTCTAGGTACCACTATTGATGATGCCGCCGGCGAAGCCTTTGATAAAACCGCTAAAATTCTTGGACTGCCTTATCCCGGAGGCCCTCTTGTAGATAAATATGCGAAACTTGGAAATCCAAATCGTTTTGTTTTTCCGCATCCATCAGTACCAGAGCTTAATTTTAGTTTCAGTGGCTTAAAAACATCTATTCTTTATTTTTTGCGTGATGAAATGAAAAAGGATTCCGATTTTATTTCCCAAAACATTAATGATTTATGCGCTTCGGTACAATTTACTATCGTGAGTATTTTAATGAAAAAACTCGATCTTGCCGTGAAACAAACAGGCATAACTCAGGTGGCTGTAGCTGGAGGTGTTTCTGCGAATTCTGAATTGCGCAGTGCATTTATTGCGAAGCAAGAAGCAGGAGAATGGGAATCGTTTATTCCACCATTTGAATTCTGTACTGATAACGCAGCAATGATAGCCGTTGCAGGATATTTCAAATATGCGAAAGGAGAATTTTCTTCGCAACATTCAAGCCCTTATTCCAGAAGCAAAAACAAATAAGAGAAGCTTTTTTATTAGTTTTATCCTAGCTTTGACTGATTATTTTGACTAACGAAATGTTTTGCTCCGCAAAAGCAAATAAGTTGTGCGAAGTTTGAAACTTCGCACTGTATTTCTTACGAAGTTTGTAACTTCATAAAGTATCTCTTATCAAACATACAAAGAAACCTTCACAACATCAAG
>JBBQSF010000109.1:0-10423 GCA_038214085.1 Bacteroidales bacterium | reverse complement strand
TTTTTATCAATTTATTTTGCCTCTGTCCTGAAGGATGTAAATTGCTAAAAATCAATTCATCCTTTAGGAACGAGGCAAGGAAAGAAAACAATAAATTTACATCCTTTTGGATATATCATTTTTTATCGGACATTTGTGATTTAAATATAATTATATGAATTACAATAAATTAAAATTTTATATTCGTTATATACTTCAACTAAAAATGAAATCATTTGGCATGTTGAAAGTTTTGGATTGATTGTATAATTTTTATTGAAATTATCGGCAATCAATATTATCCGCAACTGCCGAGTAGGTTAGTGCAGTTGGTTTGGCTAAATAATTAAAAAGAGAATTAATGAAATTAAAAAAAATGGATAAAAACGTATTAATAACAGGTGCTTCCGGAGGAATAGGTTACGAACTGGCATTGGTTTTTGCTAGAAATAATTACGATCTGATTCTTACCGCTCGAAATCAGGCAATGCTCCAAAAAATTAAAACAGAAATTGAATCTGATTATTCGGTAAATGTAAAAATCATCAGCGGCGATTTGTCAACACATGATTTTCCTCAGCAACTGGCAGATATACTTTCCACAGAAAATATCTCTGTCGAAATATTGGTAAACAATGCAGGATTTGGAGATTATGGGCTCTTCTATGAAAGCGATCTGGTAAAGCAGCAAGAAATGATAAATCTTAATATACTTGCTCTTACCAAACTCACCAGATTATTTTTACCCGAAATGGTGAAAAATAAAAAAGGCAGAATCCTAAACCTTGCCTCAGTAGCAGCATTTATTCCCGGACCATTCATGTCGGTTTATTATGCCACAAAAGCTTATGTTTTGTCTTTTACTTTTGCCATTGCAAATGAATTAAAAGGAACTGGAGTTACAGTAACCGCTTTATGCCCTGGCCCTACACAATCTAATTTTAGTAAAGCGGCATCGGTTGATGGTTCTAAACTTTTCAACTCTAAAATCCCTTCTGCAGCTTCGGTTGCTGCTTTTGGTTACAAAGCGCTGATGCAAGGCAAAACAGCGGCAGTACACGGTTTTTCAAATAAACTCAATGTTTTTTTTGCCGGACTGGCACCTCGCAAAATGGCAGCAGCTATGACACGCAAAATTCAGGAAATAAAATAATGTTCAGCATTTTGAGAGGTTGTTTAAACTTAAAAACATGAAATTATTGTGCCCCTATTCTCGATACTTTTTCTATCGTCACTTCGAGTTCGCTTCTAATACCAATACTTAGTAAGAAATAGGCCCAAGACTATTTCTTGCTTAGTAGTATGGTAAATGCCGATCATGAAATCGTTGGAGTCCGTTTTTTTGGACTACTACGAATTCAGTATCGGTATAGAAAATAATCAAATAAAAAAATGTATGCGGGTATCGAGAAGCGACGATAGAAAAACTCGAATTGACGGGGCAAATAAATATTTTATATGAAATTTAAACAGATTCTGAACAAAAAATTTAATACAATATTTTATCTTTGCTGAAAATCAGAAAAATTGAAAGCACTTCTCATTGTAATTCTCGTAATTTTATTGCTCCGTTTATTGGTTCGGGTATTTTTGCCTTTTATTCTCAAATCATACATGGATAAGATATCACGAAATATATATAATGCAAACCAGCAAAATCAACCACCTCCTCCAGAAGGCGAAGTAAGGATTAAAAAGAAAGAAACCAAATCGAAAATTTCAGGCGATGAAGGTGAATACGTTGATTACGAGGAGGTAAAATAAATCATTTATAAGTTAGTTTTTTAAAATCATAAACATACCGTATGAAGAAAGTAAATTTAATCAAAATCTGGCCAGTGATTGGTGCTATTGTGCTATTTATTGCTTTAACTATGGCATATTTCAGCCCATTATTGGAAGGTAAACAAATTAAGCAGTCCGATGTTACCCATTTTCAGGGAATGTCAAAAGAAATTTCTGATTACCGTGAGCAAACCGGAGAAGAAGCATTATGGACCAATTCTATGTTTGGTGGCATGCCTGCATTCCAGATATCTGTTGTATATCATGGCAATTTGGTTAAATATATTGATAAAGTTTTCCTTTTAGGTCTTCCTCATCCTGCCGGGCTCGTATTCCTTTATTTTATCGGGTTTTTTATTTTGCTTCTGGTGTTGCGAGTCGATCCAAAACTAAGCATTATTGGGGCAATTGGCTTTGCATTTTCTTCTTTCTTTTTTATTGTACTTATTGCAGGGCATAATACCCAAGCTCATGCCATTGGTTATATGGCACCTGTTTTGGCTGGAATTATACTTTGTTTTAGAGGGCGATATTTGTTGGGAGGTGTGCTAACCGCTCTTTTTCTTGCACTAGAAATATATACCAATCATATACAGATGACTTATTATCTGATGCTGATGGTTGTTATACTTGGAATTGTTGAATTTATCGGAAAGTATAAAGAAAAGAAAATAAAAGAATTTTTTAAGGCAACAGTTATTATGTTGGCTGCACTGTTTATCGCAATTGGAGTAAATATAACCAATCTTTGGTCAACATACGAATACGGAAAATATACAACACGCGGAAAATCCGAATTAACTGCCGATGCTGCCAATAAAACTTCTGGCCTCGACCGCGATTATGCTACAAGCTGGAGCTATGGCAAAATGGAAACATTTACATTATTAATTCCTAATTTTAATGGTGGCGGAAGCGAAGATTTAAGCGCCAGTTCAAACAGCTATAAGGCATTGATCGAAAATGGCTATCCAAAGGCACAGGCACTTAAAGCAGTAAAAGGACTTCCAACATATTTTGGAGCACAACCATTTACTTCGGGTCCAGTTTATGCTGGAGCCATTATGTGTTTCCTTTTTATTTTGGGTTTATTTCTCGTTAAAGGGAAATACAAATGGTGGATTTTGTCCGCAGTAGCAATGTCATTTTTCCTTGCATGGGGGAAAAATATGATGTGGTTTAGTAATTTCTTTTTCGACTATGTTCCTGGATATAATAAATTCAGATCCGTTTCTTTTGCATTGGTAATAGCGGAATTGAGTATTCCAATTCTTGCTATGCTGGCATTACAGAAATTATTTGATGCAACTATTTTAAAAGAAGTTAAAATTAGAGCATTGAAACGCTCTTCGTTTGTGGCTATCGGACTGATTGTTGTTTTTGGACTTATCGGAAGTATGTTCTACAACTATGTTATGGATAGCGATGCACAATATGTAAGTCAGGGCTATTTCCCTGATTGGTTTATGACGGCTCTTCAGGCTGACAGAAAAGGTTTATTGGTTGCTGACAGTATTCGTTCGCTGGTATTTATTTTAATTGCAATTACATTTCTTTGGCTATTTGTTAAAGAAAAAATTAAAAGTAAAATTCTTCTTATAACCTTATTGAGTTTAATTGTAGTGATAGATATGTGGCCTGTTGACAAGCGTTATTTGAATTCTGATAATTTTGAAAGTAAAGCAAAAGCTACAATACCATATCCTAAAACCCTTGCCAACGAAACCATACTCGCTGATAAAACTTTAGATTACAGAGTCCTTAACTTGAGCGATCCTTTTAATGATGCTGGTACTTCGTACTACCATAAATCCATTGGCGGGTATCATGGGGCTAAACTTAAACGTTATCAGGAACTGATAGAAGGTCCGCTGTCAGGTGATATCACCAAAATTAAAACAGCATTTTCAGCAAAATCAGCCGATTCAGCTGTATTTGTAGCTTTAACCAAAATTCCTGTTTTAAATATGCTCAATGCAAAATATATCATTTACAATCCGGGAGCAGCTCCAATAAAAAACCCAAATACCCTTGGATGTGCCTGGTTTGTTGATCAGGTAAAACTTGTGGCAAATGCCGACTCAGAAATGGCTGCCTTAACAACCTTTGATCCTTCTGCAACAGCTATTGTTGACAAACGGTTTGAGAGCAACATAACAAATAAAACCCCCGGAAAGGACACCACAGCAAGCATTATACTTTCCGATTATCTTCCAAATAAATTAAGCTATAAATATTCTGCTTCAAAGCCACAGCTGGCAGTATTTTCGGAGATTTATTATGATAAGGGTTGGAATGTTTATATAGATGGAAAGCTTATGCCTTATTTCCGTGCAAACTATGTTTTAAGAGCAATGGAAGTTCCTGCCGGAACACATGAAATAGTGTGGAAATTTGAACCAAAAGTATATGTTGTTGGCGAGAAAATATCTTTAGCAAGCAGTATAATCTTAATTATTGTTTTAGCAGGAGGCTTGTTTGTTGAATTGCGCCGCAGAATAAATAAACAACCTGAAGTTCCTGTGGATTAAGTAAAATGGAAAAAGTACTGATTATTACTTACTACTGGCCGCCAAGTGGAGGATCTGGAGTTCAGCGATGGATGTATTTCTGTAAATATCTTTCGGAGTTTGGAATAAAACCAATAGTAGTTACAGTTGACGAAAAAAAAGCATCTTACAGATATTTTGACAATACACTGAATGCTTTTGTTGAAAATATAGAGGTGCATAAAACCAATACCCTCGAACCACTTAAATTGTATTCGCGTTTATTAAGCGGAAACAATACTACAGCCATACCCATTGGCTTTGCAGGCGAGTCAAAACCAAGTTTAATGGGAAAAATAAGCAGAGCAATTCGCGGAAATTTTTTTATCCCTGATGCCCGAGTCGGTTGGGTTAGATATGCTGTAAAAGAAGCCTCAAGAATTATTAAAAAAGAAAATATTAAACTTATCATTACAAATGGAACTCCTCATTCAACACATCTTGCTGGATTTAAACTTAAGAAAAAATTTAAAATAACATGGATTGCAGATTTCAGAGATCCATGGTCAGATTTGCATTACAATAAACATTTGTATAGAACAAGATTAGCACAAAATATCGACAGAAAGCTTGAACGAAAAATATTAAAAAAAGCAGATGGAATTTTAACTATTGGTCCGTCGATGAAGGATCATTTAGTTGAAAAAGGCGAAATTAATCCCGAAAAGGTTAATTTTATTTACAATGGATATGACGAAAATGATTTCAAAGATATTATAATTAGACCTGATCCTGATTTCTTCACCATAAGTCATATTGGAATGCTTTCCGATACTCAGCCAATTACGGCTTTTCTGAAGGCATTGAATTATTTTTATGAAATCAAGCACCCTGTTCTTCCATTTTTAAAACTCAGATTAATAGGTAATGTTTCCCCAAATAACATTTCAGAGGTTGGCAGGATAATACCAGAACTGAATTTTGAGCATATTGAATATGTTCCTAAGGAAAAGGCAATTACTTATATGCTTAGTTCTGATTTGCTCTTTAATAGTCTGGCTGAAATGAAAAACAGTGAATTGCTGATTTCCGGAAAATTAATGGAATATATTGCCGCAGGTAAACCAATTTTATGTTTAGGCAATCCCAAAGGTGATGCTGCAAATTTGCTGAAAGATTTTACACTCAGTCAAGTCTTTGAACGAAGTGATATTGATGGGATAATAAATTTTTTACAAAGTGTTTTCGAAAATTGGTTAAATAATTCTAAATTTGCTGTAAACATTGAACAAATCAAACAATATAGTCGTTTTGAAACTACCCGTCAGTTATCTCAAATATTAAAAAAATATTTATGAATAAATTAGGCTTTAAGAATATTCAAAAAGTACTTTTCTTGTGTCCACATCCTGATGATGCAGAATTTTCAAGTGGTGGAACCATTGCAAAACTACTCGAAAATAACATTGAAATCCATTATGCAGTTTTTAGCAGTTGTGAAAAATCTATTCCTGACGGTTTTCCTTCAGGAACTATTAAAAAAGAGCTTTTTCAAGTTGTCGATTTTTTTGGTATAAAAAGAGAAAATGTCTTCTTCTACGATTTTGAGGTAAGGGTGTTCCCCCAATACAGACAAGAAATACTTGAAGTAATGGTGAAGTTGAGTAAATCTACTAAATACGACTTGGTTTTTCTTCCCAGTAGTTCGGATATACATCAGGATCATAAAACAATTTATGAAGAAGGAGTTAGAGCATTCAAACAATCTTGTTTGTTATCATACGAAATGCCATGGAATAATTTTGCATTTTTGTCAAACATGTATGTTGTGCTTGACGAAAATCATATTGAGAAAAAAATCGAGGCGCTGCGACTATATAAATCTCAGGGATTCCGACCATACAATAACGAAGATTATTTAAGATCGCTATTGAAAATAAAAGGTTTACAAATTAATGAAAAATATGCTGAAACTTTTCAAATCTTACGATGGAAACTATAATTACACTCGAAAAAATTTTAGATTATTTTGAATCCAGATCATTTCAAATAATCGAATCAAAATATGACAATTCTAAAAAAATAATTGGTCCCAGAAATATTTTTGAGGCTACGGAAAACCATATCACTTTTTTGTCGTCGAAATATCAGTCGAATGCCAGTAAATTAATATTGGAAACAAAAGCTTCTCTAATAGTTATTGATAGTTTGATATATAAGAATTTAGACGAGGAAACACGCAAGGAAATTTCTGCTCTTATTGTACTTTCTGAAACGCCCAAAAATTCATTTGTTGACTGTCTTGCTCATTTTTTTAAAGAAGAAAACGATACCGAAATACATTCAACTGCTGTTATTCATGAAACAGCTTTAATTGGAAGAAATTCATCCATTGGCGCCAATACCGTGATCGATAAAAATGTGGTTATTGGAGAAGATTGTGTAATTGGCGCAAATACTCATATTCAGAAAGGCACAATAATTGGAAATCGCGTTTTGATAAGGTCAAACGTAACAATAGGCAATTGGGGTTTTGGATTTGTAAAAGACGAAAATGGAAATAACATTAATTTCCCGCATTACGGTAATGTTGTAATTGAAGACGATGTTCAAATAGGAAGTTCTACCTGCATTGACAGAGGAGCATTAAATGATACAATAATAAAAAAGGGGGCAAAAATTGACAACCTTGTGCATGTTGCACATAATGTTTCTATCGGTGAAAATACTCTTGTTATTGCATGCACAATGATTGGTGGCAGTACAATAATTGGAGACAATTGCTGGGTTGCTCCTTCTGTAATTTTGCGAAATGGAATCACAATAGGTGAAAACTCCACTTTAGGAATGGGATGTTTGGTTACTAAAGACATTCCTGCAAATGCCACGGTAACCGGTTCTCCAGCTATGGAACTTGAAGCGTATAAAAAATTATTAAAAGCTCAGAAGAAATTAATTGAGTAATCGGAGTAATTAATGAAGGTATCAAATAAATCCGAAAAATTTAATTGAGAATGAATCGCTTGGTCATTATGCCATTATTTGTATTAATTTTCACCAAATATATTCCTGAATGGAGTAATGATTGAACTATCTTATATGTGAAATTATGCATTCTTAGAGTTTCATTCCCTAATACCAAACCGCCAACAAGATGATTAAAATGAAATATTTTGTCTGGTTTGGTTATGCCGATGGACTAACAGTTCAAAACAATTACTTTTTAAATTGTTTTGATTATCATGTTAGCCATTCGGTATAAAAACAAATATTTTTAGTAATATTGTAACAAAATTACATAAATCATAATAATGGCGAATATTCTGGCATTTCCGCATCGTTGGTTCGATATATTTTGATGTGGAAAAATATGAAACTAAATGTATTTTTAAGTTTATTTCTTATTTCTATTTTTTCGGAGGTAAGTTCGCAGAGTATTAATTTTGTTCGAAATTCTGATTTTGAATTATTTTCCAATTGCCCCAATTCTGTTTCTCAAATTAATAATTGTCTTTTTTGGAAAAATGTTGATATTACTAGCACTTCAGTACTAAGCACCCCTGATTATTTAAATATTTGTGCAACCAGTAGTTCAATTTATTCGCCTGCCATTCCAACGAACTGGGGCGGATTCCAAAACCCAGAAAGTGGGAGTGGCTATGCTGGGATATATACGTATTTAGCAAATAAACCTAATTACAGAGAATACATTAAACAAGATTTAGGAATAAGTCTGGTTTCCGGAGTTACATACCAAATTGCTGTTTCTGTTAATTTAGCTGATAATTCAGCATATTGCTCTAATAACTTTGGTGTCTGCTTATCAGCATCCGACATTACAATTAATAATAATGGGGCACCTTATCAGGTATTGAATTACCTTTCACCTCAGTTAAACGGGGTAATGGTTTCTGATACTGTAAACTGGACAACTCTGAACTCATATTTCAAATCTAATGGAAATGAGAGATATTTAACAATTGGAAATTTTGTTCCAGACAATAACACTACTGTTGTTCAAAACTCCAATAATGATATATTGGGCTATTTAGGTGCATATTACTATGTTGAGGATGTCAGCGTTTCTCCATTTAAGCTTTTTGAGGATGTGATTACGCTATGTGATAGTAACTTGGTTTTAAATGCTTCGATATGTGACGGGTGTGATTTAAGTTATACTTGGACTTCCTTGCCAATTGATAGTTCTGTTTTTGGGCAGGAGCATAGCAATAGTATTTCTGTTTTCCCAACTGTGAATACAACATATCAGGTGTTGATTGAAGATAATAATACCAATGCAATTTTTTTTGATGAGGTTTATGTTGAAGTGATAAATGATTGCAGTTGTGATATTCAAATTCCAAATGTTTTTACACCCAACAGCGATGGATATAACGATTTCTTTTATCCTGTATTGAAAAACATTGAAGCTGGCGAAATATTGATTTATAACCGATGGGGAAATGTTGTTTTTTATTCTGATAATATTTTTGAGAAATGGGACGGGAGGAATTTAAATGCTGTGTGTCCTGATGGCGTATATTATTATATAATAAATTATACTTGTAGTATGAATAAAATGTCAAAAACCATACATGGTTCAGTTACAAAACTAAAATAGAGAAAAATTTGCGGTAAATGAATTCTGTCATTTTCCATAATTTGCGCATCACCATTATTGGTAACGCTATTAACAGAAATTTACCAATACGTGGGACTCTAAACAGAAATTTTATGTAATATTGTGCATTAGATTTGAAAATAAATGAAACTTAAATTATTAATAATATTATACGGTAAAATTTATAATCTTGCTTACAATAAATTAACATCGTGTTTTGATTTCATTTTACTTATTTTACAAATCAAAATAAAGAAATCCTATAGAAATACAAATCCTGAAATAAAAAAAATTGTATTTGTCGGAGAGTCTTTAGTTCCACGTGTTTCGCGAATAGCCAAATGGTTAAAACGTGAAGAAATTTATTGCGTACTTATTGCACACAAAAAGGGTTTTATTAAAGAATTTTCGTCAAATGAATGGGATCTTATTCTATTGTTTCGAAACGAATTTCATTTAAAACGAATTATTAAACAGTTGAAAGGAGTTTATGTTTATCATGCTTTTGCCCCAAAATCTTTTTATCCTGATATTGTAAGGCAAATGGTAAAAACACCTTTTGTAATAGATATGCAAGACGTTTATTCCTGCTATTATGGTTTGAACCCAGATATCCGTTGGCTGAAATCGGAATTGGTTTATGAAAAAAAATGTTTAAAACTGGCAAATGGAGTTGTTGGTGCTAGCCTTGAACCTAATGTTGCGCTTCGTAAATATGAAAAGCCCAAACCTCCTACAATATATTTTCCACTATATTGTGATAATGATTTTTTTGAAAGCAATACCAAGCAGTTATCTGAAGATGAAATTCATTTGGTTTATGCAGGAGGCATTGCCGGTTCTCACAGGAATAAATCCCATTATGGAACAATACAGTTTTCCGGTTTAATTAAAATATTGTCGGAGCAGAAAATACATTTTCATATTTACCCAAGTCCTTCTGTTCACCACACCGATAAAGCAGAATACGAACAAATTGCGGAGCATAACAAGTATTTTCATTTTCATAAGCCAGTTTCACAGGATTGCCTAGCCGATGAATTGTGCAAATATCATTTTGGCTTAATTCCTTTTTTTATAAAGGATACTGGAATTTCTGCAGAAAAAATAAAATATGCAACATCACTTAAATTATTTAATTATATAGAATCAGGTATTCCTGTTCTCGTTTCAAAAGAACTTATTTACCAAAGCTGGATTGTAAAACGATACAGTGCAGGGTTTACATTGAATTCACAAGACTTATTTCATCTAAAAGATATTATCGCTACAAGAGATTATCGACCCCTTGTTTCTGAAATGCTTAAAAAAAGAGAAGAAATATCATTACAAAGGAATATTCATCGCTTGATTCAATTCTACAAACAAATTGCCGGAGAATAAGCTTTGAATACACAAATTTGTTAATTTTGCAGTTCCTAATTTTTATAAAATTTGAAAAAAGTAGTTATCGTTGGTGCAAGGATTGACGGGCATGCCAAAGTAGTTCTTGAAATTATTCAAGCACAAGGAATATATGAAGTTGCTGGTTTTATTGACGATAACCTTT
>JBBQSF010000108.1:0-10808 GCA_038214085.1 Bacteroidales bacterium | reverse complement strand
GAAATGCCTTTAATGATAAGATATTCCTGAACCGCTTCTGCTCGTTTATCTGAAAGATTTTGCAGCCATGCCGGTGACTCAAGGCAGTTATTTGTTGGGCAGTTCACATGACCCTGAATTTCAATTTTTAATTCCGGATTTTCTTTCATTGTTAAGTAAAGCATTTCCAATGCGGGCAATGATGCTGGTAAAATACTTGCTTTATTTCCTGCAAAATAAATATTTTCGATATTCATTTTTGCGCCGCTTACAATTTTATCAAGTGCAATGGTAAATGTTGTATCCGAATTGGTTTTTGAAAAAAACTCTGTATTGCTTCCCAGATAACCTTTTGCAGAAACATTGAAAATATATGTCGTGCTGGCTTTTTTTGAAAACGAATATTCACTAACCTTTTTTGGATGCAGGAAGGCATTCAACGTGTCTGGTTTTTTATTGCAGATAATGTCGATGTTTGCTGAAACTGGCAATTGACTTTGTTTATCAACAATTTTAACATTGGCATTATTGATTTCGGTATAATGCAACATTAGGATAAACCCGCCTCTTGCATAATTCGGATCAGTGAATGCCGGCTCCCAAACATTGTTTATTGCAAGGTAAAACACATCGCCAGAATTAGCTTTTACAGCGTTTCCATAAGATTTTCCATAACCCGGAGGCACATTGGTTTTTGTTTCAATTATACTCAATCCGGTTTTACATGCAATTTTTCTGTCGTTTGTCGAAATGATAGAACGCAATGGCTTCAATGATTTGAAAGTTATTTTATTACAAAAGTCTGCTTCGTTTCCGGTATATTTGAACAGCAAGAAATCATAATCGTCACTTAGTGTATCTGGAATGATCTCAAGGCTTAACGTGCATTTATTAGGAACTGTAAATTTTATCCAGAGCGAATTGTCTTCCTGAGGGAAAAAATAAGGACTTGAGTAATCCGTTGATTTGAACTCAATAACATTGCCTTTCCCTTTTGGAGAATCCTTGAAATGAATAAGTGTATCAGTTATTTCCAATGCAGTGATGCAATCAGAATATTCAGGTTTTAAATCATATTTCTGTGAAAAAGTATTTTGAAAAAAGAAAAATAGTATTATTATCGAAATAATTTTTCTCATAATTATGGGCTATTAAAAGCAAACGGCGAATATTTCCTCTTATTTTATGAGTAAAGCCTTTTCGCTTGCAACGGTGCTATTCCCGCAAACAATTTTAAAAAAATAGGTTGCATTTGCTTTGTGTTTAGGTTTCCAGATGATTTTATCTTCATTGGATGCCAGATTTACAGAATCGATAATTTTATTGTTTGCATCAAGAATGTATAATTTTCCCTTGCTCATAATTTTATAATCAATGGTAAAAAAATCATTCGAAGGGTTTGGGAAAACTTTCATCGCACCGCTTGAATTTATTTCCTTAATTCCTGACTGGCCTGGCTTTCCTATGCCAAACGTATATTCACCTGCTTTTAAATTATCTGTACTTAGATTTCCGGCAGAAGTATTCCCGCTTTTAATAAAATTTACAACTTGCCAGTCGTTTGCGGTGTTAGCTCTGTATAAAAGCACAAGCGAATCGGTTGATGCAGTTGATGGAAGCAGAGCATTGTCAAATCCGGTGCTTCCCCTGTTGTAAGTAAACTGCCCTTTGGCGTTGAAGCCTGAAGGAAAAATACCGTCAATTTTCCAGTAGTGTTTTGTCGAAATTCTGAAAATTTCAGGTGAAGCGTTTTTTAAAGGATCAGGAGAAACCCAATTGTGCTCAACCCTAAAGAGTGCAGAATCAGTAATATTAATAACATTTAAAGTGAAAAAGGAAAAAGGAAAATTCTGGGTTCCTGCTGTTTTAATAATCCGGTAATAGTCCGTAGAGGCATCGCTGGTTTTTTCATACAAATCCATAAATGCAGTAACCGGAGTAAATGGCAGCGAAACAAGTTGGTTTCCGTATTGTCCCGAAAAACTTATAGTTTCGGAATATTTTTGCCAGGTATTGCTGATGAAAGTAATCTCAATTTTATTTGAATTCACAAAAGCAGGTTTCTGGTGTAGCTTCTGTTTCACGTAAACGCGGTAATTGTTTGCACTTCCTTCAGGAATGATTGAGTCAATTGAAAAATGCGGAAAACCTGCAGTATAAATCCATCCGGCAAAAAAATCAGTCAAGTTTATTCCACTTTGAGCCGATAAAAAATCACGGAATTCGGCAGTAGAAATATTATTGAATTTATAAGTGTTCAGCAAAGCCTTAACCGATGAAAAAAATAAAGAATCGCCCATATAATTTCTTAAAGTATGAATTACATCAGCTCCTTTATCATAAACTGTGGTTCCATAAGTGATGTTAGATGGAATTCCATATATCGGAAAGTAGCCGCCATCATTCACGTGAGCACTTTTTAAAACAGAATAGTGAGTGTTTTTCACATAACTGTCGTAGGCAGATTTGCCATAAATTCCTTCTTTGTAAAGCGGCTCGCAATACGAAGCCCAGCCTTCGTTTATCCACATGTCTTCTGCTGTTTCGCATGTAATCAGATCTCCAAACCAGTGGTGCGAAAATTCGTGAGCCATCAAATCTTCGTAGCTAAGAGTGCCGTTAATACAATAAAAAGGGTATGCGATATTTGTAGCATGTTCCATGGCGCCGCTGTTAAACGGAACGCCAACAAAACCAACTCTTTCCCAGAGGTAAGGTCCAAAAAGACTTTCAAAATGATCCAGTACCGCTGGAAGATTAATAAATGAAGCTTTTACATTTGTTGTGTCAACGGGGCGAACATATAATTTTATCGGAATAGGTCCGTTTAAAGCATTATGCATTGAGGAAACAGCAACATAATTTCCAACAGCTACCGAGGCAAGATAAGTGGGAATGGTATTTGAAAGTCGCCAGTTGTAAGTATGAGTGCCATTGCCATTATTAACGGTGCTTAACAAACTTCCTCCGCACACGGCCATATTTCCAGTTTTTACAGTAATGGAACAATCGTATGTTGCACGATCAGTAAAATTATCTACGCACGGAAACCAAACCCTTCCATACGTATGGGGTTCCGCATCAAATCCAACGCCTAGATTGTATGCAAAAGTGCTGTCGCTATTGAAATAAAAACCGCCCCAGCCCGATGCATCCATTTGAGGATAGCCATGATAAAAAACAATTACATTAGAAGTGTCTGTAATGTTTATTGGATAGGGCAAAGGAATTTGCAACAATGTGTCGTTGTAATTATACGCGGTTATTTTAGTGTTTTCAAAAAACACAGAATCAACGGTAAGTTTAAGCAGATCCAACGAAACGATGTTGGTATTGTTTGCTTTTGGAATTAATTTGAGTTTTGTAAATCCACTGATTTTTTTTGTGGAAAGATGAACAATGTTTAAATTAATGCCATAGTTTATTACATCAATGGTATCAGACAGAGATTTGGTTTTTTTTAATGATTTTTCTTGTGCCGATAAGCCACAGCTAAAAAAGATTAAAAGTATTGCCGGAATTAATATTTTTTTCATTTGTACAGCTTTCATTTGAAACAAATTTATAATAATTTTTGCAACCTAAAGCCTTGCTGTTCTTTTATTTTTTTGTCAGTTCATATTTCAATCAAAAAAAGAAAGTTTTAGGAGCCTAATACGTCTAATAATTTGTAATTTTGTTTTTCATAATATTATTTTTAATGAGATACCTTAGGTTTATCCCGATTTTAATTGCTTTACTGTTTTCTACAACAATATCTGCTCAAAAAGTGTGGTCGTTGCAGGATTGTATTGATTATGCGCTTGCAAACAATATACAAGTAAAACAGCAGGAACTTTCTGTTCAGCTTGCAAAAATAAATTTATTGCAGAGCAAGATTGGCGTTTTTCCCGACGTAAACGGAAGTATCAGCCATTCGTATAATTTCGGAAAAACGGTTGATATGTACACCAATCAGTTTGCTTCGGACAAAGTGCAGAGCGATAATTTTTATTTAAGTAGTTCCGTAACGCTTTTTAATGGATTTCAACTTTTAAATACTATAAAACAAAATAAAATTGATCTGCAGTCAAGTAAATATGATGCCGATAAAATGCGAAACGATATTTCGTTGAATATTGCTACAGCTTATCTTCAAATTCTTTTTAACATTGAATTGCTCGGCAATGCCGATGACCAGTTGACAATTACAAAACAACAAGTTTCCCGTAACCAAAAATTAGTTGATGCAGGAAGTCTTGCCAAAGGTGCGCTCTTTACTTTGCAGGCACAGCAAGCTACCGAAGAACTGAGTGTTGTTAATGCACAAAATCAGCTGGATCTTTCTTACCTTACTCTGGCACAAATGCTAGATTTGCAATCGGCTGACAGTCTCGAAATTGAAAAACCAAAACTGGATATTGCTGCTGTAGGCGCCACAATACTAAATCCGCAAACTATTTATGGTATTGCAGTTGGCTTGCAGCCAGAAATTAAAAGTTCCGAATTAAAACTAAAAAGCTCCGAAATAGGTTTGTCAATTGCACGTGGAATGAGAAGTCCTTCGCTCACCCTTAGAGCTTCTTATGGTACAGGTTTTTCTGGGGCAAGCAAACGGCTGTT
Organism: Bacteroidales bacterium; assembly: GCA_038214085.1. Lineage (GTDB taxonomy): Bacteria > Bacteroidota > Bacteroidia > Bacteroidales > CG2-30-32-10 > JBBQSF01. The sequence continues at coordinate 6,227 of JBBQSF010000108.1, read as the reverse complement.
GGGTATTGAGCCCAATGGCATTGATACCATTGGTTTTACTTCTCAAACCAATCCCGTTGCTGTTGTAGCTCCTGCGTTTAATTATCTTTATGAGAATACTCCATTTAATGATCAGATTAACGACAATATTAATAAATCGTATGGCTTCACCCTGACATTACCTATTTTTAATGGATGGCGAGCCAATTCTGCAATAAGCAAAGCAAAAATTGCGATTCAAAGTGCCGAATATTCACTTCAGATTTCAAAAAATACACTTTTTAAGACAATTCAGCAGGCTTATGCTGATGCCACTGCTGCTTTGAACAAATATAAGGCTGCCCAAAAATCACTCGAAGCCTATAAGGAATCGTTTAAATATACCGAACAAAAATTCGATGTGGGTTTGTCGAATACGCTTGATTATAACGATGCAAAGACCAAACTCGCCAAAGCTGAATCTGAATTGCTTCAGGCAAAATATGAATTTGTGTTCAGAATGAAAGTGCTTGATTTTTACATGGGGAAACCCATTATGTTAAAATAATACCGATTAATTGATCTGTTATGAAAAATAAAAAAAAACTGGTTCGTTACTTGCTGATCGCATTTGGCGTTTTAATCATATTTGTAATTGTAGCCAAAAAGAAGGGTTGGATTGGTAGTACTGAAGAAACGTTAGTTAGTACTGATTTAGTGACCAAGAAAACCATTGTTGAAACAGTTTCTGCCAACGGGAAAATTCAACCTGAGATTGAAGTAAAAATTAGTCCGGATGTTTCAGGCGAAATTGTCGAACTCTACGTAAAAGAAGGCGATCAGGTTAAAAAAGGCGACCTCTTGGCTAAGATAAATCCTGATTTTTATCTTTCTTCACTCGATAAAATGAGTGCTGCAGTAAATACTTCAAAAGCAAATCTTGCCACTTCAAAATCGAGTTTAACGCAAATCAATGCACAATACGAAAATGCGTTGGCCTCATATACACGCAACGAAAAGCTATATAAACAAGGCGTAATTTCCGAATCGGAATGGGATGCAGCTAAGGCCTCATTCGCAGTTGCACTGGCCAATGTTGATGGCGCCAAGGAAAGCGTGAAAGCATCTGAATATACGGTTATCAGCTCACAGGCATCGCTTAAGGAAGCAAATGATAACTTAACCAAAACTTCTGTTTTTGCTCCTGCTGATGGAACAATTTCTAAACTGAATGTGGAAAAAGGGGAGAGGGTGGTTGGTACATCTCAGTTTGCGGGCACCGAAATGATGCGTATTGCGGATCTAAAGGAGATGGAAGTGAATGTAAGTGTAAATGAAAACGATATCGTGCGGGTTAAAATAGGGGATACGGCCGCTATTGAAGTTGATGCCTATCTTAAACGAAAATTTATAGGAATTGTAACAGAAATTTCAAATTCAGCAAGTTCAGAAGCCACAACCACTTCAATAGATCAAGTTACTAATTTTGATGTAAAAATCCGGATTCTTCGCAGTTCTTATACCGATCTGCTTTCCAAAGCTGATACAAATAGTTCACCTTTTCGCCCCGGAATGTCTGCAACGGTTGACATACAAACAAAAACAGTGCTGAATGTTCTGGCGGTACCCATTCAGGCGGTTACTACCCGTGAGGATTCTGTTAAAAAAGATTCTCTGAAAGCAAAAAACAAAAAAACAAAAGATTCCGAAAATACCGATTATGTTGAAGTAAGCAAAAAAGAAACGATTAAAAGTGATGCTGAAATTGAAGAATTTGTTTTTGTTTACAAAGATGGTGTCGTTACCAAACGCAAAGTAATTACAGGCATTCAGGACAATACGTATATTCAAATTATTTCAGGATTATCCGAAAAAGAGGAAGTTGTCACTGCTCCCTTCAAAGCCGTGTCTAAATTGTTAAAAGATGGCGATAAGGTAAAAAAAGTAGACAAGAAAAATCTGTTTACAAAAGGAAGCGAATAAAATACCTGAATAAAATATTTAAGAACTAATGCCGGATATCCTATTGCTCGAAACTGCCACACGTGTTTGTTCTGTAGTGTTGTGGTCGAACGGTAAAGTTAAAAGTATACGCGAAAGTTTGGTGGAAAATTCACACTCCTCATTAATCACAACATTTATTTCGGAAGTATTGGCTGAAGCAGATTTAACTTTTGAAGATATTAATGCAATTGCCGTCAGCAAAGGTCCCGGTTCTTACACTGGCTTAAGAATTGGCGTTTCCACTGCAAAAGGTTTGTGTTATGCGCTTGGAATTCCATTGATTTCCGTTGGAACTCTTAAATCTATGGCAGCAGAATTTGTCGCTAAAAACAGTTTGTTGCCCTCGGGTTCATTGCTTTGCCCTATGATTGATGCCAGACGAATGGAAGTTTATACAGCACTATATGATTTGAATTTAAACCCGGTTCAAGCTGTGTCTGCAAAAATTATTGATGAACTCAGCTTCGGCAATGAACTTGCTAAATCAAAAATTTACTTTTTCGGCGATGGTGCAGCCAAATGTTTTCCTATGATTGGGGCGCGTGAAAATACTATTTTTATAGAAAAATTTCAAGTTTCGGCTCATGGTATGGGTGCAATAGCACAGCACAAGTATGATCATTCTGAATTTGAGAATGTCGCATATTTTGAACCCTTTTATCTTAAGGATTTTGTGGCAACTGTTCCAAAGAATAAAGTTATACCGTAAAGTTGAGTCCAGCCCGAAAAGGCATTTTTCTTACTTTCAACGAATTTCCCTAATCTTGATTTTCAATTACTTCCCTTTAGGGCTTAAGGGCAAAAAGTAATTGAAAACACCTAAATAATAATATTTAAACAACCTCTTAAAGAATTATACCGATACTGAATTCGTAGTAGTCCAAAAAAAAAGCTACAAAAACATACCTTTCTGCGATATTCCTTGTCTTTTATGAGAATAAAAAAAGCCCCGATTTACGGAGCTTTTAAATTTCTTGTAAAAACAGAATCGTTATTTTTCCTTTTCAATAAAAAGAACGATACGGTCGTAAGCCAATCCTCTGATTGATCCGCCTTGGCCTTTAATTTTAATGTTTTCAATAAAAATATTCTGACCGGGAATCAGCTTTTTTACTGCGGCATTCATTTCTGGAGTGAACTTAGCTGTTTTAGAGTATAGGCGTATTAATGCCGTATCTTTCATAGAAGTATCCTTTTTGAGAACAAGTTTAAATTCTGCAATTGAAATACCTGGTTTGTTGATAAACAAAGAATCTGTTTTAAGTAAATCAGCATGTTTGATAGGACCGGAAAAGTGACCGGCAAATAAAGGAACGGTGTCTTTTTGCATGTCAGGTTGTCGTGGGCCTTGCTGTTGTTGTCCTTGTCCCTGATTTTGCTGATTGTTGTTGTTCTGAGCCCCAGCGAGCATAATTCCGAAAAAGAAAACTATTAAAATAGAAATGATTTTGTTCATAAGGTTAGTTTTAGGTTATTGCAAATGTACAAACAATTAACAAGTTACCAAAAAATTTCAGAAAAAAAGAGTATATTTCTTTTTTGGCAAAAAAATTGCAATATGGCTGCACAATATTTAAAAATTAGTAATATTGTAAAATCTTATTCGTTTAACTTAAAAACAATCTTATGAGAACAGCTTCGAAATTATTTTTGTTGATATCCTTTCTTAGCATTACTGGTTTGTCAGTGCTTTCTGCACAAACTACAGTTATTGCTCCTAAAATTCCGTTTGATACGGTTACTAAGCTAATAACATATACCGACGTAATTACCCAGAATGGCATTAAAGATTCTTTGTACAATAGAGCTGTTCATTGGGGAAATTCATTTTTCAAGAACTTCCAGAATGTCGCTAAGGTGCTCAACAAGGAAAGCGGAAAAATTGAAGGAATTCACATGTTTAAAGTATATAACGCCCCTGATAAAGAAGGTGTTAAAACAGAAGCTGGAGTAGTTTCCTATTCTTTCACCATAGATCTTAAAGAAAACAAATACCGTTATACCATTTCTAAACTGAATTTAAAAAGCATTTCCTACTTTCCGCTCGAACGTTGGCTCAATAAAAAAGATCCTTCATATCAGCCAGCATGGGAAGGTTATCTTACTCAGGTTGATGCTTATATGCAGGATTTTGTAAAAAGCCTGAAAAAGGGGATGCTTGAAGCTGTTAAGGTCAGCGACGACTGGTAATTTTAATTTTCTAATTTAAAGGTTGTTTAAATTTTAAAACACAAAATTATTAAGCCCCTATTATCGATACTTTTTCTATCGTCACTTCGAGTCCGCTTCTAGATATTAATCAATTATAAAAATGTATGCGGGTATCGAGAAACGACGATAGAAAAACTCGAATTGACGGGGCATATTAAAAATTTTATATATAATTTAAACAGTTTCTTAGTAGGAGTGTGTCTTTCAGGTGCACTTTTTTATATAATTCGTTCCACTTTTGATTTTGAAGTGGGAATAAGATCTGTTAGATCAAAATCCGAAATGAGATTTATTCCCGGTGATTTCCCGGATTCAATACTTCCGAATAGTTCTTGTATGCCCAGGAATTCAGCTCCGTTAAGAGTTGCCCATCTCAGTATTGTTTCAAAGGAAATTTGTGGGAAATATTTTTGAATTGTTCTGATTTCTTCCAATATCGAAAGCGTATTATTCGAAGCAAAGCTATCGGTGCCAAGCGTTATACGACAATTGTTTTGCACGAACAAGGGGATGTCTGGAAGTCGGTTTTCAATGTAAAGGTTGGCATTCGGACAAAAGCACCAGGTAATTTTTGAGAAAAGGGAATGAGCAAAATCAATATCTTTTTGACTGCTCACCGTATTGTGAACAAGTAAAAAAGGATTTTGCTTAGGTAAATATTCTGAAACGGCTTCCAGCGGGGATAATCCGCAGTTTTCAAAATCGGATTTTTCAACACCAAAAAGTCTGCTCCGTTCCATTATTAAACTTTTATTTGAAGAAAAAAACACATTTTCATCCTCGCTCTCCTGATGGTGAATGCTGAGAATTGAACTGTTTTCCTCAGCATGTGCTTTGATTAGGCTAAAAAGTTTTTTCGAAAGAGAATAGGGCGCATGCGGAGTGATAGATACACTATTATTTCTCGAAAGTTTGACAACTTGTGTGAATAAATCGACAGAATTATGATAAGCTTTTATTGCCCAATCGGGATTTGATGCAAATGTTTCAATAAAGTTGTGGTAATAAATACTGCTTTTTTGCTTTACGTCAAAACTGTTAGAAGTATTGCAGATATCGCCCACTGCAACTATTCCATTTTCTTCCATGAGTGCATCTGCTAAGCGGATTGATTCAGCAGTTTCAGCCGAGCTAAATTCTTTTCTGATTTCCTGAATTTTATTGATAAAGCCGTTTAATTTGGTGTGTTTTTCAATTTTGTTTTTCAAGTACGAAAGTTCCAAATGGCAATGTGTATTTACAAAACCTGGACAAATTGCGCCAGTATGCATTTCTACATCATTTATCTTATAATCCAGAATTAATGGATCTAATACTTCTGCAATTTCACCATCATCGCCAACCAATACAATTCCGTTAATTATAGGCTTACATTGAACAGTAAAGACAATATCTGCGGAAATCTTTCTCATAGACCCATATTTAATTTTTACCGAAATTATATAAAAGCTTTCACTGTTGTCCGATAAAAATAAAGCAAATTAATGAAACGTCATGCTAAATGAAGTGTTTGCGGGTTTTGTAAAAACAAGAGCTTGGTTTTTCCAAGATTGCTAAATTGGTTTTTATCAATTTATTTTGCCTCTGTCCTGAAGGATGTAAATTGCTAAAAATCAATTCATCCTTTAGGAACGAGGCAAGGAAAGAAAACAATAAATTTACATCCTTTTGGATATTACATTTTTTATCGGACATTTTTGTTTCTTAATATCAAAAATTAAATTTTTTCTAAAAAATAGCAATACTAATTATTGACTGTTTTGAACATTCTTCTTCGTTTTTTTTATTTAACCAGAATTCACTTTTTTAAAGGGATGTTTTTAATTATTGCTAATTTTGTAAGTTAAAATCAAAAAAATTGGATAGTGTAGCAAAAGCCGGCCCGCTTTTATCTCTAATAAACTCTCCTGAGGATCTCCGCAAACTCAATGATGACGAGATTCAGCAGTTGTGCAACGAGTTGCGTCAGTTTATTATTGATGTGGTATCAAATCATCCTGGTCATTTGGGTGCAAGCTTGGGTGTGGTTGAATTGGCTGTGGCAATACATTCTG
>JBBQSF010000107.1:0-10913 GCA_038214085.1 Bacteroidales bacterium | reverse complement strand
AATCAGTGACTGTTGTTGTAAGTCCTGTTGGCTCATATTATGGCGCTGTTAGCAATGGTGCAATGGTTTATATTGGAACAGGATGCTATGTATACATTGATGGTGGAACAAACGGTGATTACAATAATAATTCTTATGGATCAAGTCATGGTAGTATCGAATTGGATGGAAAGATTATTATAGAGGGAGATTGGTATAACAATACAAGTAATGGGGCGAATGCTTTCAGAAATATTGAGCCATCTCCGGATGGTTGGGTGGAATTCAGGGATAATATAACTCAATCTATTGGTGGTACATCTATTACTTCTTTTGAAAATGTGATGATAAATAACAACAGTCCTGCAACAGGTGATAACATTAATTTAGTTGGTGGTAACACAGTAATTCTAAATACCCTTGATTTAACGGATGGCGTAATTAAAACCGGAGTAAATAAACTAATTATTGAGAATACCGCGTCCAATGCTATTACAAATTATTCTAATGCAAGTTTCATTAATGGAAATCTAAGAAGATATATTAAAACAGCTAATGGATCATATGCATTCCCATTAGGTTATGGCGGAAACCAACCGGTAAATTATTTTCTTGCTGAAATGGAAAATAACCTTCTTGTATGGAGTGGTACACGTTATCTTGACTCCAAAGTTGCGGCACTTAGCAATTCTACCGATGCTGATTTAGTGACGGCTAATGTAATTGAGCTTGGTACCCAATATGTTTCTATGGCCACTCAAGCAATGTGGACTTTGACACCAGATATGCAACCAACCGGAAATTACAACATTAGATGCTGGATTACAAATATTAAAGCTACCAGCCCATTGTCGGATAATAGTTTTGCAGTGCTAAAACGTACTGATGGTTCAAATGGAACCCAATGGAGTAAAGGTAACGGCACTATAAACGCCAATGGAGGATCAGGAAGAATGTTGACTGATGATTTTGCATATAGGAAAAGTGTTACTACTGGTTTTTCTGAATTTGCAATATCTAAATCTCAAGGTCCTTTACCTATTGAGCTTCTTGATTTTAATGCATTTTGTATTAATAATAAGGTTTCTGTTAACTGGACTACTTCAAGCGAAACCAATAATAATTATTTTACTATAGAAAGAAGCAAGGATGCTAACCTTTGGACAGATTTAACAGATATTCCCGCTGCGGGCAACAGCAACTGGCTGATTTCGTATAATTATTCAGATAATGAACCATTGGGAATAAATTCTTTCTATAGATTAAAACAAACTGATTTTGATGGAATGTTTACATATTCTCCTTCTACAATGGTGGATTGCAAAGAAGATTTGTTAATGGCGTTCTACGGCTATATTTTTAATGATTATCTGAATATTAGTATAACTTCCCCCGAATCAAACGGTTACCTCTTGTTTTTATTTGACGATAAAGGCAATCTTGTAACGACCAAAACTCCGGAATGCCTCGAAGGTATAAATAGTTTTAATTACGATATTTCAAATTTGAGCACTGGAATTTATCTGATTGTATTACAAGATAAAGATAAAGTATTGACACAAAAAATAATGATTCATTAATTCAAACGATATGAACACTAAAGTGCTATTAAAAAAACTTGTTATACTGCTTTTATTTGTATATCCATTTGCAATAACAAGTGGGCAAAACATGAGCATCAATGGCACCGGTAACCCCCCGGATGCAGGTGCTATGCTTGATATAGTTTCTGCAAATAAAGGATTATTGATTCCCCGTGTATCCCTGACAGGAGGAACCAGTGCTGCAACGCCATTAACACCACCAATAACTACCAGTATGATGGTTTATAATACATATACCGGCTCAGACGTTACTCCAGGTTATTATTATTGGGATGGTGCCAAATGGGTTAGGTTTTGGGCAGGAAAAGCAGGGTGGGAGCTCACCGGAAATGATATTTCCTCATCACCAACTTCATTCTTAGGTACAACAAGTGCAAATGATCTTATTTTTAAAACTAGCAATACTGAAAAAATGAGAATTAAAACGTCTGGTGAGGTTGGAATTGGGACTAATAATCCGACTCAAAAGCTTGATGTTCTAGGAAATGTGCGTTCTGGTATAAGTGCAACATCAACTCCATACACTTTAATGGGAACTCATGCAACCTATGGAAATACATATTCAGCCTGGTGGAAGGAAGGATTGGACTATTCATTAATGACAAATGCAAGCAATTCCTATTTGAATGCGCCGATAGCTTCAGGAAATATATTCTTTAGTGCAGCAAATGACGTCAAAATGACCATGCTTGGAACAGGTGGGTATTTTGGTATCGGAATTACACCTACAGAAAAGCTTCATGTAAATGGAAATGTTCGGTTTGCCCAAGCCTTGATGCCAAATAATAACCCAGGTACTTCAGGCGATATGCTTGTATCTCAAGGTGCAAATTTACCCCCGTTATGGAAAGCCCCAGGTGAAGTTATGAAAGCTTTTGGTGCTAACTCAACACGTACTTTAATTAGTTTAGCAACATTTACTCAAATTACCGGACTCTCAGTGTCTGTAACTGTTACTCAACCATCATTACTGCTTATATTTACTTACGGCGCAATTGAAACTACGGCTACCAACGAAGATGGCGGTACAGGAACTATTATCCAAGTTTTTCAGGATGGTACCGGAATTCCAACGGCTGAACAAACCATTGACGTTGCAAATACAACCGGATATTACCAATTGGTTACACCATGGGCAATGTCGACATTTTTAAATGTTGGGGCTGGCGCAACTGTTGCTTCACCAATTACATATCTTTACACTGTTAAGGCAAGGAAGTATATAGGTTCAAACTTTTATGCAGGTGGTTCAACCACTTCACCACAACCTAACGAAGGTGGTTTGACGATACTTGTTGTTCCACAATAAATAATATTGTAACATTCTTATAAAGCGAATACCTTTCTAAAGTATTCGCTTTTTTATTTTATTTTTGCATAAATGCTTCTCCTTTGAAAAAAGCAATTCAATTTTTATCATTTCTGTGTCTTGTTGTTTTATTCCTTTCGGCGTGTAACCTAACCCGCAGTCTTAAGGAAGGAGAATACCTTGTTAATAAAAATACAATTGTTTCGGATAATAAGCTTGTAAAGACAGATGAAGCGTCTGATTTTATAAAACAAAAACCAAACAGAAGAATTCTGGGGATGTTCCGCTTTCATTTGGCTGTTTATAATTATGCTGCAAAGGGAGGTATCACTTCAAAAACAGATTCGTTTCTGGTAGATATTGGCGAACCACCTGTAATTCTTGATACCCTGCTTACAGAAAAGTCTGTTAAACAAATTAAATTATATCTTTTCAGTAAAGGGTATTTTGATGCAACGGTGAACGATGAAATTGTACGAAAAAAAAAGAAAAAAAAGGCAAATATTACCTACCTAATCACAAGTGGAACTCCCTACAAAATAAACAAAATTGAATACGAAGTAGATGATCCCGCAGTAAGAAATCTGATCATAAGCGATTCTGTTAATTCGCTGTTGAAAAGCCATGTTGTTTATGATGCCGATGTTTTGCAAAGTGAACGCGAAAGGGTTGAAACATTCATGAAGAACGATGGTTATTTCCGATTTTCACGTGAACTCATAAAATACAGAGTAGATAGTACCCTTGGCAGCCATGAGATGGATATTACCATTGAAGTGAAAAATCCTTCATTTGGAATTGTTGGATTTAAAGATTCCATAGTTTCGTATGCACATAAAAGGTATAAGTATAATCAGATCAGTATTTATTCAAATTTTAATTCATTGGCACTGGACACTAGCGGATACAAAAAAATTGTTTTTATTGCAAACAAGGGAATCAAAAATAAAGAGGAATCGGAATACATTTTTATTTTTTCCGATAAAATGAGGATAAATCCAAAAATTATTACACAGGCTGTTTTTTATAAAAAAGGCGATTATTATAATTTGAAGAATGTTGAACGTACATACAGCAATCTGATGGATTTGAAAATGTATAAATTTGTAAATGTGCAGTTTTTTGAAGCAGACCTTGATTCTACATCGAATCTTTATCTGCTCAACAGCAAAGTGTTTCTTACTCCTACGCCGGTTCAGTCTTATTCTATTGAAACAGAAGCCACCAACTCATCAGGTAATCTAGGAATTGCTGGAAATTTAATATATCAGAATAAAAATATTTTCAGGGGAGCTGAAATCTTTAATTTTAAGATTAAAGGCGCAATGGAGGTGCAAAGTGTGCTGGGAGGGGCTGAAGATGAAAGCGGGATTCAGTCGTATCTTCCTTTTAATACAATTGAAACAGGTGCAGAAGCAGGTATTGATATTCCCAGGTTTTTGCTGCCTATAAACCAAGAAGTTTTTTCCAAGTCGTTTCGTCCGAAAACATTTATTAAAATGGGGGTACAGTATCAAAAACGTCCTGATTATACCCGCTATATTATTAACGGTACCTATGGTTTTGAGTGGAAAGAAAATGTCTCAAAAAAACATACTGTATATCTTGCCGACATTAACTCTGTTAAAATATACCCTACTGCGCTTTTTGAACAAATAATTAACGGCTTTAATGATCCCAAGATACAGAACAGTTATAAAGATCACATGACTTTGGCCGGTAGATACAGCTTTTTATATAACAATCAGCAAATTAATAAGTCGCGCGATTTTGACTATTTCAAAGGTGAGTTTGAAACTTCAGGATTCATAATGAGGGGAATCAACAAGTTACTCAATAATTATAATTTTTCCGATGGCAGTTACATGTTGTTTTATCAGAAGTATGCCCAGTATATTAAAACCAGCATAGATTATCGTCATTACTTTGTGTTTCCCAATAGCAATAAGCTTGTTGCCCGAGGTTTGGCCGGTTATGGACTGGCTTACGCCAACTCAACAGTTTTGCCTTTCGAAAAGAGCTTTTTTGCAGGTGGATCAAACAGTGTGCGGGCCTGGAGTATTTATTCACTAGGTCCTGGTTCCTTTAACGATGAACAAACTGTAATGCTTAACAGAACGGGAGACATTGATATTGAAGGAAACCTAGAATATCGTTTTCCTATTTACAGTTTTTTTAATGGTGCTTTTTTTATGGATGCCGGAAATATATGGTTAAATAAGAAAAACGAACTTATGCAGGGAGCTGAATTTAAAATAGATCGTTTTTACAAAGAATTTGCGTTAGGTGCAGGTTTTGGAGCCCGTTTCGATTTTAGCTTTTTCATCATGCGCCTTGATATGGCATATCCTCTTAGAGATCCTTCAAAAGCTGAGGGATACCGATGGGTGGCAGGAAAATTTGACATGAAGCGGGTTAATTTTAATCTGGGTATCGGGTATCCTTTTTAGTAGAAATATGCCAACATTTACACCAGATCAATTGTATGCGCTTTTTCTGGAATATTTTCCTCATACTCCTACAAAAGGTCAGGAAACGGTTCTTAGGAAATTATCCAATTTTATTTTATATACAGGTACCAGACCTTTATTTGTTCTTAAAGGTTATGCGGGTACAGGTAAAACATCAGTGGTGCGCACACTTGTGGACAGCCTGAATGAAATGCAGATGCGAACAGTTTTGCTTGCACCAACAGGAAGAGCAGCAAAAGTTCTTACAAATTATACCAAAAAAAGAGCACATACCATCCATCGGTTTCTATATCACATAATTCATACACCCGACGGCGCACTTAAAATTCAGTTGCAACAGAATCTCTATAAAAATACAGTGTTTATTGTTGATGAAGCCTCCATGATTCCTTCTTCATCAGGAGTATCACTAAATGATGTATTTCATCAGCACTCCATTTTGGATGATATTTTTGAATATGTTTACTCTGGAATCAATTGCAGGCTCATACTTATTGGAGATTCAGCCCAACTGCCTCCTATTGGTACCACTGAAAGTCCGGCACTAAATCTCGATTACCTGAAGGCTTCTTATGATGTAAAAGCCGGCACTTTCGAACTGGATGAAGTGGTGCGTCAGGAAAAGGATTCGGGAATTTTGGAAATTGCAACACGTGTCAGAAATTCTATTCAAAAGGTAAAAAAGGATGTGATACCCGTGCTTGATGAAAATCATATTGATGTTTCAAAAATTGACCTGCAGGAATTTGAAGATGCAATAAATGAATCTTATGGCAAATTCGGAATTGAAGATTCTATTTTTATTTGCCGTACCAACAAAAGAGCAAATCTGTTTAATCAGCAGATCAGGCAACGCATTCTTGCCCGAGAGGGAGAAATAAATGCAGGTGATTTGCTCATGGTAGTAAAAAATAATTATTTCTGGATACAGAACACGTCTCAAGTCGGATTTATTGCCAATGGTGAAATAGTAGAATTGCTTCGGGTAAGGAAAATTTCGGAAATGTATGGGTTTCGTTTTGCAGAAGTAACCATCCGATTGATAGATTACCCTGATGAAAATGATCTCGATGTTGTAATTCTTTTGGATACATTGGATTTTGATGGTTCTTCGCTCGACGAAAAGAAATCGAACGAATTGTATAATAATGTTTATGCAGATTTTGCAGACAGCAATTCAAAAAAACTACAACGACAATTGGTTAAAGAAAGTCCGTATTTTAATGCATTACAAGTTAAATTTGCTTATGCAGTTACATGTCACAAAGCCCAAGGAGGGCAGTGGAAAGCTGTTTTTGCTGAACAAGGATATATTGGTGAAAAAATGGATTTGTTCGAATACTATCGTTGGCTTTATACCGCAGTAACGAGGGCAACGGACAAATTATGGTTGGTGAATTTTGATGAAAAATTTTTCCTCGAAAAAATTAAAAAGTAAAATTATATCCCAAACCAATTACAAAATCACGGACAGGACTTTTTACATTCATCTCATTTTGGATCAAATAAAATAAATCAATAGAATGCATGCGATTTATTGAATATTCAATTCCTGCGGCATATCTCATATTGTCGATACGATTTCCTTTAGGATTGTTCAACGAATAATACAATTCAGAGTAAACATAAGGAGAATATTTTTTATTTAGGTCGAACTTAATTTGTAGTTTTTCCCGTATATAGCTAGAAGAAATTAAACCATCAGAAGAAGAAAACATATCTGAATATTGCGATTGATATCTGGTGCGAAATGAAAAAACAAGAGGATTGAAATTTTTTCTAATTACAAGATCAACATAGTAACGGTGACGTTTGCTATAGGAATCGTCAATACGGCGTTTGTTCGAAAATCGATAGTTGGCAGATATTCTAAACATTTTACTGATTTTATAGGACACTCCCGCATCGGTGAAAAAGGAACCAAGTTCTAAAAGGTTTTCGTTGAAACGGAATTCTTCACTTAAGTTAAATGAAAGGGCAGGAGTAATTTTTTTTTCAGCATTCAAGCTTAGCCACATTCCGGCATCATTTACCTGAGCTGATGAAATCAAGGACCCGATTGAAAAAAGCAACAACAGAAAAAAGAAAACGGTTTTATTTTTCATAAAAATAAATTCTGATAATAGCAGTATCCTTCAAAAAATCAATTTTATTGATTACAATTCTGTGAATGTCCAACCCTGTACGGTTTTTAAGGTCTTCAATCAGTTTTTCGTGGTTCTCAGGTTTAATCATTTCTATTTGCTCATATTGAATGTTCTTAGATAGCTCTCGGCGAATAATAACATTTCCATCCAGAATAAAAGTAACCAATATGATGAGTCCATTCATTACTGCTAAGGTATAATATTCAAGTTGTATTGCCCCGATCAAACCAACTGCTATAAAAATAAACAAGTAGGTCATATCTTTCATCGTAATTCCTTCGGTACGGTAACGCAACATTGAAAATACGGCAAATAGCCCGAATGCAGCACCCATTGAAATTTTAACTTTATTAAGCACAAATGTGAGCAAGAATATCACCAGATTAAAAATAATAAAAGTAAAGATGTAATCCATTTTTTTGTTGTTCGGGTAATAGATCAATAAAATAATAATCAAAACTGTAGCAATATCTATTGCAATACTGATAAAGAATTTCGCATTTATTTCAACAATATCTTTGTCTTTCTTTTTTTCTGATTTTTTTGTTGTTTCGGTAGTAAGAAATTCTGATTCGGAATTCTCATTCTGGTTGATTTGTGTTTCAGAAGTTTGCTCTTGGGCAAAGCTTGGTTTTGCAGGCAGATTAAAAGCTAAAAATAGTGCAATAACAATAAAAAATTTAAATATTTTCATGATACAATTTGTTAATATTTCTGATTTTGAGATTAAAATTGTTTCTTTTGATCTGTTTGTAAAGACAAACAATACCTAAGCAATATTTGCTTATTGAAATGTCGGAAATTTTACTTTTACGCATTAAATTGAAGAAAACAGAATTGCAGAAATTGTACTGTTTTACTTCTGCTATAACAAGATTAGGAAAAGCCTTTGTGTTTGTGTTGTTTTTGTAGTTTAAGCCAACATCAATAGTTAATCGCTCTGTTGTGTTTTTGCTGACTAAAGTAATACGTGAATAATTAACCCAAATTGCAGGTTTTAAGTTGCCCGCCAAAAGTGGTGTTTTTTCGAGTAAAAGTTGTTCTGATTTCCCCTCAATGTCCTCATGGAATTCTTTCCTTTTAACTCTGTTTTTAATGGTTCTTCCTTTGTTGTTTTTGAATTTTACTTCAAAAAAATTGAGACCGGAATCGGTGTATCTTCTAAAACGGACTTTGTACCGATTGAGTTTTCCGTTGTGATGTAAAGTATATAGTTTGAGTTCTGGAGTATCAAAGTATAATGTTTCATATTTGTTGATTCTGATTCCATTTATTTCCAATACACGATAATCCTGAGTTAGCTCTTTAAGAAAGGGTACAAGCTGACTTGCAACAAAAGTGAATTTGGTATCGGTCCTGTCCAAAAGATTAACCGATTCCATTTCATCAAGCGTAATGGGTTCAAAAGTGTTTAATATGTCGTTAAGGCCATCCATTAAAAGTATTCGTAAACATATTTTTTAACTGATTCAAGAATATTTGCATTGTTAAAGGTTTGTTTGTCGTTTTTTAGATTTTTTGTATTGTAATTATATACTGCTTTTTTAGTAACATTTCCCGAAGCATCAGTAATGGTTTCGGATGATTTGTCGCCATTTGAATTGTAAGTATACGTGGTTTTTTTTACAACAGCTCCTGATGAATTGTATTCTGTTTCTTCTGTTTTGTCGTTTGTTGCATTGTATTTATAGATCTTCTTTTTATTTGTATTGTCCTTAAGGTCGAAAATAGTTTCTTCGGTTTTGTTTTGATAGGCATCGAATTTATATGTTTCTTGTTTTTTAATTGAACCATCTTTTGCGTATTCAATTTTAGAAACGGTATTGCCATTTTTATCAAATTCCTCATAGGAATCCTTGTAGGTATTGGCTTTTCCATTCTCATTATCTGCTTGCCAAACAGTTGTAGATTTTATTTTGTTGGCTTTGGCTTCTTTTTTACTTTGACCAAAACCTGCAACTGAAGCTACAATAAAGGTTGCAACAAGTATGAACTTTTTCATAATGGATTAATTAAAAATAACAAATTCAGGAACTTCAAGTTCTTCGTGTTTATCAGTAATTTCTACTTCTTTAATTACCGGAATTTGTCCCGAAGGCGATTGAAGCGTAGAGTCTTTTGAGTAAACATAAAGCGTGTATTTTCCAGGTCTAAGGTATTTGAATTCAAAAACACCTTCATAATTTGTTTTCACTCTGTCCGAATAACTCAGGCCGTCGCCGTAAATTAGATAAACATATTGGTCCGTGCCTTCATATTCATTGTTCAGCACCGTAAAGGTACTGTTGTAATTCTTAACCCAAATAGATCCGTTAATAGAAGAATTTCCTCCTTCGCCCGGCTCTTTTGAACACGAAAGAATCATAATGGAAACAAAAATCAGAGCAAGGAGTTTCGTTTTAAATATTTTTTTCATTTTAGTAAACTTAATATTGGTTTCGCGTTTTGCTAAAAAATGCAATAGGTTTAACGTATTATTCTGGTATCAAATATATAGAAGTTTTTTAAATTTCACGCTGTGTGAATGTTAATTATTAATAATTGGGCTAATAGATGTAATGCTTTCAAAATTTAGCCTAATCAGATATGTACTATAAATTGAATAGAAATAAGCCTCTAAAAACCGGACTTTTGTCCATTGATATTATTGGCAATATTTATCCTTCAATTCTTTGGCTCTTTTATTTCCCAATTCAATTGCTTTATCCCAGTCTTTGCAAGCTCCTTTTAAATCATCAAGTTTCTTCTTTGACAGACCGCTACTGATATAGGCGCTCACAGAAGATGCATCAAGCTTAATGGTTTTATCATAGTCGGCGATAGCCAGTTTGTATTTCTCGAGATAATAATAGCAATCTCCTCTGTTTTGATAGGCCATTTTATTTCCGTCATCTATTTGGATTGACGACGTGAAATCCTTAACCGCTTCTTCATACATGCCAAGCCCGAAATAAGCATACCCTCTTTCAAAATAGGTTTCAACTAATTTGTAATTCATTTTTATACATTGTTCATAATCGGGCATGGCCTCAGCATATTTTTCTATTTCACTTTTTGCCCAAGCTCTGTAAAAGTAGTATCCAGACTTTGGATCAAGATTAATTGCGCAGCTATAGTCTCTGATTGCATTTTGGAAGTCTTTTTTGTCACATTCTTCCTTGGCTCTGCAGCTAAGTTGGTAGGCCGACATAAGGGTGTCGTTTGGATCAGCCACACAAGCAATGAGCCAATCACCAATTTTGCCTTTTGCTTCCAATTTATCTTTGTCAATTTGCAATTCACCATTTTTAACACTAGCAATTTTTGGATCGAAAATGGCATAAATTCCGAAAGAATATTCTATAAATTGCTTTAGACTTAGCGTATCGGGTTTGTTTATTTTTTTAACTTTCGAGATAACTTT
>JBBQSF010000106.1:0-10946 GCA_038214085.1 Bacteroidales bacterium | reverse complement strand
TATATCAAACTGAACTGAGCTTAAATAACCGGAATTGTGACCGAATAGTTTCAGGTTTTCTCTGATTTCCGGTTCACGAATCCACCAATTTATCTTACTTGTGTTATTTAATAAAATTTTTACAATAGCCGTTCCCCAGCTTCCGCTGCCTATAACTGCAATTTTTTTCATAATGATTTTTATAAATTAATTTCAAGCTCAATGGTTTCTGTTCCACGCTTGATGGTTGCTTTGGTAGTGTCGCCTTTTTTCAACGCAGCTAAGGCTTTCATATAGGTGATAATTTCTTTTACTTCAATATCACCAAGTTTAATTATGATGTCTCCTGCTTTCAATCCCGCTTTTTCGGCAGCTTTGCCTTCTGAAACACCATCGATACGAAGACCTACACCGTCGAAGGAATGATCTGGAATAACGCCAAGTGTAACACCTTTTGACGGGCGTTTGAATGTTTCGCTGTCTTTGGTTTTAATGAATGCAAAATTCGTAACGGTATCTGCTTTTTCAATTAAATTCACTGCATAATTGATAACATCAACTTCACCTTTGTAATTTATTTTATTGGCATCGTCGGATGGTTTATGGTAGTCGGCATGAATACCCGTGAAAAAGAATAAAACTGGAATGTCTTTCAAGTAAAATGAAAGTTGATCAGAACTGCTGTAGCCTGAATTGCTTTTTTTAACATTAAAAAATTTTGATTTTGTTGTATTGATAAGCGTATCCCAAACAGCAGTAGTTCCAGCACCCATGACATCTAAATTTTTTTTAACAGAATCTAACCTACCTACCATGTCAAAATTTAGCATGTAGTTAATTTTGTATTTATTGAAAATTTCACTTTTTGTAAAATACGAAGATCCGATTAATCCTTTTTCTTCGGCTGAAAATGCAATGATAATATAATTGTTATTTTTTGCAGAAGAAGTTTTAAGATACTTTGCAAGCTCAATAACTGCTGCTGTTCCACTTGCATTATCATCAGCACCATTGTGAATGGCTGGCTCTCCGACATAAAGTGAATTATCAGAGCCATAACCTAGATGATCGTAATGCCCCCCAATTATTACTGTAGTTGGCTTTCCATTATCAATAAATCCAGCAATATTATATGCGGGAAGTATTTTGCGTTGAATATCTACAGTAATTTCTGCATCGACTTTCCCTTCATCCATAAGCATTTTATAAGCCAGTTGTGAAGCGAAAATTACAGGAACACTCGAAGGCACAACCTTGTTTGTTAAGTTTAACGTAGGATTTGAGAAGTTTTTATCGGAATTGATAAAAATAATTCCAATTGCACCATGAGCAATCGCAGTATCAACTCTGTCCTGTATCTCTCTGTGAGCATAATACTTCGAATCAATTGAAAATCCTCCGGGTAATGACATTTCAATTGCAAATATTTTTCCTGAAATATTCGTCCTTCCTTGATAATCATTATATTTTAAATCTGGCGCATTAATACCGTAGCCCACTTTTGCGATTTCCCCTTTTGCAGAAGCCACAGCAGAATATGGCAATGGAAAAAAATCGCTTTTAAATTTCAGCACTTTTTTATTGAGCATTAAAAAATTACTGTCGCCACATTCGGGGTTTCCTTTAATTGTAAATTGCTGTAGATAGGAATTGTCAGGAAACAAAGGCTCTAATCCAATTTCTTTGTAAATACCGGAAATATAATCACGGGCCATAATTTCACCTTGTGTTCCTGCTTCTCTTCCCAACAATGAATCTGATGCAAGAATGCCAATATTTTTTCGAAGGGCAATTTCTGATATTGTATATTTTTGAGCCCAGAGCGTGATAACAAATAATAAATTTGCTATTAACAGAATTGTTGTTTTTTTCATTATCATATTTATAAATCAGATTGTAAAAAATCGAAAAATTACAAGGCAAAAATCATGTAGGATACGCCAGGTAAAGGTTTAAACCCACAATTTAAATAGTTTTCAATAATGTAATTTCTTGTTCTAACCTCAGCTTTGGCTCCGGCTTCTCTTCCCGAAAAGCTATCTAGTGCAGGTAAAAATATATTATGATTAATTCTTATCTGTACGGCAGAATCGCTAAAATTAAAAACGGACTGCGCATTTAAAAAAAACGAGGAATTTGTCAAAAGAAAAAATAAAATGGCTTTCAATTCAGTAATGGATAAATCGTTTTATTAATAGGAATATTCAACCCGGGTAAACGGTAGTTTTTTTCCAGATTTTACATTTCCGATAAATCGTTCGATGTATTGAATAATTTCTGCCAATCCTGCATAATTTATTTTGTTTGCATCATCAGTTGGTTTATGGTAATCCTTATGCAGGTCGGTAAAGAAAAAGATATCCGGAATATTTTCAGCATAAAATGAATAGTGGTCTGAACCAGAATGGCATTCGTTTTTTTTAATAATTTTTATGCTTCCAGAGTCAGTTTCACTTACAAGTTTTTTCCATGCAGGAGAAGATCCAAAAGAATAAGCAATTAGTTCTTTCTTTGAAGAATCCAGCCGGCCAATCATATCCAAATTGATCATAAAAGCAATTTTAGAAAGATCATAGGCATTGCTTCCAGTGAAATATTCTGAGCCAACTAGCCCTTTTTCTTCGGCAGAGAAGCCCATAAAAATAAAATTATATTTTTCTTTTGCTGTATCACTAAAAAAGCGCGCCAATTCCATCATTCCGGAAGTTCCACTGGCATTGTCGTCGGCACCATTGCTAACAATTGGTTTTCCCTTAGGTCCGTCAATATATCCCAAATGGTCGTAATGTCCACCAATGAGAATTGTAAATTGTGCTTTGTTATCAAGGTAAGCGCCAACATTAAAAGCTGTTTTGCTTTTTTTGCGTTCAATATCAACATCCATTTCCACCTTTAGTTGTTGAGCAGCTTTTATCAATTTGAATGCTTTATTTTTAGCAAAAACAATAGGAATTTCAACTGGGTTTGTGTTGTTGGATGCATATTTTGCAGGAGAAAGTGTTGTTTTTGATGAATTGATAAAAACTATTCCTTTGACACCTTTCGAAATGGCAAATTCCGCTTTTTTTCTGATGGTGTTAAATGCAGTAAAATTTATGTCATTTTTGAGCGAATCAGGAAGACCAGTTTCAATGATTACAATTTTATTTTTTACATCTTTTTTGTAATCGTTCCATTTTTTTTCAGGTACTACTATTCCATAGCCAATATTCACAGCTTCGCCGGAAACCTTACCATTTGCAGATATATCAAGTGGGTAAAAATCGTCGGAAAACTCAAAAGTTATATTATTTATTACAAGGTCAAACTCCTTATAAATAGCGCCTCCGCTAACATCAAAAGGTTGAATATACGAAGTGTCGCCAAATAAAGGTTTTAATCCTGTTTCCTTGAAAAGATTGATAATATAATCTCTTGCCATAATTTCGCCTTGCTCTCCAGCTTCTCT
Source organism: Bacteroidales bacterium (assembly GCA_038214085.1). Classification (GTDB taxonomy): domain Bacteria; phylum Bacteroidota; class Bacteroidia; order Bacteroidales; family CG2-30-32-10; genus JBBQSF01. The sequence continues at coordinate 7,519 of JBBQSF010000106.1, read as the reverse complement.
GCCCAAAAATGAATCCGATGCAAGGGTATAGATGTCTTTTTGTAGTCTTTTTTCAATTTCTGTATTTGAGAATTGATATTGCTGACTTTGCGTAAATCCGAATTTTATAAAACAACTCAGAAATAAGAGCAATAAAATGCTTTTTTTCATAATGATTTTTGGTTTAATCGCTAAAAGAAAAGTGAAAAAATTATTTTAATCCAAGAACATCAACTCCCTGTTCAAAAACTACATCAACAGGAATATTTGCTGTTTTTAAACCATCAAGGCATTTTTGAAGTTCGGGTTTTACAACGCCGTATTTTACCAAAAATGCAGATGCATCTTTATAATTGCCATCACCCTGAAATACAATAATTTTATTGGCCCATTTGTCAACGGCATCTTTCATTTTCACAAAATCAACTTTGTATTTTCCATTTTCAAATTTAAAAGCACCCAGTTCTTCAAAATAATTGAAACACATCATATTTGCTTTTCCGTGAGCTTCGGCAGCACCAAAGCGAACAGAACGTATTAGACCAGCCATAAATGTGATGTAATTGTCTTCGGCAGTAATATCGGTAATCATTTTCTTTTCAATAAGTTTTGTTACCAGAAAAAGCCCCAAAACATCCGCTTTTGCTTCTTCCCACGAAGAAGAAATATCTTTCATTGCTGTTCTTACAGGACCTTTTCCATTTATGGTATTTTTGATTCCAAGTCCATGACCAACTTCGTGAAACATTGTGTTGTTAAAGAATGCATCAAATTTCACATATTTAAGTTGCGTAGAGTCAATCAGTTTTTTTGCAATGGGTACTAAGATATTGTCAAACTTGGCTTTCATTGCATTTTTTAGCTGAATTCTTCTCGAACCTTTATTCAACTGAACTTTTTCATCGTTCGGGAGATTAATTGCAATTGTTTTTCCACCACTGTTGGCATCGCCAGCATAATAAATAATATCATACACGCCAAGATCTGAGCTCGATCCTGGAACTTCCTTTTTATATTTTTCGTCAACAGGAAGTGCTTTTTGCAATTCAGGAAGTGTGGCAATAAATTTATCCAATTTTTTGCTCCATTCTTTATCTTTAACAAGAATTGCAGCTTCGTGAGCGGCTTTGTATTCAAACAATCCATCATCGTAGTTTTCTATTGGACCAACCACAAAGTCAATTGTATTGGTTTTCATATCCATCCATGCCATGTCACTTTCAAAGTATTCGTCGGTTAGCAATGCTTTTGAGCGAAGTTGAAAATATTTTTTCAATCCAGCGTCGTCAGCAAGGTCGGCAGCTTTTAGTAATAATTCGGCTGCTTTTTCCACTTTGGTTTTAAATGCATCGTGATACCAAATTACATTTAGCTTTCCGTCCTTATCGCGTTTTAAAATTGTATAAAGACTTGCTTTATTTTTATCGGAAAGTTTTTCAAACTCATCCTTTGTCATATCTTTTGGATAATAATTAGCACCCGCAGGTCTTGCGCCAACTTCTGCATAAATTTCAGCATTGTTGTTTAGGCGTTCCCATGGACCATAATTAATTTCAACAAATTTCCGTGTTTTTTCATCTTTGATACTGGCCAACAGAGAATCCTTATTGCCGTATGTTTGCATCCAGAAGATATCGTCCATGAGTTTCGCAATTTCAATAAGAACCGGAATCATCTTTTTTTCATTCTTGGTAAGTTTGGTCAAATCGGTGGTAAGTTTAACCGAAGCAAACTGATCTAATTTTTGTTGCATGGCTGAAGTGTCTTTTTTGGTTGAATCAGAATCAGCGGTTTTTTTTCCTGAACCACCGCATGCTGTAAATGCAGTGCAAATGGCTGCAATAATCAAGGTTTTGAAGATGTTTTTTTTCATATTTTAAATAAAATTAAAGTGCATTATAATGTTCACCCATTCTAATTACAGACGAAGGTAGAGATTTTTTTAAATTTATTACCCTAATGTTTTCCAAATATTTATTAAAAGAACATCACTTTTTTATTTTTATGGCTTAATTATTGTCATAATAAAACCTTTTTATTAACAGAAAACAAATGAAAAAATTATTCCTTATTATAGTCGCAGTTTTATTTTCCAGTGTAATATCAACTGCACAAAACATGTTAAATGCAATAAATACCGACAACAATCAATTGGGAAATAATCCAGGAAATGTTGGCAATGTAATTGATAATCGCAATCCTCAAGTTAATATCAACAATCAATTAGCTTCCAACCAACTTGCCAATAATGATTACATAAATATTCGTAACAATACGCAAACTCAGCAGCAAAATATTACTCAAATAAGCAATAACAGAAATTCAATAAATACATTATCAATTGCTTCAAGCAAAAGTGCTTACAAAACTAAAACGTATACAACATACGGCTCTCCAGCAAAAAAACATACATTAAAACTTAATTTCAAAATAGGTAAGGTTCATTTTATGCGAAAATATTTTAATGAAAGTGCCATTTTTAAAGCCAAAACCTACAACAAAATCTTTACCAGTAAAAAGAAAAGTATAAAGAAATGCTTTACATTTTAAATTTATTTACCCATTCGATTCGCTATTCCTTATTTTTAGAAAATATTTTCAGTGGTTGTTATTTTATTCACAACTAATACTTAATTTTGTGCAGATTAATTAAGAAAAACTGAATAAAATATTTTTTTACTTCCCAATGATATGAAAAAAAAGCTGCTAATCCGGGATCTAACCCTTCGCGACGGACACCAATCTCTTTTTGCTACTCGTATGAACCAAGCACAAGTTGACAAAGTGCTACCTGATTTTAAGGATGCAGGTTTTTATGCTCTTGAGGTATGGGGTGGTGCTGTTCCTGATTCAGTGATGCGATTTTTAAATGAAAACCCATGGGATAGGCTTGAAAAAATCAAAGAAGGAATTGGCGGAGTATCAAAGCTGACAGCTCTTTCGCGCGGAAGAAATCTTTTTGGATACAATCCTTATCCCGAAGATGTAATTGAAGGATTTAATCGCAATGCTATACAGAGCGGAATTGATATTATGAGAATTTTTGATGCCCTCAATGATATCAGCAATATGAAATCCACCATCAAGTATGTTAAGGAAAACGGCGGAATTGCCGATTGTACCATTTGCTATACTGTTGATCCGCATTTTTCTACTAAGGAAAGAGTAAAAGCATTATTTCACGGAAAAATACTTCCTTCTAAAATTTTCACAAAAGATTATTTTCTCGATAAAGCAAAGCAGTTGGAAGCATTGGGTGCAGATATGATCTCAATTAAAGATATGGCAGGATTAATTCCTCCGGGAAAAACGGGCCGTATGATCAGTATGCTGAAAAATGAAGTGAAAATTCCTATCGACTTCCATACACATTGTACACCTGGATATGGCCTCGCATCCTCGCTTACAGCAATAATTAATGGGGTGGATATTTTGGATACATCTATCGGTTGTTTTGCCGGAGGACCTGCCGCACCTGCATTTGAGATAATTCAAATTTTCTGTGATAAACTGGGAATCGATACGGGAGTGAATCTTAAAGCAGTTGCAGATATAAATAAAAAATTGAAAAAAATACGTCTTGAACTTGCTGAATACGACAGTTACAAGCAATTTCCAATTGATTTTGATATTTCCGATTACAAACTTCCAAAGGAAATTGACCAGCTTTTTGATTTGGCAATTATGGAAGCCCAACAGGACAAAGAAAATGACCTTTTGGAAACTACGCTCGAAATAGAGAAATATTTTAATTATCCTGAACCTGACATAAAAGTAAAAAAAGCTGAGATTCCAGGAGGTATGTACACCAATATGCTATCGCAGCTCAAACAACTTAAACTTGAAGATTTACTTCCACGAACGTTAGAACTTGTTCCGGTTGTACGACTTGCTGCCGGCTGCCCTCCACTGGTTACACCAACAAGCCAGATTGTAGGCGTACAGGCGGTAAATTGCGTTATTGACGAAAACAAAGGAGTTCCTTTTTACACCAATAAATCTATACAGTTTGTAAATTTAGTAAAAGGAGTTTATGGCAAAACGCCTATTCCAGTTGATCCTGATTTTAGAGAAAAAGTAGCAGGTGTTCGGGAAGAATCACCTTATGATACCAGTCAGTATAAAAAACAGGACAATCCTAGGTTTGATGAATATGGTGGTGTTAAACTGGCTCAGAATGAAAAAGAAGAATTGCTTTTAGAATTGTTCCCTTCGGTTGCAAATAATTTCCTAAAAAAGAAAATTGAAGATCATTTTTATGCCGAGATATTTAAAATTGAAGAGGAGAAAAAAAGAAAGATTCAGGTAGAAAAAGACAAATATGATATTTTAACACCTGAAGAAAAGCGCAAACGCCTAGAAGAAGGCTTGTATAATTATAAATGGTCTTCGTTTGGATATGAAGAATAGATAAAAAAAATGCCAGATTTATTAAATCTGGCATTTTTTTTATGATATCCATTCCTTCACCTGATCCAGTGTTGGCGGTGGAATTTCGAGTTTCATTTTTTTACGCAATCCACATAAATCATTGAAAAGCTTATTGGGGTTGGCTTCTTTAAGCTGAGCAATAGTTGTGATTCCTGATTTTATCACGGCAGCAACCCATTCAACAGGAATTCCTTTTTCTAGAAATTCGTTATCCGAAACAATTGCAGCCTTTTTTTCTGGACGCATTTGTGGGAAGAAAAGTACATCCTGAATAGAAGTAGAATTTGTCATAATCATTGCTAAACGGTCAATTCCTATTCCAAGTCCAGCTGTTGGGGGCATGCCATATTCTATTGCACGCAGAAAATCTTCATCGAGTACCATGGCTTCTTCATCGCCGCGTTTGCCTAATTCCAATTGTCCTTCAAAGCGTTTGCGCTGATCAATAGGGTCGTTCAGTTCAGAAAATGCATTGCAGATTTCTTTACCGTTACAAATAGCTTCAAATCGCTCTACAAGTCCGGCTTTTGAACGGTGTTTTTTTGCCAGTGGCGACATTTCAACAGGATAATCCGTAATAAACGTGGGTTGTATGAGTTTGGGTTCGCATGTTTCACCAAAAATGGCATCAATCAGCTTTCCTCTTCCCATGGTGTCATCTATCTTAACACTTAAATTGCAGGCTGTTTCCCGAAGTTTTGCTTCGTCCATTTCCGAAATATCAATTCCTGTAAAATGCTGAATGCCTTCGTACATAGTGAACCTTTTCCATGGACGTTTAAAATCAATTGTGTTTTCGCCAACAATAACCTGTGTTGTGCCATGCAGATTCAAGGCAATGCGTTCAACCATTTCTTCCACAGTATCCATCATCCATTCATAATCTTTATATGCAACGTAAAGTTCCATTTGAGTGAACTCCGGATTGTGAAAACGATCCATTCCTTCATTACGGAAATCTTTCGAAAATTCATAAACACCTTCAAAACCGCCAACAATAAGGCGTTTCAGGTACAATTCGTTTGCAATTCGTAAATATAAAGTGGTATCGAGAGTGTTATGGAATGTTTTAAATGGACGGGCAGCAGCACCGCCATATATTGGCTGTAAAATGGGAGTTTCAACTTCAAGGTAGCTTTTTTCGTTCAGAAAATCGCGCATTGTATTCACAAGTTTTGTCCGTTTTACAAATGTTTCGCGCACTTCGGGATTTACAATAAGGTCAACATAACGCTGACGGTAACGTTGCTCAGGATCAGTAAAAGCATCGTAAGTAACGCCGTCTTTTTCTTTTACAATTGGAAGGGGTTTCAGCGATTTGCTGAGCAAACTGAATTCTTTTACATGAATGGTGATTTCGCCCATTTGGGTAATAAAAACATAGCCTTTAATGCCAATAATATCCCCTATATCAAGCAATCTTTTAAAAACAGTATTGTACATTGTTTTGTCTTCACCTGTACAAATATCATCGCGTTTAAAATAAAGCTGAATTCGGCCGCTGGCATCCTGAATTTCCGCAAATGAAGCGTTACCCATAATTCTACGCGTCATGATTCTACCTGCTATACTTACCTCTTGAAATTTGGTCTGGTCTTTTTCAAAATCATTTAAAATTTCTGTTGCAGTTGCATTCACTTCAAAAAGCGGGGCAGGGTATGCATCAATCCCCAGATTATTAAGTTCTTCAAGAGATTTGCGTCGGATGATTTCTTGTTCATTCAGTTCCATGTTGTGTGATTTTTTTTGAAGTGCAAAAGTACTGTTTTTTGCAGAACGAGCACAAAAAAGGCTGTTTCTTTTTCTGAAACAGCCTGTAATAATGTGTTTTGAAATTATTTAACCACCATTAATTTTTGAGTGTCCTTCAAGTTGCCATCCTGCAACAGTCTTACAAAGTAAGTTCCATTGGTGAGTGTTGTCAGGTCAATTTTAGTTTCAAAATATCCTTGATTAACTTTTTGGCCATTTGCGTAAACAGTTTTTCCGGTAATGTCGGCTATTTCAATAGTAATAGTGGAAACAGCATCTGCAAAAATGTTAAAAGTCACCAGGTCATTGGCAGGAGAGGGATAACTTAATGTGAGCATTGTGTTTAACGGATTGTTATATTCATCTAACTCAGATGCACTGCATTGTGTGAAATATGTATTGAAACCAGTTGCAGTTGGTGGATAATTTACATCCCAGTGAACCGTTTTGTCTGGACAAATTACAGTATAAGTGGGGTAGCCTGTAAAGCTAAAATTGGCTGAATATAGCGTAATAACAGCATTTGCAGCACCCTGAGTTCCACTAGCGCATGGGTTGGTTACTCCGTATTGGGTTTTGTAGGCATCAATCTCTGCATTACTATCACCCTGATCAATACCCCAAAATTTTATTGTTCCAGCACCCGAACCATGCGCAACATACGACTGATCAATAGTTGGTGCATAAGTCTGGCAATAGCCACAGGTGGTATAAAAGAAATCAAGCAATACCGTGTTTCCAGCATTTAAAGTAGTAAAAAGATTTGCAGGAGTTCCATCTGTAAAAGTTATGGAAAAGTCCAGAGCCGTGGTGAGTGGAGAAAGTGTTGACACGGGGTTAACCTGAAAATTATCAGGCATGGATTTTTGTGCATTAACAGAAACTGAAAATGCTGCAACAAATAGTACAAGTAAAAGTTTTTTCATAGGAGTAAATTGATTTTATGTAAATTAATTAAAGCACCACAAAGTTACTGATATTTTGTAATTTGAAAAAATAATTGTGAACTATTTCTGGTTTATTAAGGTTTATGGAAATTGTCACATATGTTATATTTGCATTTTGATTAGGATCTTAAATATCATTTTTAAGAACCAAATAGTATTGTATTATCAATAGTAAGGTTTATGAATTTACTAAAATTGCTTTGATTACCTTTGCACGCATAATTGATTATTATGAACAGCATTTGTATTATTGATAAAGATATTTTTGAATACAAGGAAGCGTGGGACTTCCAGGAAGAGAAGATGCAGGAAGTTCTCGCCTCGAAAAACAGCATAAATGATTTTGAAAAGGGTTTAAATTATTTTATTCTTTGCGAACATCCGCATGTTTACACGCTTGGAAAAAGTGG
>JBBQSF010000105.1:0-11174 GCA_038214085.1 Bacteroidales bacterium | reverse complement strand
ATTTACTTCGAAAACAGAAATAATTTTTGCAAGAACAAACTGGTTGCAGGGATCTGGTGTTAATGTCAATGCATTTGGATTGTCAACACGCGTTAGCGAAACAGCTGTTCTTTCACTTGCTGTTACTTCTATGTCGTTTGGTGATATTGATATTACAACTGTTGACTTACCCGAAGGTGGTATTGGCAAATTTGCGCCAACATTGATGAACATTGCTATTGGATATGCAAAATCCTTCTCAAACAGCATTTACGGTGGGATAACACTGAAAATTATCTCTGAATCTGTATCTGATGCTACTGCTCAGGGTGTTGCTATTGACGCAGGTATTCAGTATGTTACAGGTGATGCAGAGAATATTAAATTCGGTATTGTAATGAAAAATGTTGGACCACGTATGAAATTTTCTGGAGACGGTCTTTCGTTCAGAGGCTTTATCCCTGGAAATGTTAACCAGCAAACTGTTCAACAACGTTCAGCGGATTTTGAACTTCCTTCTCTTATTTGCATCGGTGCTGCTTATGATTTTAACATTAGCGAGAATAATGTACTTACTGCAGCTGGAAACTTTACTTCCAATTCTTTTGTAAAAGACCAGTACAGCCTTGGCTTAGAGTTTGGTTTTAAATCATATCTTAAACTTAGAGGTGGTTTATGCTATGAAAAAGGAATTTTTAGCGATGCTGACCGCTCAACTGCACTTACCGGACCAACTGCAGGATTTACTGTTGATGTTCCTATGAATAAAGAAAAAGGATCTACATTTGGTTTAGATTATTCTTACCGTGCTTCAAATCCTTTCCAGGGGGTTCATAGCATCGGAGTTAGAATCAGCCTGTAAACACAGAAGTTTATTTAAAAGAATTTCGCATTTTGAAAGAGTCCCGAATTTTTCGGGATTCTTTTATTTATATCAGTTAATCTGATTTTTTAAATTTGATAAAAATGGAAAAAAAATATTATACTCAAGAAGGTCTTGAAAAGGTAAAAGAAGAATTGAATCAGCTTAAAACAGTTGAAAGACCATCTATTTCTAAGCAAATTGCTGAAGCTCGGGACAAAGGGGATTTATCTGAAAATGCAGAGTATGATGCAGCTAAAAATGCTCAGGCAATGCTCGAAATTAGAATTTCAAAAATGGAATTGCTGGTTCGGAATGCTAAAATAATTGACGAATCAAAGCTAGATAATTCCAAAGTATTTATTCTTTCCAAAGTTAAAATTAAAAACCTGAAAACAAAAGTAGAAGTTACTTACACTCTTGTTCCTGAAAGCGAGGCTGATCTTAAAGCGGGAAAAATATCGGTAAACTCACCCATTGCAGTTGGATTACTTGGGAAAAAAATTGGAGATAAAATCGAAATTAAAGTCCCTATCGGAATCATTAGTCTTGAAATCGTTGACATAACCAGATAAAAATGGCCAGTATTTTTACAAAAATTATTAATGGTGAAATTCCTGCTTATAAAGTAGCTGAAGACGAAAATTGTATTGCGTTTTTGGATATCAATCCTTTAAGCAAAGGACATACACTTGTTGTTCCTAAACTTGAAGTGGATAATATTTTTGATCTTCCAGAAGAAAACTATTTGAAGCTTTTTTTGTTTTCACAGAAAATCGCAAAAGCTATACAAGCTACAATACCATGTAAAAAAGTTGGAATTGCTGTAATCGGACTCGAAGTGCCCCATGCCCATATCCATCTGGTGCCTATTAATGATATTTACGACATCGATTTTAAAAAGCCAAAGCTTCAGTTAACTCAAGAAGAATTGAGCAAAATTGCATTTGAGATCAGTAGAAAAATTTAGGTTAAATCAAACGGTCTGGGTTTTCTTTTAAAAAGCTTTTCCAACCACTGTATGAGCTGCCACCTTCGCTGCTTATTTTCTGATGATTATGACATACAGCCACTGCCAATGCGTCGGTAGCATCAAGATATTTAGGCATTTCTTTGAGATGAAGCATTTTTTCAAGTAAAGCAGCTACTTGTTCCTTGGAAGCGTTACCATTACCTGTAACAGATTGTTTTATCTTTCGGGGAGAATATTCAAAAACAGCAACTGTACGATATAAGGCAGCAGCTATCGCAACTCCTTGAGCCCGACCTAATTTAAGCATCGATTGTGGATTCTTGCCGTAAAATGGTGCTTCTATCGCCAACTCGTCTGGATGAAACGAATCTATAATTGATAACGTAGATTCAAAAATTTTCTTTAGTTTTAATGGCTGATTGTCGAGGGCTGTAAGTTTAATTACATCAATTGCAAGAACATTTATTAAATTGCGTTTGACTTCAATTACACAATAACCCATTATATTTGTGCCGGGATCAATGCCTAAAATTATTTTGTCGGGGTTCAAATTGCTGATATGATTAAAAAAACAAAAATAGTTAAAATCTACGGAAGATTAATTAAAGTCGCTATTGTATTGCTGACTTTTATTTTTATATATCGCAGAATATTTATTAGAGACAATCTTGACGAAGTGATGCTTCGCTATAACTTTGAAATTAACAACCATAATTTTGTCCTTTTAAGTGTAATTGTTTTTTTGCTTATGATTTTAAACTGGAGTATTGAAACAGTTAAGTGGCAATACCTCATAAAAAAAATTGAAAGTGTGCCTTTTTTCAAAGCGCTGAATGCTATATTCTCTGGCATAACTGTGAGTATTTTCACTCCCAACAGGGTTGGCGAATATGCCGGAAGAGTTTTTGTTCTCGAACATGCCGACCGCTGGAAAGGTGTGCTGATAACTATCCTTGGCAGTTTTTGTCAACTTTTGGTTACAATTGTTTTTGGTTCCATAAGTTTTGTGGTTTTTTTACATTCAGAATCAGCTAACTATTTTATAGGCGATTACGCAATTTACGGATTGTCTTTCCTCATTCTCTTTTTAGCAGCTTTATTGATTTTCCTTTATTTTAATATAGGAATCCTTTCCTTACTGATAAATAAATTGCCAAAAAGGCTTAAAAAAATTAAACGATATGGTCTTATATACAGCCGATATAGTAAAAAAGAACTTGCTGTAGTTTTGTTATTAAGTACTTTGAGGTATTTCGTGTTTATTACACAGTTTTATCTGCTGCTGAATTTATTCAACATTAATATCCCTTATATCGATACTTTTTATATAATGTCTCTGGTATATATTACCATGTCAGCTATCCCTACAATTACGCTTACTGAACTGGGTATCAGGGGATCTGTTTCTTTGTATTTTTTCGGGCTATATCTTTCAAACAGGGGCGAACTTCCGGGTTCTTATGAACTTGGCATTGTAACCGTTTCTTCTCTTTTGTGGCTACTAAACCTAGCTCTTCCTGCTCTTGTGGGAGCAGTATTTGTTTTCCGGTTAAAGTTTTTCCGTAAAAATGAATTCAATGACTGAACTGCTGTTTATTTTTAGCATTGGAGCGGCGGTTGCATACATTATGTTGCTTGCGTTGCTTTCTGTTGGATGGATCAATGCAGAAAAAAAATCTCCGGCTGATTATACTATTTGTACAAAAATTTCAGTTGTAATACCTGCCAGAAACGAAGAAGGAAATATTGTAAAGTGCATTGAATCAATTGCTGGTCAGAATTTTCCTCAGCAATTGCTCGAAATAATTGTGATAAATGATAATTCTACTGATGATACTGCTTCAAAAGCAATTAAATGTGCTGAGTGTTATCCGGAAATAAATATCCGTATTATTTCATTGAATAAAGATGATCAATCAGGGAAGAAAAATGCGATTACTAAAGCTGTTATGAATGCTTCTGGAGATCTTATTGTTACTGTTGATGCAGACTGTGTGGTTGGGAAAAACTGGCTGAAAGAAATTGCCGAACATCATCAGGAAAATAACGCTGTATTTATTTCTGCTCCTGTGTTTTTTAAGAACGAAAACACAGTATTCGAAAAGCTCCAGAGTCTCGAATTTATGAGTCTTGTAGCATCAGGTGCAGGTTCAGTGAATATGAGATTTCCTATAATGTGTAACGGCGCCAATCTTGCCTTTGGAAAAAAAGAATTTCTTGAAGTCGGGGGCTACAAAAACAACCTGAACTACATGTCGGGCGATGATATGTTCTTGCTGATAAAGATGAAAAAGAAGTATCCTGGTCGGGTATCGTTTTTAAAATCTTATGATGCATCGGTTTTTACTTTTGCCGCAAAATCGTTTAACTCATTCTATAATCAACGAAAACGTTGGGTTTCAAAAAGCAAAGCCTATTCTGATTTTGCAATCATCTCAAGTGCTGTAATTGTTTATGTTTTTAATCTGAGTATTTTGATATCCAGTGTTGCAGGAATCTGGAATGTGAGGTTTTTATATTTAGCATTATCATTACTGCTTACCAAAGCAATTGCCGACTTCCCAATAATTATTTCAATTTCACGATTTGCCAAAAAAACATCATTATTGTATTTGTATTTACCCCTACAGATCGTGTATGTTTTTTATATCGTATTTTTTGGATTTGTTGGCTTTTTCGGCCGGTTTAGCTGGAAGGGGAGATCTAGCTAAATAAACAGATTCTTATTTTTTAAGCAGTGCTTCGGCAATAATCAGATCAGATGGACTGGTAATTTTTATATTTTCAGCATTTCCCTCAACAAGAATGACGGTGCCTCCAGCTTTTTCATAAACGCTTGCATCGTCGGTAAACTTCTTTGAGTATCGGATTTTATAAGCATTTTGAATCGCAATGGTACCAAAGCATTGAGGTGTTTGAATTAAGCGCAAACCATTGCGGTCTATGGGTTTTGAATTGCGCTTTCCAGCCACTCTAACAGAATCGATAGGTAAAATAAATGGAACACCACTTCCTGACTTTAAAGCAGATTCATAGCAATTTTCAATAGTTTTAATACTTACCAGTGGTCTGGCTGCATCATGAATACCCGTTATTCCTGTTCCTGAGATAAGCTCAAGACCGTTTTTAACCGAATGAAACCGCGTTTTCCCGCCCTTTGCAATGATATGAGGTACAGCAAATGAAAATTTTTCTTTTAACTTTTCCCAAGTTTTAATATAATTTTCAGGAAGAACAACAACAATGAAAATGCTTTTATTGTATTGATAAAATGCGTTAATACTGTGCATTAAAACCGGAAGATTATCCAGCAGTAGAAACTGTTTTGGAAGTTCAGAATTCATTCGGTTACCAGAACCTCCGGCAACAATAACAACATTTTTCTGCAAATGATTTTTATCTGGCATTAAATGATCAACATAGCATCGCCATAAGTAAAGAAACCGTATTTTTCATTTATGGCTTCTTTGTATGCACGCATCAGAAAATCATATCCAGCAAAAGCAGCAACATGCATCATGAGTGTGGATTGCGGCAGATGAAAGTTTGATATCATCGAATTTGCAACACTGAAATCATAAGGAGGAAAGATAAACTTATTGGTCCAGCCGTTGTAAGGCTTCAATAATCCAGAAATGCTTGTAGATGTTTCAATTGTTCGAGAAACGGTAGTGCCTACAGCACAAACTTTTCCCTTGAGTTCTTTGGAACGATTTACAATTTGAACAGCTTTATCTTCAATAATACATTGTTCCGAATCCATTTTATGCTTTGAAAGGTCTTCTACATCTACACTCCTGAATGTTCCCAAACCCACATGAAGTGTTACTTCAGCAAAACTTACTCCCTGAAGTTCCAATCTTTTCATCAATTCGCGGCTAAAATGCAAACCGGCTGTCGGAGCAGCAACTGCACCTTCATGCTTGGCATAAATAGTCTGATAACGATCTTTATCTTCTTGCTCTATAGGGCGTTTGATCAGTTTTGGAAGTGGAGTTTCTCCTAAGTTTTCAATGGTTTTTTTAAATTCATGATAAGGACCATCAAATAAAAAGCGTAAAGTACGCCCACGTGAAGTGGTATTGTCTATTACTTCAGCAACAAGAGCGTCATCGTCGCCAAAATACAACTTATTTCCAATGCGTATTTTTCGTGCAGGGTCAACCAAAACATCCCATAAACGTGATTCCCGGTTAAGTTCCCGTAAAAGGAAAACCTCAATTTTTGCTCCTGTTTTTTCTTTGGTTCCATAGAGCCTGGCAGGGAATACCTTGGAGTTATTGACGATCAGAGTATCGCCTTCACCAAAGTAATTCAATATGTCCTTGAATATTTTATGCTCTATTGTCTGCTCTTTTCTGTTTAAAACCATTAGCCTGCATTCATCTCTGTTGGCCGATGGTCGTGTTGCAATAAGTTCCGGGGGAAGATGAAACCTGAATTCGGATAATTTCATAAAAATCTAAAATATAGTATAATGTTAAATATGTTCGTTGATTGGCAAAGATAATACATCAGGAAGCCGAAGTAAAGTGTTTTCTTAAAAAAATATGCTAAAAATTTATAATATTGGACGAACCGATATTATATAACGATTAAGAACTGTATTTTATTGTTCGAATTGTTCTTGAATTTCATCCATTGAAAAAGCATCGTCAACAGAAAATTCTCCAATTTTTGTTCTTCTTAGGCTGGAAAGGTAAGCTCCAGAAACTAATTTCTCCCCGAAATCCCTTGCTATGGAACGAATGTAAGTTCCTTTTGAACAAGTTAAAATAAAATCAACCTCAGCAAGTTCGACACGAGTGATCTCAAAATGTGTAACAATAATTTTTCTGGATTGTATCACTACATCTTCACCTCTTCTTGCCATTTCGTAAGCGCGTTCACCATTAATTTTTTTGGCTGAAAAAATAGGTGGGATCTGGTCCGTTTCACCCACAAAAGTTTTAGCTGTTTCACGAATCATTTGCTCGCTGATATGTGAAATTTCAAAGCTTTTGTCAATTGCAGTTTCCAAATCTGATGACGGAGTAGTTGCACCAAGAACAAAGGTTCCTGTATATTCTTTTTCCTGAGCCTGATATTCATCAATTTTTTTTGTGAATTTTCCTGTACAAAGTATAAGAAGCCCTGTAGCTAGAGGATCTAAGGTTCCCGCATGACCGATTTTGATTTTCTTAATCCCTCTGCGGTATTTAAAATGTGTACGTATTTTGTTTACAACATCAAATGATGTCCAACCATAAGGCTTATCGATAAGGATTACTTCTCCTTCTTCTGCGTTTTCAAACATTAAGTGATACGTAATTCAATTCCGAAATAATAAAGAATTATAATTGTTAATCCCAGAACAATTCGGTAATAACCAAAAATTTTAAAGCCAAATTTTGTCAAAAAAGCAATGAAGGCTTTAATTGCAAACAAGGCAACTATAAATGCAACAATATTCCCGACAACCAACAGGCCAATATTTGAGGAACTGATATGCTCGTAATCTTTCAGCAGTTTATATGCTGAAGCTGCAAACATTGTTGGTACTGCAAGAAAAAACGAAAATTCTGCTGCATTTTTTCTGTTCAGCTTTTGGGTTAAGCCGCCAATAATTGTAGCTGCTGAACGAGATACTCCCGGAATCATAGCTATGGTTTGAAACAAGCCTATAATAAAAGCATTCGGATAGGTTACCTGTTGTACGTTGGTAGTATGTGCTTTTTTAAACCACTTGTCAACAAATATTAATATGATTCCACCTAAAAATAACGACACGGCTACAACAATTACATTTTCGAGCAATGCATCAATCTGATCGCCGAGCAAAAAGCCAAGTATTGCTGCCGGAATAAAAGCTACAAAAAGCTTTAGGTAAAAAGTGAAAGACTGAAAAAATCGCTTCCAGTAAAGAACAACAACGGATAATATTGCCCCAAACTGAATGTTGACTGTGAATATTTTTGTAAAATCAATATCGCTGGTTTTTAAAAGCGATTCAGCAATAATCATGTGACCGGTAGAAGAAATTGGAAGAAATTCGGTGATTCCTTCAATAATTGCGAGAATTACCGCCTGCAAATAACTCATTACCTATTCTTTTGGTCTTTTCATAATTGCAAATACTTCAATAACAAAGCCTGCAATCAGCAAAAGAGGAGCAAGGGTTATTCTTTGAAAATCGAAAATAGCGGGATTAAAAACTGCAGGATCGTCGGAGCCACCGCCAATCATTAGTAAAAAGCCTAAAGCAAGAAATGCAAGACCAATAAACATTAAACGATAATTTGCTTTGCCAAAGGCAAATTGCACATCTGAATTTTCAGTTATCTGTTTTTTTTCTCCTTGAACTGCCATGAGTATAGAATGTTAAAAATAATATAAATGATCTGTTTTAATTTTTAAATATTTGCGTACTGCAAAGAACGTAGAAATCCATGAAATTAGTATCCCAAGCAGCAGAACAATTGCAAACAAATATAGAAATAAATTCCTGTCCTTTAAAACTTCGAGTTCAGGGATTTCCTTCATTGCAAAATAAAAGGTAAGGATCAACAGGAACATTGAAATTACCGAACTGATAATTCCTTGAACAATCCCCTTTATTACAAAAGGTTTTCGGATATGGCTCTGGGTAGCGCCAATCAATTGCATGGTGCGTATTAAAAAACGTTTAGAAAATACCGAAAGCCTAATGGTGTTGTTGATTAATGCAATTGAAATTACCAACAACAAGAGGCTAAAGCCAAGCAAAATCATTCCAATTTTGCGCAAATTATCGTTAACCGTGGATACAAGAGATTTTTGATATGAAACTTCTTTTACATTTTTATCTTTTATCATTTCTTTTTCCAAAAGAGCCAGACTGTCAGAATTGGCAAAATCGGCTTTCATGCGCACTTCAATTGATGCAGAAAGTGGATTGTAGCCTAGAAAACTAATAAAATCTTCTCCTACATCGCTTTGTAAAAGTTTTGCAGCTTTTTCTTTGGAAATGTATTCAGTTGATTTTACATAATTACGCGCATCAAGTTTCTTCTGCAATTGAATTACATCAACTTCTTTAACATCTTCGTTTAAAAAAACGGTAAATCCAATGTTTTCCTTTACATAATCAGAAACCTTTTTTGCATGAAGTATAATCATTCCAAGCAAACCCAGCATAAACAAAACCAAGGTAATCCCCACAATTGTTGAAATGTAGGATGTCGTAAGCCTGCGCTTGGCATATTTTTCTTCAGGAGCAGTGGTCATGTTTTAATATGTATTCGAGGTCAAAAGTAATAAAATTAATTTTATACTTTATTTCGAAACATAGGGATGTGCAAAAAATCCCCAATATTTCCTAATTTCGCAACTTGTTAAAATTAGGATTATGGATTACAATTTTATTGAAATTGAAAAAAAATGGCAGCAGTTTTGGGCCGAAAACAAAACGTTTAAAGCCGAAAACCCGTCTGCCGGCAGGCATGACAAATCTGACAAACCAAAATACTATGTCCTCGACATGTTCCCTTATCCTTCGGGAGCCGGCTTGCACGTTGGGCATCCGCTAGGATATATCGCTTCAGATATTTATGCCAGATACAAAAGATTGAAAGGATATAATGTGCTGCACCCCATGGGATACGACGCTTACGGTCTTCCGGCAGAACAGTATGCTATTCAAACAGGCACACATCCAGCAACTACAACCGAAATAAATCTGGCGCGCTATCGCGAACAGCTTGATAAAATTGGTTTTTCATTTGACTGGGACAGAGAAGTACGCACATGCGATCCCAAATATTACAAATGGACACAATGGACTTTTATTCAACTTTTTAATTCTTGGTATAGTAAGGAAACGGATAAGGCAGAGCCGATTGATAAGCTTATTGCTGAATTTGAACTTAACGGAAATACAAAAGTAAATGCTGCTTGCAATGAATTAAAACATTTTGCGGCAACAGATTGGAAAAACTATTCCGAAAAGCAACAACAGGAAATCCTTATGCATTACCGGCTTACCTACCTTGCTGATACCATGGTAAACTGGTGCCCGGCTTTGGGAACGGTTCTGGCAAACGATGAAGTTACCGAAGGCGTTTCTGTACGCGGTGGTCATCCCGTGGTTCGTAAGGAAATGAAGCAATGGTCGCTACGCATTACAGCTTATGCCGACCGCTTGCTGCAAGGACTTGATGAAATTGACTGGACAGAATCTATAAAAGAAATTCAACGAAATTGGATTGGAAAATCAGTGGGAGCAATGATAAAATTTCCGATCAAAGGACACGATGGTTTGTTCATGGAAATTTTTACTACACGTCCGGATACCATATTTGGCGTAACATACATGACATTTGCTCCCGAACATGAGTATGTAAAAAAAATTACAACTTCTGAATATTGCGATGCCGTTGAAAAATATTTAGAAGAAACAGCAAATCGTTCCGAGCGCGAACGTATTGCGGATGTGAAGCATATTTCCGGACAATTTACAGGAGCTTACGCAATCAATCCTTTCACAAATGAAGAGGTTCCAATATGGGTAGGCGACTATGTGCTGGCTGGTTATGGAACGGGCGCTGTTATGGCTGTTCCGGCGCACGATATACGCGATTTTGCTTTTGCAAAACATTTTAATTTGCCAATAAAAGAAGTAATTTCTGGTGGCAATATTTCTGTGGAGGCTTACGACGCAAAAGAAGGAACTGCAATAAATTCAGGCTTTATTAACGGAATGAAAGTTAAAGATGCCATGAAGGCTGTTATCAGCAAAGCAGAAGAAATGGGTTTAGGTTACGGAAAAGTGAATTTCCGTTTGCGCGATGCTATTTTCAGCCGTCAGCGCTATTGGGGCGAACCGTTTCCTGTGTATTACAAGGATGGAATTCCATACGTACTGGACGAATCAGAGCTTCCGCTCGAATTGCCCGAAGTAGATAAATATTTACCTACCGAAACTGGCGAACCACCTTTGGCACGTGCAAAAAATTGGGTGAATAAGGACGGTTATCCGCTTGAAACCAGCACCATGCCTGGCTTTGCAGGAAGCAGCGCTTATTACCTGCGTTATATGGATGCGAAAAATCCGAATGAATTGGTTTCGAAAGAAGCAAATGAATATTGGGAAAATGTTGATTTATATATCGGTGGAGCCGAACATGCTACCGGACACCTTATCTATTCTCGCTTTTGGAATAAATTTTTATTCGATCTTGGTTTGGTTTGCAAACAGGAACCTTTCAAAAAGCTGATCAATCAGGGGATGATACAGGGGCGATCAAATATTGTGTATCGAGTGGTGGGCACAAATAAATTTGTTTCATTTGGGTTGAAAGATGAGTATGAAGTTACTCCCATTCATGTTGATGTGAACATGGT
>JBBQSF010000104.1:0-11244 GCA_038214085.1 Bacteroidales bacterium | reverse complement strand
CAAAGGCTGTTGTAAACGCATTAAGTGTAAAAGTTCCTTGTGTTACTGTTAAATTTCCACTAATAGTCGTAGTTCCAGTACCCGTAAACGTTGCTCCTTGCGAATCATCTAATTCAAAATTTCCAAAATTACTTGTACCACCTGAAATTGCATGCGTTGAAGCACCACCAGTCAGATATATTTTTCCTGCGCCTGAATGTGTTCCGCTATTAACAATATTTCCTTTTACCGCAATCGTATTGCCATTGTCAGCAAAAGTTCCGGTTGTTATTGTTAAATTGCCATTAATGGTTATGGGTGTTGCTATAGGTAATGTTTTTGTAAAAGCACCTCCATTTATTACTAAATTTCCAAAACTTGTCGGCATTGATGATAATGTGAAAGAGCCGGCCCCATTTATATTAACCGTACTTGCATTATCAATGCTGTAAATCATATTTGTTGGGAAGCAAGGATCTGTTGTCTTGGTTGTTGTGTAGGTAGTTCCAGAACTTAATGTAAAGGTTTTCCCACTTACACCAGTTATTAAAAAACCTCCGTCGGCAAATGTTGCTGTTCCGTTTACGGTTATATCTCCATTAATAGTTATTGCTCCAGTCAGTGTTTTCACACCTGAATTGCCAATTATTAAATTATTGTAGGTAGCTCCCTTTATTGATTGAACTCCAGCAAAATTATAATAAACGGTAGTTGAATTAAAATTTGCATCAAATACACCAGTAGACATAGGTGTTGCAGCGTTGTTGTAATTTAAAACACCCCTGTTGTTAAATGTTGAACTAGCAACGGAGCCATTCAACGCACCTATAATGGTAATGCCATTAACATTTGAATTTGTATTGGTAACGATTATTGCACCCGAAACGTTAACTGCTCCGGAAAAAGAGATAGCGCTTGCGCCGCTAATAGCCTGATCACTTGTGCTGAAAGTATAAACTCCGGCACCTGAGGTAAAAGCAGTTCCATTATGTTCTAATCCACCTTGGAATTGAACAGATTGTGCTGAAGTGAAATTCCATGCACCGGTTGTGCTGATAGTAACTGCCTTGACAAAAATATCTGTTCCACCATTGTTACTTTCTCCAAAAGTCCCATCTACAGTCGTAAAGCCATTTGCAGTAAAATTATAAGTAAAGGGGTTAAATGTTGTTCCAGTACCAATAATCAAATCATTATTAACAACAGTTGCCGCCCCAAGCGTTTTTGTACCAGAACCAGCCGAAGTTGTAAGGTTGTAATAAGTAGTTCCTTTTATTGTTTGGTTACCAGCTGAAGTGTAATTAACAGTATTCCCATCTGCAGTAGCAGTAAGAGTTGTAATACCGGAAGTGCCTCCGATATTTAAAATTGAACCATCGTCCTGTGTTAATGAAGAACCCCCAAGTGCTGTATTAACTGTAAATGTGCCATTATTGGTATAAGAGCCAGATATAGTTGCGCTTGAAATTGAAATAGGGTTTAAGCCACTTAAAGTTTTTGCAGCACCTGAGAGGGTGTAAATTCCTGTTCCTGAAGAAAAGGACCCATTGTTTGTAATGCTGCCTTTTATTGTAAAAGCTTCGTTTCCTGAAGAATTCCATACTCCGCCGCTGTTGATTGTTATGTCAGAGAAGGTTTTTGTTCCAGTGGAACTTGTATAATCAATGGAGCCGTCAATAACAGTGCTTCCGGTAACTTTTAATGTACCTGTATTTATAACATTCGTGCTACCTGAAGTTACATCGAAAGTACCGCCAACGTTAAAAACTCCGGCAGCAGTACCTGTAATTGTTGCGCCATAAATTGTCAGGTTTCCTCCAATAGTGTATGTTTCCGACACATTGCTGGTAAAAGTAGCTCCTGAGCCAAGTATGAAATCACTAGAAAAATTTTTGCTTCCGTTTGTGCTTGAAACTGTCAGTGAACCGTTGATAATTGTGTTCCCGCTTATATTAAGCGTAGATGCACCCAGGGTATTCATTGTTGACGCTGAAACAGTGAAATCACCTGCAACATTGTATGTAGCTGTACTTGTTCCGGAAATTGTTCCGCCAGCCATAGTTAGGCCACCCGAAATAGCGTATAATTCGTTAGCGCTGCTATTCCAGAGGCCTCCAGAATTGATTATTACTGAATTAATTGTCTTTGTACCTGAAGTGCTGGTTATATTAAAAATCCCGTTAATTGTGAATAACCCGGTTACGGTAAGACTATATGCTCCGAGAGTAGCTGTACCATTTACCGTAAAATTAGAACATTGGGCATTTGCATTTACCGTAACAGTTGTGCCCAAGGCAATTATTACATCATCTCCGGCTACAGGCACAATACCACCAGCCCATGTTGTCGTGCTACTCCAATTGCCTGTAGCTGATGAAGTTATTACAGCAGCATATAAGAAATCAGAACCTGTTACTACAAAAAGTAATAACAGAATCCAATTCCGAAATATTTTTTTCATTTGCAACTGCTTCAAATTATTTGTTTTATATATTCCTTATTATATTAAGGACAAAATTACTTGTTTGTTTATTCTCAAACAATTAGGGTAATTACCTAGAATTTGTAAGTAATTACCCTGATATAATAAGTCGCTTATATACGTGTAGTTACGTATTGTGTTATGATTGCTACGTTTTGATTATATTGGAATTAACTTCTGAAACTCTTGGTATTAGAGAAATTTATTCAAGAATAAATGTTGGAAATTATGTTTTTTGAGATATCAACCTAAGTTGTATGGCGTGTATTACTATATGTCTTTAAAAATCATTTTTTTATCACAAAAGAGCGAAATTAGAAAACCAAAGCCCGATCTAAAACACAATTATGAAAAAAAACTATTTTACGAACTTCGCACTCAGTGCATTTCCTTATTCAGAAACAACCATAATAATATATACACCAAAAGTCAAATTTTTAACTGTGTGCTTTAATTATTTCTGAGTTTTATTAAAAAACACCAATTGCTCATCAATACAGTCGAGTACAATTACAGTATCACGGTGAACCTCACCCGAAAGAATCATTTTAGAAAGTTCATTCAGTACTTTTCGTTGAATTACACGTTTTAACGGGCGTGCTCCAAGTTGCGGATCAAATCCCAGAAGTGCTATCCAGTCAATTGCATATTCAGAAACTGAAAGTTTAATTCCGTTTGATGCAAGATCTTTAATTAGCATATTGATTTGCAACTGGACAATTTGTTTTATTTCGTCGCGGGTAAGGGGATTGAACATAATAATCTCATCAATCCTGTTTAAAAATTCAGGTCGAATTGTTTTTCTGATGAGTTCAAAAACTTCTTTTTTGGTTTCGGCAATCACGTCATCGCGGTTCATTTCGTTCAACATTTCAAACTTTTCCTGAATGATATGCGAACCGATATTTGAAGTCATAATAATAATCGTATTTCTGAAATCGGCTGTTCTGCCTTTATTATCAGTTAGTCGCCCTTCGTCCAGAACTTGTAACAGTATATTGAAAACATCGGGGTGGGCTTTTTCAATTTCATCCAGAAGCACTACAGAATAGGGTTTTCTTCGCACAGCTTCAGTAAGTTGACCGCTTTCGTCGTAACCAACATAACCCGGAGGCGCTCCAATAAGCCGCGAAACAGTGTGGCGTTCCTGATATTCCGACATGTCGATGCGTACCATTGCGTTTTCGTCGTCGAATAGAAATTCTGCAAGTGCTTTAGCAAGTTCAGTTTTGCCAACTCCGGTGGTACCTAGGAACACGAATGAGCCAATAGGTCGTTTTGAATCCTGCATTCCAGCACGGCTTCGGCGAATTGCATTTGCAATAGCTTCAATAGCTTCATCCTGACCAACAATTCTATCGTGCAGTTCAGATTCGAGATTCAGTAATTTTTCCTTTTCACTCTGAAGCATTTTACTTACAGGAATTCCTGTCCATTTAGAAACCACATCGGCAATATCATTGGCATCTACTTCTTCTTTTATAAGCGGAGAATCTTTCTGGAGGAGCAGCATTTTAGTATTCATTTCCTCGAGAAGTGCTTCGCTATCTTTGATTTTGCCATAGCGAAGTTCAGCTACTTTTCCATAATCTCCTAAGCGTTCAGCCTGTTCAGCCTCAAATTTAAAATCTTCGATGTCTTTTTTACACTGCTGAATTTTTTCAACCACTTCTTTTTCCGATCGCCATTTTGCATTAATGGTATTGCGTTCATCACTCAAATTAGCGATGTCTTCATTCAGTTGATTTAGTTTAGTGGCATCATTCTCACGTTTGATGGCTTCACGCTCAATTTCTAACTGGCGAATTCTGCGCTCAATATCATCGAGCTCTTCAGGAACAGAATTAATTTCTAAGCGGAGTTTAGAGGCAGCTTCGTCAATCAAATCTATTGCTTTATCCGGAAGAAAACGTTCAGAGATATAACGAGATGAAAGTTCAACCGCTGCAATAATTGCTTCATCTTTTATTCGCACTTGGTGATGCGTTTCGTATTTTTCTTTAAGCCCGCGCAAAATGGATACGGAATCTTCAATTCCGGGTTCGTCAACAAGAACAATTTGAAACCTTCGTTCGAGCGCTTTGTCCTTTTCAAAATATTTTTGATATTCCTTAAGTGTGGTGGCTCCAATGGCACGCAATTCGCCTCGTGCAAGAGCAGGTTTGAGAATGTTTGCAGCATCCATAGCACCTTCCGATGCTCCTGCACCAACAAGAGTATGAATTTCGTCAATAAATAGGATAACTTCTCCATCTGAGGCAATTACTTCTTTAATTACTGCTTTAAGCCTTTCTTCGAATTCTCCTTTATATTTGGCTCCAGCAATCAAAGCTCCCATATCGAGCGAAAATACTTTTTTTGATTTCAGATTTTCTGGAACATCACCTTTAATAATTCTTTGAGCCAAACCTTCTGCAATAGCTGTTTTCCCAACTCCTGGCTCACCTATCAGAATAGGATTGTTTTTAGTGCGACGCGAAAGTATCTGTAAAATACGCCGTATTTCGTCATCTCGACCTATAACTGGATCAAGTTTCCCAGATTGAGCCAAATTATTAAGATTAATCGCATATTTATTCAATGCGTTGAAGCTTTCGTCAGCCGACTGTGTTGAAACTGTTGCACCTTTTCGCAAGTCTTTTATTGCAGCCTGCAATCCTTTTTCAGTAACTCCTGCATCTTTCAGCATTTGAGCAACATCATCGCTAGTGCTTAACAATCCAAGCAAAATATGTTCAATGGAAATAAAATCATCACCAAAATTTTTAATTAATTGATTGGCTTTTTGCAAAACCAGATTCGACTTTGGCGAGAGGTAGGCATTTCCGCCGGAAACCTTTGGATAACGTTCAACAATTTTAGTTAATACAGTATCTAAAGCGGAAGCATTTACATTAAGTTTTTTTAAAAGATAAGGCGTAACATTTTCGTCTTCCATTATGATAGCCTTGAGAATATGACCTGGTTCTATGGCTTGCTGTTCGTTTGCAAAAGCAATTTCCTGAGCTTTAGCAAGAACTTCCTGAGCTTTAATGGTGAAATTTTCCTGATTCATAATAATTATTTTTACGATTTCCTGATTATCAAATTCAGAACCAATGAATTAATTATGAAAATTTGACAGTTTTTTTAATTTATGTTATGTCGCTTTGGCATGAATTGAATTTGCGCCTTTTTTATAATTTTGAAAATAAAAATATGCCGTTTAAAAAACGTTCAGAATCAATTCCAGAAATATATCACAAGTTTTTACCCGATACGTTTCACTTTGAAATCGCACCCGAATCTTTTGCTGATTGCGAAAATTGCCCCTTGATATGAGGAAGTATAGAGGAATTTGGAATGGCTAAGAGGATGTTTAAATTTAAAAACATGAAATTATTGTGCCCCTATTCTCGATACTTTTTCTATCGTCACTTAGAGTCCGCTTCTAATACCAATACTTAGAAAGAAATAGGCCAAAGACTAATTCTTGCATATTAGTATGGTAAATGCCGATCATGAAATCGTTGGAGTCCGTTTTTTTGGACTACTACGAATTCAGTATCGGTATAAAAAATAATCAATTACAAAAATGTATGTGGGTATCGAGAAGCGACGATAGAAAAACTCGAATTGACGGGGTATAATAAAAATTTTATATGAAATTTAAACAGATTCTAAAGTTAAATTATTTTTCCTGAAATGAAGTGTTGTAGTTTTTCACCTCGCATTCACAATATACTTCATTCTCAAAATAGAATAGAAAGAATTATTTTATTCCAAGTTTATCTTTAATGGTTTTTGGGAGTGCATTTTTATTCACAATTATAGAAATCGTTTTAAGTTTAACATAGCTTTCCGACAAATACAGATATCCTTTATAAGTGGATTTTTCGCCCCAGGAATTTTTGGTGTAATAAAACTTTGTTCCATTCTGATCCTTTGATGTTCCAGTAATGTGCATAAAATGATCGTCGCCGGTTGTGTAGTTGTCAAAAGTTTTCTGTCGCATTTCTGGTGTGATATTTTTTTCCTTTTCAACAACATCAAGAGTGCGGTTTTTTTCTTTATCTGATTTATGATTCCAGTCATTTTCCGGAACAATAGCAATGCCTTTTGTACTTGAAAACTCCTCTTCTGACACATCTCCGCCCCAGCCTAATGAATATCCTAAGTTTAATGATGTGTCAATAATTTCAATCAAATCATTAATTTCAACGTTGTAATATTGCTGAAATGACCAATTGTCGGGTATTTCCAGAAAAAACCATTCGTAAAATGGATGATGAGTATATGAAGTAAACTCAATATAATCGTCGGGATTTATTCCTGCATATTCATTAGCAAAGGATTTTGGAGTATAAGTTTTTCCACTGTATTCAAATGTTACAGGAACTTTTCCAAGATAATTGTCGAGAATTTTTTCGTAGGGTTTTTTCCAGTCCGGATTTAGGTAATCTTTACTAACAGAAATAAGAGAGTCGAGAAACATATCAAGCTTTTTTTCCAGCATAGAATGATCAAGGATTTTATCACCTTCTTTTTTTCCGGAATATGCGCTCTGAGGCACCATCCCATATTTTTTTACTATATTGATTACATCATGTGCCTCTCCACCTTCGCCAAAATTTGATTCTCCATGCAAACGAATATAAATCTGAGCTTTTTCAATATAAGTGCAACGTACAAAATACATTTCGGACAAATCAATATCCTTTATTCCTTTTGAAAGCAATTCACTTTCGAGCAAAGAACTTACCGCAAAACTCCAGCAAGTACCGGTATATCCCTGGTTTTTGGGAGTAGTGGAAGCAATTTCTTTCGTATTTGTAAATGAATATGCATTTTTTTGAGCGAAAAGGCTAGTGCAAAATATAATTATTACTAATGACAAGCTTATCCGAATTGTTTTCATGACTTTATTTTTATCAAAAGTAATAAATTTATTTTAACCAATATATTAATCGATTTAGTTAAATAAGTAGAATATTTTAAGTGAAACGTTTTGCAGTTTGTCTGTATTTGTTATTTTTGTACCACTAAATTAATTAACTCAATCTAATAACTATGAAAAAACTATTCACACTATTTATGCTTTTTGGACTGATTGTTTTCGTAACTGGATTAAAAGCTCAGACTGGATTGGATTGTGTTTCGGCACAGGTAATTCCTTGGTTGCCTTATTCGCAGACATCTCTTAATACTGCTTCCACTGGAAATGTCTATTCTTCTGCAAGCGCATGCGCAAGCAATTACTTAAATGGAAATGATTATGTGTTTGTTTTTACTCCAACTGCAAACATGAATGTGAAAATAAGTTTATCAAATACGGGAAATGCTGTTGGCGTTTTTGTATCTGATTCATGCTTTGATAATCCAAATGCTGCTTGTATTGCTTCTGCTACTAGTTTAATCGGAAATCCTGAAATTGTCAATGTCGCATTAACGGTTGGGCATCCATATTATATACTTGTTTCAACAAATGCAGTTTTTGGCGTGAACCAAACAACGCCATTTGACATAAGTATTGTGGAACTTATTCAAATTGACGCTGAAGTTACTGCAATTACTCAGCCGGTTAGTAACTGTTTAATTGGTACTCAGGAAATTATTGCTGTCATACAGAACAACGGAATTGATTCGCTATATAATTTTAATGTTAACTATACAATTACCGGTGTAAATAGTGCAAGCGAAGTGGTTACCGACACTATTCTTCCAGGTGCGAATCTGGCATATCACTTTACAAACACTAGTAATTTTGTTGCAACTGGAACATTCTTAATTAAAGCATATACTTCTATTTCTGCTGATGCCGATCATTCGAATGATACGGCTGTTGCAAGTGTGACAAATTTTGCAAATGTGACTACTTTTCCATATTTTCAGGATTTTGAATCGGGTAATGATACATGGACTCCTACCGGTAGTAATTCTTCTTGGGCTTTAGGTACGCCTGCATGTTTGAATATTAACAGTGCAGCCTCTGGAATAAATTCATGGAAAACAAACCTTACTGGAAATTACAATGCTGCTGAAGTTTCTTATGTTGAAAGCCCATGTTTTGATTTTTCATTATTATTAAATCCAAATATTTCTTTCAAGATTTGGTACGAAACTCCTACAACTGCTTTTGGTACACTTGAGTATTCAAGCGATAATGGATTAAGCTGGCAAACTATTGGCGCTTCAACTGATCCCAACTGGTATAACTTACCAACAGGTTGGTCTGGAACTAGCGGACAATGGATAACAGTAAAACATAGTTTAAGTTCACTTGCTGGTTTACCTTCAATAAAATTTAGAATACACCTTAATTCTGCTGCAGGAAATATCAATGAAGGAATTGCTTTTGATGATATATCTATATACGACAATCCAGCTAAAGATCTTGCTTTGGTTTCCATAGATAATCCAATGAGCAGCTGTGGCCTGTCAAGCAACGAAAATGTTACAGTTAAGGTTGTCAATATTGGTACCATGGCTCAATCGGGATTTAATTTGAGATATACTGTTAACGGAGGTCCTTTAGTTAATGAAACTATTGCAGGCATATTAAATGCAGGCGATACCTTGGTTTTTACGTTTTCTGTTCAGGCTGATTTTTCTGCAATTGCCAACTACGAAATTAAAGCTCAGGTTGTTTTAACTGGAGATACCACCTTTTCAAATGATACACTTTCAAAGCAGATATTTAATTCTCCTGTTATTTCTGCTTTTCCATATATACAGGATTTTGAAACCGGAACTTCCTATTGGGTTGCCGGAGGAACTAATTCCTCTTGGGCATTGGGAACACCAGCCGATTCTGTTATTAACACTGCTGCATCAGGCGTAAAAGCATGGAAAACCAATCTTAATGATGATTATAATGCTGGCGAAAATTCTTGGGTTGAAAGTCCCTGTTTTGACTTCTCTGGATTAATAAAGCCAATTATTGATTTTCATGTTTGGTATGAAACAACTTTAATTGGGAGTGCTACTTTACAATCCTCAACTGATAATGGAGCAACATGGACAACTATTGGTGCAACAGGTGAACCCAATAATTGGTATAACGGAATACTTGGTGGTTGGTCTGGAAATGCTGGGCAATGGCTCTTTGCTAAGCACCTACTGAATAATCTGGGAGGACAACCAAGTGTTAAATTGCGCGTAGCCTTTAATGGTGGAATAATTGGTGGCACTTCAGAAGGGTTTGCTTTCGATGATATACATATTTATGATACTCCTGCCAATGATCTTGGAGTAATAGAAATTTCAACGCCTGTATCAGATTGCGGGCTGGGAAATGAAACTGTTATTGTTAAAATAGTTAACTATGGAACCGCAATGCAAAACAATTTTGCTGTTAAATATTCGAAAAATGGTGGTACCAGTTATTCAACTGAAACTGTTGCCGCTGCGCTTTTACCTGAGGATACACTGTCATACCAATTTTCGGCATTGGCAAATCTTTCTGTTCCTACTTTATATGATTTTATTGCTACAACAAGTTTAACTAGCGATGGCGATCATTCAAACGACACTACTCATAAGCAGGTAGTAAGTTATCCTTTAGTAAACACATTTCCTTACATTCAAAATTTTGATGGAGCAATATCATTTTGGGAAGCAGGCGGAACAAGTTCATCATGGACATTGGGCACGCCAGCAAAACCTATTATCAATACAGCAGCTTCAGGAACAAAAAGCTGGGTTACGAGTTTAACCGGAAACCACAATGCAAACGAAAATTCTTTTGTCACCAGTCCGTGCATGGATTTTTCTTCTCTACAAAATCCTTTCATTGAAATGAGTATTTGGTATGAGACATCAATATTAGGCTCCGCGGATTTGCAGGTTTCAACTGATAATGGGTTGTCATGGCAAAACATTGGCGCAACAGGTGATCCAAATAACTGGTATAACAACCTACTAGGTGGCTGGTCAGGTAGTTCTGCAGGATGGCTTACAGCAAAACACAAACTTGATAACCTTGGTGGTGCTCCAAATGTTAAGTTAAGAGTGCATTTAAACGGAGGCTTTTTTCTATCCTCGGAAGGCTTAGCCTTTGATGATATTCATATTTATGAGTGTATTCCGCCGGTTGCATCATTTTCAAGTGTGGCAATTAATTCAACTGTTAACTGCACCAATACTTCTACAAATGCCACAAGTTATTTATGGAATTTTGGTGATGGAGCTACCTCAACCTCAGCCAGTCCTTCGCATACTTATGCTGCATCAGGCATTTATAATGTAACTTTATATGCAAGCAATAACTGCGACATTGATTCGCTTACGCTTACTGTTCAAATATCATCAGGTATTGATGATTTCAGCACATCAAATGTTGTTTCAATATTTCCAAATCCAAACACTGGTATTTTTACTATCATAGCCAACAATTCAGACGCATCTGAACTTGAAATTAGTGTTTATGATATTGCAGGAAAATGTCAGTTTGCAGATTCCTTCCATAAAAGTGCAGGTGATTATTTGAAAACTCTTAACCTGACAAACCTTGCAAAAGGATTGTATACAATAAAAGTTAAGGACAACAATTCAAATACTATTGGAAGAATAATTATTCAATAATATCAAATTTAATTATAGAAAAAAAGCTGCTCTTAAAATAAGAGCAGCTTTTTTTATTTTATTGTAGAAGGAATCATGCCTGTCCAGCGCTACCAAGAACATTAACCACTTTATGTTTGTAAAGTTCTTTTAATGCATCACGAGCAGGACCTAAATATTTTCTTGGGTCGAATTCTGTTGGATTAAGTGTAAGAACTTTTCGGATGGCTGCAGTCATTGCT
>JBBQSF010000103.1:0-11379 GCA_038214085.1 Bacteroidales bacterium | reverse complement strand
TTAGGGTTAGATGTGGAATTTATCATCTAAGATACTGAATATCAGGTTATTAAAATTATTTTTCCGTCAAAAGTTATTATTAAGTTATTAACATATATTGTTGATTATCAAGCTTGTAAAATTTTTGTCATGTACTTAGATAATTCTATTAATAATTTTATAAATCTGAGATAAAGAAGTTCCAGCAATTACAATCAGTATCCCTGCAACTTTATTAAGACTAAAACTTTCCGACAACAAAATAAAGGAAATAACAGCAGTAAACACAGGAATAAAATTTGTGAACATATTTGCCTTGTTGATCCCGAGTTGTCTGACAACAGGAATAAATAACAAATAAGCAGCAGAAGATGCAAAAACTGCCAATTGCACCATAGCGGCTATCAATTCAAAATCAGGTTTAACAGTAACGAATTGTTTATAATCAAAAATTAGGAATAAGGGCAAAAAGTAAATAGCGCCTATAATATTCTGGGTTTTAATAATAGTAAAAGCAGAATATTTAAAAGTTAGTTTCTTAATAACTACTGCATACGCAATGGCTGAAGCAACAGCAAAAAACAATAATGCTATTCCTTTTGGCGATGCATCAAATGAAAAATTCTGATTCAATACCATCATCAGGATTCCAATAAATGAAATAAAAAGGCCTATAATATTTACATAAGAAATTTTCTCCCTGATAAACATATAAGCAAAAATCGGAGTAAAAACAGGAATGGTAGCAATAATTACTGATGCAACAGTTGAAGAAACCATACTCAGGCCGTAACTTTCACCTAAAAAATAAAAAAAAGGCTGAAACAAAGCCAACAACAGAAATTGCTTATAGTCACTTCGTTTAATTTTCTGCGATCGTTTCATTAATTTTATAACAACGTACAATATTATAGAAGAAAGAATCAGCCTAAGAAATATCGTTGTTATCGGTCGATAGCCATGTTCAAAAACAATTTTCACCCAAACGAATGAAAAGCCCCAGAAAAGCATTGACAACAAGGCGAAAATATAAACTTTGTATTTACTATATGTCATAAAAATTCGAACTATGAACGGCCTTCTTCATTAAGCATTCCACTGTGTTTAAGTGTTCGTAAAACAAGTGCAAAAACGGCTGCAAACGCCAATGCATAAACTGAAAGTCTGTTCCAATCGAAATGCTGAGTAAGAAAATAAAATCTTAACTGATCAATATAGGCAAAGCCCAGTACAGTAGCCAAAATTCCTGAATATTCTCTACGCAATACGGTTATTATTGAAAATGGAATTTCTGAAGATTTAAATTTTGAAAAAGAAGGAATAAATGCAGGAACTTGTTTTGACCAGTTCAGGTAATCGTTACCATATTTTTTTTCCAGAAAGCGTTCTTCGGCAAACATTATACGTTCATAATACAGCCAGAAAAATAAAGAAATAATTATAACATAATAAATATTGAGACAAAAAATCAACAGCCCCAACCACATCAGAAAGTTTCCAAGATACAAGGGATGCCTGACAATTGAATAAATACCTTTAGTATTTAAAAAATCAGCAACCTGCTCCTTCGTATTCCTTCCAGAGGTTCCTTTTGGCGTGGTTCCAATGGTATAAGAACGAATGACCAGACCTAAAAAGCTAATCAGCGATGAAGCTATAGTTAATGTAACATACATATTGTACGAGAGAAAACTATAATCTGTAAAATAAATTACTGGAAAAGCAGAAGCAAAAAGTACTACAGGGATTTGCCCCCTATAACGAAACAAAAAATTTCCTCCAGTTTCGAATGAATGAATTAATGCCATTAAAAAAAAATTTGCTATTTGTGGTTTTTTGGTATTATATTGCACTACCAAAATAATTAGTTGCAAAAGTATAAAATTTAACCGAGTACCAATGAAAAACACATGCCCAACCAAATATATTCTTGAATATGTTGTTAATGCTTCACCAAGA
Organism: Bacteroidales bacterium; assembly: GCA_038214085.1. Lineage (GTDB taxonomy): Bacteria > Bacteroidota > Bacteroidia > Bacteroidales > CG2-30-32-10 > JBBQSF01. The sequence goes on along the minus strand of JBBQSF010000103.1, from coordinate 9,441 downwards.
ATGCTGTATAGTTATATCAGTACTTCCGAAGGTTTCTCTGAATGGTTTGCTGACAAAGTAGTTTTAAAAGACAATATCTTCCACTTTTTTTGGGGCGATTACGAACAAAAAGCGCGCATTGTGCTGAAAAAAGAATTTGAATTCATTCGCTTACGATGGGTTGAGGAAGAATATAATAATTATTTCGAAATCCGAATTGACACTGAATCTGTTTCTACCAATACGGCCCTAAGAATTATTGATTTTGCTACGGATGAAGATGCCAGCGATGCAAAAAAAATATGGGATAGTGCTGTAAAAAAACTGTTAAGAATCACTGGTTCCGGGCCGGTTTAATCTTTTTTTAATTCAAACCATTCTTTTACTTTCTGATCAATATTATAAGGTGCAATTTTGTGACTGAATTCATTGGTATGATTGGAATACAAGTAATCTTTTTCCCATTTATCAATATTTTCAACAATTTCATTGATTGCAGTTATAAAGAGATCCAACTCTGCATCGGTCATAGTAGGATGAAGCGAAAGCCGAACCCAACCTGGCTTTGAAGAAAGATCACCCATATTAATTTTTTCTGTAATTTCCCTAGACTGGTTATGAGTTACGTCAAGAAGATAATGTCCGTAAGTCCCAGCACAGGCACAGCCTCCCCTTACTTGGATACCATAGCGATCGTTAAGAATTTTTACAAGAAGATTGTAGTGAATATTATCAATATAAAAACTAAAAATTCCAAGACGTTCGGTTGTGTTTTCAGCAAGAATATGCAATCCTTTTACTTTTGAAAGCCCTAAAAAAGCTTTTTTCACAAGTTGTTTTTCTCTTTGACTTATATTCGCAACTCCCATCTGGTTTTTAAGTTCGATGCATAAAGCAGTACGAATTGCTTGCAGAAATCCAGGAGTACCACCATCTTCGCGCACTTCGATATCAGAAATATATTTGTATTCGCCCCAGGGGTTTGTCCAGTCCACAGTGCCGCCACCCGGCTGATCAGGTGCATCGTTATGATACATGGAAGAATCAAATACCAAAACGCCAGAAGTACCGGGACCGCCAAGAAACTTATGTGGCGAGAACATAATTGCGTCAAGCTTTTCCTCAGGATCTTCGGGATGCATATTCATATCTACATAAGGCGCAGATGCAGCAAAATCAATAAAGCACACTCCACCATGACGATGCATTATTTTTGACATTTTATGGTAAGGTGTTTCAATGCCAGTAACATTTGAGCAAGCAGTAAACGAACCAATTTTCACTTTTCGCGACTTGTATTTAATCAAGGCTTTTTCAAGATTTCTCAAATCAACATTCATATCCTTGCCTGGCTCAACAACCACAACATCGGCAATAGTTTCAAACCATGATGTATGATTAGAATGATGTTCCATGTGTGTGATAAATACTACAGGGCGCTCACCTTCGCCAATACAATTGCGGTTACTGACTTTTCCGCAAATTTTTAAACCCACCATGCGCTGAAGTTTGTTTATTACAGTAGTCATTCCATTTCCAGCAGTTATAATAACATCGGCAGGGCCAGCATTTACATGTTCTTTAATCTTTTTATGAGCAAGTTGGTAGGATTTTGTCATTAAAGTTCCTGTTTCGCTTGATTCAGAATGTGTATTGCCTACAAATGGTCCGAAAATATTTGCAATTTGATATTCAATAGGCTTGTATAATCTACCGCTTGCAATCCAATCGGCATATACCATTGTTTTTTCACCATAAGGCGTTACAAATTTTTGTTCGTTACCAATTGTATTATTCCGAAAAAACGAAAAGTACTTTTCCATGAATCCTTTTAATTTGGTGCAAAGGTGAAAAAAATATTTATATTTGATTGTGAATATCTCTTGTGAAGATAATTATTTTATAAACTTTAAAGTACCGAGATCATAAATTTATACCAAAACCCAGAAAAAACCGTTTTGAATAAAACCTGTATTATGAAAATAAAACAACTTTGTATCCTTGGCCTTCTATTGTTGTCAAATTCTTTAATTAAAGCTGATACAATAACTCTTCCGGAGGCAATAAAACTGAAGTACATTATATTATCCACCACACGCAACGAAATTACGAGCAATCCTGATTCCTACACCCCTACTTATACAGGGAAATGCCTAAAAGTAAACTTGCAGAATATTTCGGGAAAAAATTTAAGAATTCATCTGGAACCTGGTCGATTTATGATGCCAGACGACAGCACCATGCAGCGTATGATGGTTACCAGAGAAGAATTTATAACTCTTAACAAATCTGTTTCGGTAACAAGAGAAATTTATGCAATGTGCTCGCAAATGCATAACAGAGCACCTTCGCCTACAACCACTTTTAATGTTGGCGAAAAAGCTACAGGAAATTTACTTGCCGTTGCTGAGTTAATTTCAAAAAACAATTATCAGAGCATGGCCGGGCAAAATGCAGTTTGGGCAATCTCGGACAATAACGACCCCAGCGATATTTACAGTGAGAACAAAGCAGAAGTGCAGGCTTTGAAGGATTTTGTTTTTAAAGCCACCGGAAAAAAGGAAAAGATTCCAGGCCAATATATTAAATATGAAAAAGGCAAGGTGAAAGGTTCGGTTGTTTTTGAATTGAAAAAGGATAAAGTGTTGTCAATTATTCTTTACAATGAAGCCGGAGTTGAAGTAAAAAGCACAATTAAAAACTACACTTACAAAGTAGGTATAAACACAGTATCATACGAATATCAATATTTTAATATACCTGCCGGAAATTATTATTTAAAATTTATTGAACCCGACGGTACGGTTTTCCTGAACAAGATGCTTACTTTTAAGTATGATTAATTTATTTGCAAGAAAGTCAATTGCGAGAAATTAGTGCCTGATGTCTTCATTTTGAGCAAATAAATTAAACTTAAACTCAAGAATATGGGTTCATTGTCTAGTGAAAATTGTTCAAAATAATTTCAGAAACCATATTCGTTATAGAATTTTCGCAATTCATCATTCACATTCTCAAAAGCAACAAAATGCTTTGTACATCCTTTGCGGGAACAAATGCTTACCTTACCACCTACATCCATTAAAAATGTTACCAGTGGTGCTTTACACAGATCACATTTTTCAGCTACATTTAGAATTTGATTGCAATGAGGGCAAGAAAATTCTGCGATTTCAATGTTTCCAATATCAATGTCGCTTTTATGATCATAACATCCGTAAATAGAACACAAACGAATGATGCCTCTTAATCCGCCACCCTGAATATTGATTTTAATACTCGGTTTACCGTTTAAAGGATTTTCAGTATCCATCAAGGATTTTTGACAGATGGGGCATTTAACATTAATTGAAACAGTATTTGCCATAATAATTCCTCCTTTTATATGAATAATTTAACGAATAATATGGTAAATATACTAAAATATAATCTGTAAAGCAATTTTATTTATGCCCTAATTTAATTTTCTTAGAAAAGAGTTGAAGGTGGATTATGAAATGTGCAGTTGATTGTTTTTATTCAGAATCAATGCTATGATTTGCATCAAAAAATTGAGTTTTTATTATTTCAAGCATTTCATCAGAAACAGCATGGTTAGAGGATAAAATTTCGGCACCAAAAATATAATCGTTTCCTCCTGAAAAATCAAAAACTTCGCCACCTGCATTTTTCACTAAAAGAGCTCCTGCAGCTACATCCCAGGGCTTTAGTCCATATTCGTAAAAACTTTCAAAACGTCCGCAAGCCACATAGGCCAGATCAACAGCAGCTGAACCAAGTCGGCGAACACCATGAGAATGCATTAAAAAATAGCGAAACAGTTTTAAGTACTCTTCCAATCGTTCATAATCATAGTAAGGAAATCCTGTTGCAATGAGCGAATCCTCAATTTTATCAATTTCAGAAACATTGATTTGTTTGCCATTTAAAAAACAAGGAGATCCTTCCCATGTATAAAAACATTCGTTTAAATTGAGTTCATGAACAACACCAATTATGGGAATATTATTCCGCAAAAGCGCTATACTAATAGAATAACAAGGAATGCCATGAATAAAATTGGTAGTTCCATCTAAAGGATCAACCACCCATTGATATTCATGATCAGAATGAGCAACGGTTTTTTCTTCTGCAATAAAACCTGTATCAGGAAGAATTTCTGAAAGCTTTGCAATGAGCATTTTTTCAGAAGCCTGGTCTACATAGGTAACAAAATCATGAAGTCCTTTCACCTGAATATCGTTCTGTTTGATTTCATTCACTTTTTGCAGGAGAAATTTTCCAGTTTCAGCAGTAAGTTCGGTAACTTGTTTGCAAATTTTTTCGAGGTTCAATTCCATTGTTTTTTTATTTTATTTTTTCGACAGGAATTTTTTGTTTTCTGCGAAGCCAAACCAATCCAGAAACACCAGCAATTACAAGGGCAACAGAAATAATTTCTGCCTGTGTAATGCCATAACCAAAAATATGATATTGTGTATTTACCCGAATCAATTCAATAAGGAATCGTTCTACCCCGTTCATAATAAGGAATACAAAGAACAACATTCCGGCGGTTTTCATTTTTTTACGGAAAGCCCAAAGAATTCCAAAGAAAATGCCACATACTATGGTTTCATATATCGGAGTAGGAAATACCGGAGGAACCAATTCAAAGCAATGTTTTCCTTCGCAACCCACAATGCGAACGCCTTCATTAATTACATTGTGCGGATAGTTGTATGCCCACAGCCAGTCAGGCAACCAACCGGGCTTAGCCAATTCATTCACAATTCCCCAATCGCCATCGCCTGCAACATGGCATCCAATGCGACCTACAGCATATGCAATCATAATTGCAGGGGCTGCAATATCAGAAATAACAAGTGCTGGAATTTTATTTTTTCGTGCATACCAAATGATCGTGATAGCCGCCACTATAAGGCCACCATAAAATGTCAGACCACTAAACGAGAGCAATGATCCCACAGGGTCGCTGACAAATTCATCAATGTTTTCGAGGTTGTGAAATATTTTAGCACCCAATATTCCAGACAAAGCACCTAGCATAATAATATTTCCGGTGAGTTCGAAAGGGTGAACAGTAATCTCTTCTAATTTAGGCTTTTCAAGTTTCGTTTTTTGTTTTTCGCGATAGCGGTAATATGCAGCCAGTGCAGCGCCCAGAATACCGCCAATTAAATTCCCTTCGGAAGAAAAAATAAAATGCTGTGGATTTCCAGCAAACGATGCGTAATTAAAACCAATTTCCAACACTTTAAACCCAACAAAAAAACCAATAATTGCTGCAATCACCAATTCATTGGCAGACGCAGGTTTCCCGACGAGAATTTTCTTTTTCTGTGCCTGCAAAACACCTTCTTTTTCTTTCCTCTTTAATTCGACAAGCACAATATAAGCAGCAATAATAAAAGCAATTGCTACAAAAAAACCAAAACTTTGAATGGGAAGCGGAAAATTTATTCCGAAAACATCTTTAATAAAATCGGAGATTGTTGGGTACATGAGGGGGGAGTTATGAGTTATGAGTTATGAATTATGAGTTATGAGTTGGGAGTTGGGAGTTGGGAGTTAGGAGTTAGGAATTATGAGTTAGGAGTTGGGCTATTTTTAGTTAAGAGCTATTTTGTAAGTTGAATTATGAATTAATTTCTCCAGCAAATATAACGTCTTTTTCTAAAACGGATAATTTCACAGAAACAATCTGATTGATCAAATCAGAATTGAATTTTGTTTTCACTTTTATATAATTGTCGGTGAAGCCATTCATCATACCTTTGTCATTGTCCGATTCAAAAAGAACATTGCGAACTGTTCCTGAATTCTTTAGATAGAATTCTTTTTTCTTATGATCGGAAAGTGCCATCAATTGACGGCTGCGAGCAGTACGAACGGCATGTGGAACCACTTCAGTCATTTGAGCGGCAGGTGTGCCTTCGCGTTCGGAATAAGTAAACACGTGCATATATGAAATATCAAGACTTTCGAGCAATGCTATTGAATTGCTAAAATCATCTTCCGATTCGCCTGGAAAGCCTGATATTAGGTCAACGGCAATGCAACAATGGGGCATCAGTTGTTTTATTTTTTTTAACCGCTCAGCAAAAAGTGCAGTATTGTATCTGCGTTTCATTGCTTTCAAAACATTGTCTGAACCCGATTGCAGAGGAATATGAAAATGCGGTTGCAGCACTTTTGAGCCGGCAACCAGTTCAATAATTTCATCGGTCAGCAAATTTGGTTCAACAGACGAAATTCGAATCCGTTCAAACTTGTTTTCATTGTTAAGTGCAGAGAGAAGACTATAAAAGTTTTCGCCATTTTTTCTTCCAAAATCACCAATATTTACACCGGTAAGAATGATTTCTTTTATGCCTGCATCTGCAATTTTAAGAGCTTCTTTAACTGTATGTTCAACCGTATCGCTTCTGCTACGACCACGAGCAAAAGGAACAGCACAATAGGTGCAAAAATAATCACATCCATCTTGAATTTTAAAAAAAGAACGCGTTCTATCGCCAAGAGAGTAAAGGGTTTGAAAATTGTCGTTTGTATTTGTTAATTCAATAGTCTTATCTTGATTGATGCCCAAAAGGTTATTGATTTTTTCGGGAAGATTAAATTTATCTGATGATCCCAGCACTACATCCACTTCGCTGATATCAAGCACTTCCTGTTTCTTAACTTCGGAAAAGCAACCCACAGCAGCAACTATAGCTTTCGGATTGCGGCGTTTAGCAGCACGAAGAAATGCCCAGGATTTTTTTTCCGCCCGTTCAGTAACCAAACAAGTATTGATCACATAGATATCCGCTTGTTCTTTAAAATCAACAATTTCATAAATATCAGGATTAAATTTACGAGACAAAAAAGAAGTTTCCGAAAAATTCAGTTTACAACCCAGTGTATGAAAAGCAATCTTAATTTTTTCATTCATTTTGCAAAGATAATGAATGAATGGGAATTAGACCAGTAGAAGAAATCAGTATGTAATTTTCAAAATCGGTTGCAATGAAAAAGAAGATTTCTATTTCACAAATTCAACCGTTTTCTTAGCTACATCAACCTTATATTTCTTGGTATATAAATTCATATACTGCCATTGAACAGTAAATTCTTTTGCATAAGCATCTTTTTCGAAAATCCACCAAGTATAAGAATCAGTGCCATTCTTCTTAACTAAATGCTCCCCTATTATTTCAGCCCCGTTATATAATGAAACAGGGTTATTCAGAGAATCGTTGATGAAAAAATTCACATAATCAGACCTGTTGGTTACTCCTAAATCCGGAATTGGTTTTGAACCTTTATTTTTAACACTAAGCACAAATTTTATTGCCGGTTCTTTCATGTTTTCTTTTTCCCCGTATGGTCCGTTAAAAATATAAAATTCAACTCGGCTATCAATGAGAACAGAATCAGCAGAAACTTTTTCCTGATAATTTTGTCCATAAATAAAAAGGGTTGATAATACAAAAGCTAAAAATAGATTGATTTTTTTCATAATTGTTTTTTGAATTTATAGATTCAAAGATGAATAGAATTCCATATCCATACTTACATTTCTACCACTTTAAATTCAGTTCTTCGGTTGTTGGCCCTGCCCTCTTCGGTGTCGTTGATATCAATGGGCTTGCTTTCGCCATAACCTTTGTAACTTAAACGGATTTTATCAATTCCTTGTTTAACAAGATAGTCATACACTGATTTTGCACGACTTTCCGACAGCGTTTGATTATAAGTTTCGGCTCCAACATTATCAGTATGTCCAGAAATTTCAATTTTCATTTTGGGGTTTTTCTTAAGCAATGAAATGAGATTTTCAAGTTCAGTAAAAGATTCCGTTTTCAAATCAAATTTATCAGTATCAAAAAAGATATTTTTCAGCACAACAGTTTCGCCAACTTTTATTGGATGCAGTGGAATGTCTTTTACATAAGGTTTGATTTTACTATGCATTCCGCTTAGTGTAAAATTTTCGGAGAAAAACAAATATCCATCTTTTGACACATTCAACGCATAATCTCTTTCAGTAGGAAGGCATACCAAAAATTCTCCTGTTTCTTTGTCGGAGTAAGAAACTAAAATTGATTTTCCCGTTTTCAGATCTATAAGCTCAAACTTGGCGTCCAGCATGGCTTTTGTTTGACTATTATAAACTGTGCCTTTTAAATAAGTAACTTTTTCGGGACGGGCACCTTCGTACAAATCGAAAGAATAAATATCAAATCCACCTTTACCACCGGGCAGATCAGACGCAAAATAGGCTTTGTCGCCATAAGAATTAACAATAAGGTAACTTTCATCGGCATACGTATTAATGGGATAGCCAATATTTTTGGGTTTTCCGAAAATTCCAGCAGTATCTTTTTTAGAATAATAAATATCAAAGCCTCCAAGACCAGGATGACCATTAGATGTAAAATAAAGTGTTTTATTATCGGGGTGAATAAATGGAGCCATCTCACCTTTTTCTGTATTTATGGTGTCGCCAAGATTAATAGGTTTTTGCCAATAGCCTTTATCATCCATGGTGCTCATCCATATATCCATTCCACCTTTGCCTCCAGCACGGTTGCTCGTAAAATAGAGGTTTTTGCCATCGGCAGAAATGGAAGGCTGAGAATCCCAACCAGAGGAATTTACTGCAGGACCTAAATTTGTTGGCAATCCCCACTTATCGCCGGTTTTTTTCGAATAATATATATCACAACTTCCAAAACCACCATCGCGATTGCATGCTGTGTAAAACATTTGCTGCCCGTCGGGTGAAATGCATTGTGCGCCTTCGTTTCCATGAGTATTGAGTGGTGGTCCAAGTGGTACTGATTTAGTCCAAACACTGTCCTTGAAATAGCTTATATAAAAATCTTCTTCATCTTTATTCATGCCTATTGTATATGCATCACGTGGTCGGCGGACAGTAATAACAAGTGTTTGCTCGTCGGCAGTGAGCGAAGGAAGATAATCATTGTTTACGGAATTCACGCTGTCGCCCATGTTCACGGGATTAAACGGAATCGGATTTTGTATTGCAATTATTCCAAACTCAGCAGATTTCAATAAGTTTTCAGCTTTCTTTTTATTGATTGGACTAAGGTTTTTAGATTTTAGGTAAATATCAAGATCGCTTTTAGCATCAGCATATTTACCAATAGAAATTTCATTGCCGGCAATGTTATAATAGGTTTTCGTAAAAAAATCGGGATCAATTTCCAAAGCATTCCGATAAGCAGAAATAGCTTTTTCTGTTTTTACAATATCCGCTTTAAACAAACCCATATCTTTTGATTTGCTAGCCATATCAGAATACACATCGCCCATTAAAAGGTAGGCTTCAATAAACTTATCATCAGCTTTAATGGCTATTCCAAGTTGGGTAATTGCATTTTCGCTATCGTACTGATCAAAATATGCAGCAGCTTTTTCGTAAGCTTTTATTGCTTTTTCTGATTTTGTAGA
>JBBQSF010000102.1:0-11473 GCA_038214085.1 Bacteroidales bacterium | reverse complement strand
GTTAATCCAATTGATCCAGTAGGTCCAGTGATTCCATTTGTTCCGTCAATTCCTTGTGTTCCCTGAATTCCCTGAATTCCTTGAGTGCCCGTGGTACCATTAGATCCAGCAATACCTGTTGCCCCCGTAGGACCAGTTGTTCCATTTGTGCCGGCAATTCCTTGTGTTCCTTGAATTCCCTGAGGGCCTGTTGGACCGGTAGCACCTGATGTTCCAGATGAGTTGGCGTACATTGCGTATGGAACAGTAAGTAACTGCGTATTTCCCATATCACTATATATTGATCCACCAGAAGGATCCATTTCGGTTTGCAGCCAGTAATTGCCTGTGCTCCATACAATGGAAGAAAATGTTCCAGAAACAGGTGTTCCTTGTCCTATTATAACGGCAAATAAACCGAATTGATTTGTAGTCACAGTATGCGTTTCCGCATAGTCAACATTTCCTGATGCGCTACCTTCATGCAATGAAAACTTTAAACTTATAGCTTGATTGGCAAGAATGACTCCCGAAGCGTTTCTGGCAATAGCCTGATAATTGAACCCTTGAGGTGATTGGGCATTACCTAAGCCTGATGTAAGTAGCAGGATAACTACGGCAAGACTATAAATTATTTTTGTTTTCATTTTGTTGGTATTAATATATGTTAATTCAAAGATATTATAATTAATCAAAGAATCAGAAATACCCCCCAGAGTTTTGGGGGATATTTCTGATTTTACGGGGATCAATTATTTTACTTTTGATTCCGGTACAGGAAAGTGAATTGAACTTAATTCGGTAGATTCAGATGAACCAATTCCAGAAGCAAAGTAAGGATTTCCATAAGTGCCACCACCACTATATTCTTCTTTAACTACTAAATTTACTTGAGTACGACAACCATAGCTTGATTTGTAAATTACATCAGCTAAGCATTGACGATAAAGAATGGAACCTAAAGAATTTTTAATAATTTTCCATTCAGTTTGTGTAGCAACATCAAGGGCCTTAAAGTCGGGACTCTTGGAGTTTGATTCAATTAATTTGTTATCCACAGCAACCCATTCGCCAGAAGCGTGGCTAAGTTTTTTTGCTGTGCTGCTGCTAATTAATGCATTTTTACCTTCATCAGTAACATTTATTTCAATGGTATTTTCAGCTATAGCAGGCCATTGTGCGAAAAAATAATCTTGATATTCATATGTAGCGTCATAAGGAACGCATTCTTGAGAGTATATTTTAATTTTTAAAGTATGTTTTCCGGTTTTTAAATTTCCACTATAAACTTTGTCTATCAGTGAATAAGCAATTGGATTTTCGCCTTTAAACAGTTTTGACTCGTTAAATGCTGATGCAAAATTATCTAGCCCTGCATCTGTTTTTGGAAAAACAACCATTTCAAAACTTTTACCTGAACTGTAATCAGCACCTTGAAAACTTGCCGTCCAAAAAGCCAAAGGTTCATTATCTAACGAAACATAAACCTGTAAATTGCCGTTTTCGTAATCGCAAGTGGTTGCTTTGCACCATTTAACGTTATAATATTTAGGAGCGTTAGGGATTTTAAATGTTGCTGTAAGTTCACTTAAACCAGGTATGAAAGAGGTGCTATTATATACAATTTCCCCTTTTTCAGTATCTTTTAAAGGACGTAAGTATTTTGGACCGTTCATGGCTAATTTTGTGCTTCCTTCTGCATCAGCAACAACGTTTACAGTTCCAGTACATACGACTGCTTTTGGTTCTGTTGAACTACTTTCGCCAAGTCCAAACTCAACTTTCAGAATATGTGAACCTGTTGCCATGCTTTTAATTGCTGATTTGGTGTACATTTTTGGAATATTCTCATCCTGATACAATTGCTGGAAAACCCAAATATCCTGGTCTGTTTCGAGCATGGATTGATCGCTGGAAAGTTTTTCTGCAAAATCGGCGTTAATATTTAAAGGAATATCAATGTAAAGCCAACTTTTAGCGTAATTGCTAGCAAAACTATACGGACCAGCTGTAAATGATTTCTTGTCGTCGATATAAACGGTTACAAAACCATATGCGGTATAATCAGCTTGAATTCCTTTTTCTTTTGAAAGATCAATCATGGTTTTTCCTAAATACATCCTAACAAATAATTCATCGCCAACTTTTACTTCTTCTTTGTATCCACTTTGTTTAAAAGATGTTGAGAAATATCCTTTTCCACTTTCCATTTCAGATGTAGCAATCTTAACAGGTTTTACAGTACTGGTGGTTTCTGTGGTTTTATTGTCTGTATCTTTATTGTTTTTTACCACAGTTGATGCTTTATCTTTTGCAGTTTTTAGTAAATTTCCCTGTGATTTTACCGACGATCCGGAAAATACTGCTACGGTTAAAATAGCCCATATTATTTTTTTTGCTTTCATGGTTTTTGGTTTTTAAATTCATAACTAAAGTATATTATAATGACAGGGAATAATTATGAAATTTGTAGAAGAAGCTAAATTCTGGGTGAAATGCCTTTTATGGTTGGTGAGTTTTTCAATCTGGACCCACTATAAAAAAATTGCAGGCGATAGACTCGTACATTTCCTGCATTAAGAAAAGAAAATTTAATTGAAAGGAGAATTATACCAATTAAAGAAGCTTCATTCTGCTAATAAGTTCGCTCCGATAGTTTTGACTGATAATAAGCGAAACATTGCCAAGATAAACCACATTGTCATCAATAGTAGTAATCTGTTCAAGTGCGATGGCATGTGAGCGGTGAATGCGTATAAAATTATCGCCTAGTTTGTTGAGCACATCTTTTAAAAAAGCGTGAACAATGTGAGTAGAGCCCTCAGCAGTGTGGATTTCTGTATAATTGTCCAATGCACTAACCCAAAGTATTTCTTTAATATTGATCTGTTGAATCAGGCCTTTGTTTTTGATGAAAATACTCTGACTTTCAGTCTTATATTCGATAGCCGATTCTGATATTTTTGCAAATTTTGTAAGTGCAAGCTGAATGTTGTTGTGCAAATCTGCATCTTTAAAAGGCTTGGTAATAAATCCCATTGGTTCTGCTGCCAGTGCATTGTTAAACGTTTTCGCATCGGTATAGGCTGTTACAAAAACAATAGGAATATTGAATTTTCCGGTTATTACTTTTCCAATATCAATACCTGATTTTTCTGAATTTAAGTTAATATCCAAAAGAGCAATGTCAATGTCTTCTTCAATGAGTAAAGGGAGCGCATCGTTGTAGCTGTTTGCAATTCCCACAACAGTATAGCCCATTTTCTGAAGACGCATTTCAATGTCCATAGCAATGGAAAATTCATCTTCAATGATGAGGATTTTTTTGGATGTTTCAGTTGTCATTAGAGTTGTTTTTAAATTCAAATGAAGCATGAAAACCCTTTTTGTTCTCGATTACAAGTTCTGATTTTAGTTGTTTTGCCAGTCCATTTGCCAATCGAAGTCCAAGAGATTTCGTTTTTCGGAAATCAAAATTTTCAGGAAGACCTTTCCCGTTATCAGCAATAGTAACAGTTACGCAATTGTTTTCATTTGAACAGCTAATACTTATAGTTTTGTTTTGTTGTTGTTGCTCGCCAAAAGCATGTTTTATACTGTTTGTAACTAATTCATTTATGATAAGTCCGCAAGGTACAAGTTTATCAATTTCAATATTGATTGGCGAGATATTTTGTTGTAATAAAATTCCTTTTTCGTTTAAATTGAATGACTTCTCAATAAAAACGCACAGGTTTTCAACGTACTGTTTGAAACTGATCTGACTCAGGTTGTCCGACTTGTAAAGTGTTTCGTGAATCATTGACATGGCTTCTATTCTGCTTTGGCTTATCTGCAGTATTTCGGAAGGATTAGAACCTTCTGATTTCTCTGACTGTAGGTTTAACAAACTGGAAATAATTTGAAGGTTATTTTTAACTCTGTGATGAACTTCTTTAATCAGCACTTCGCGCTCTCTCAAAGACAAGGTGAGTTTTTTGTTGAGTACAATGTTCTTTTTGTTGCGCTTGTAAATAATATAAAGAAAACTGATGGCAACCACAATTCCGATGACCAATCCGTAAATACTCATTTGTTTTTGACGATTTTGCAGAGTAATGTTTTGGTTTTTCAGCAATTGGCTCTGTGTCTTGTCTTCAAGGTCTTTAATAATTGTTTCTTTGTTTCTTAAATCAAGTTTGGTTTGGTATTCGGCCATAATTTTTCTTTTGTTCTGGCTAAAAACAGTGTCGTTCAGGTCCTTGTATTGTTCGAAAGCTACAAGAGCACTATCGTATTTTTTATTTTTTTTATAACTTAGATATAATTCATAATAAATTTCTAGCTGTAGCTGAATAGATTTAACAGAATCAGACAGGCTTAGGGATTTGTTCAGATTAACAATAGCTATGTCGTACTTTTTTTGTAGTCCTTGCGCTTTCCCAAGCAGCATAAGACTTTCGGAGTTCCCCTGAATGTTATTGGTTTTTGTATATCCTTTTTTTGCTGATAAAAACAATATTTCAGCTTCGGAGTAAAGTTTTTGTTCCATAAAAATTTCACCAATACGCAGCAGGCAGTTGTTGAATTCATTAATTCTGCTATGCTTTTTCCAGATTATTGCTGCTTTTTCAAAGTAAAGAAAGGCTTCCTTGTATTTTAAAGTTTTAAGTTTCAAATTTCCCAAATCGTACAAAGCCCATGCTTCCTTAATTTTCGACTTTGCAATGATATATTGCTTTTGCGACAATAAAAAATGTTCTTCGGCTGCTTCGAATTCATTAATACTCAACAACAACGTTCCAATGTTTGAATGCAGAATTCCGATATTTAGCGTGTCTTTATATTTTTCAAAAATTTCGAATGAACTGAAGTAGCAGTTAAGTGCTTTATCATAATCTCCTTTTAACAGGAGGGTTTGCCCGAGATTGTTAAGGCTGGCAGCAACTCCTTTTTCAAAATCGTCTTGTTTGTTCAGCTCTATAGCCTTGTTAAAATGAAATACGGCACTGTCGTAGCTGCCAATGTTTTTAAAGAGAACACCTAGAAAATTGTGAAAATAAGCCAGATCGGTAATGTTGTTTTCTTTTTTGCCTAAATTCAAACCGTAATAACAATATTTAATAGCTGAATCGGGAATATTAAAATGGAATTCTTGAGCAATGTAGGAATATAATAATGATTTTTCTTTTGTTGATTTTTCATTAACGGCCAATATTCGCAAGGAATCAATTGTCTTTTTGTTCTGACAATAAGTTAAGGATTGTATCCCTGAAATAATAATTAAAAAACATCCTAACGTTCTTGTTATTTGCCTCATCAATCTTATACATTTGCGATTACAAACATACATAAAAAATATGTTAATTTCTGCCTTGTATTGCATATACTTTTGTAAAGTGAAAAGGAATGGAGAAAATTGCCAATTTTAAAAAACAGACACCTTTTGGTGCTTCATGAGTGCCAACTGATAGAATGCTCCTGCATTCCAATACTTGTGTTTTATCAAATGATACAAGTTTTCCGTTCAAATCGAACAGCGAAATGGAAATGTTTTGAGAAATGTTACTTGTAATAGTTATTTTTATTGAATTATCTGAAGAGGGTTTGTTATTGGAATCTGCCAGTTGACAGACGCCTTAATTCAGGCTTTTTACTAAAATGTGTCGGGTAAGTATTAATATAAAATAGAGTTGAATATATTATGTTATTTTTAGCTTTTTATGTATGCAATATATAGCCCTTTCAAAAAAAAGCCTACATTTATACCTGTGAATTACTGAATTCATGAAACATATAATTGATAATATGGAAACAAAAACCGACCTAAAACTTGCTGTACTTATTGATGCTGATAATGTTCCTTATGTAAATGTGAAGGAAATGTTTGAAGAAATTGCAAAATATGGTATTCCTACTTTTAAAAGAATCTATGCCGATTGGACTAAGCCTACTGTTTCGGGTTGGAAAAAAGTTCTTTTGGACAACGCAATTACACCTATTCAGCAGTACAGTTATTCTACTGGAAAAAATTCATCAGACAGTGCGCTGATAATTGATGCCATGGATATTTTATACACGGGAAAAGTCGATGGATTTTGTATTGTTTCGAGCGACAGCGATTTTACACGATTGGCTACACGATTGCGGGAAGCTGGAATGAAAGTGATTGGAATTGGGGAAAAGAAAACCTTGAGTCCGTTTATAACAGCTTGTGATAAGTTTATATACCTTGAAATTTTAAAACCAGAAATTGAAACAACTTCGGAAATTGGAAGTGAAAAAGTATCACAAAAAACTATTAAATCAGTAAATAGCCCTTTAAATAAAATTGACCCCGGAATAATTAAGCTATTTACCGTAAGCATTGCCGATTTAGCTGACGAAAACGGCTGGACTTTCTTGGGCGAATTGGGTAATTTATTGTTAAAGAAAAAGCCTGATTTTGATCCACGTAATTATGGTTTTCCTAAAATGTTGCCATTAATCAGAAGCATGAATAAATTTGAAATTGACGAACGCGATACCGGGAAAAACAATATTAAACTTATATATATTAAAAATAAGTAGACAACCATTTTTTTTGCAATTGCAATAAAAAAAAAGAAGCTGATTCAATTTGAATCAGCTTCTTTTTTTTGGCGAATTTTATTTTTTTATTCGAATGCCAAAATTGATTTCTTAATAATTTCAATGGCTTCCATAATTTGTCCTTCTGAAATAACTAATGGTGGTGCGAAACGAATAATGTCACCATGCGTTGGTTTTGCTAATAAACCATTATTTCTCATTTCTATACAAACATCCCAAGCTTCTTTACCATTCGTTGGTTTAATAACCATAGCATTCAACAAACCTTTTCCACGTACCAGTGAAATCATTGGCGATTCAATTTTTCGTAATTCACTGCGGAAAAGTTCGCCCATTTTTTCAGCTCTATCAGCTAATTCTTCATTTTTAACAACTTCAAGAGCTGCTATCGCAACTTTAGCCGCAACAGGATTTCCACCAAAAGTAGAACCATGCTGACCTGGTTTAATGCAAAGCATAATTTCATCATTTGATAATACTGCTGATACAGGATATGTGCCACCTGATAAAGCTTTACCTAAAATTAATATGTCAGGATGAACACCTTCGTGGTCGCATGCCAGCAATTTTCCTGTACGTGCAATACCTGTTTGAACTTCATCAGCAATAAATAAAACATTTTTGGATTTGCAAAGTTCGAACGATTTTGCTAAATATCCTTCGTCTGGCACAAAAACACCAGCTTCACCCTGAATTGGTTCAACAAGAAAACCTGCAACATTTGGATCCTGAAGTGCATTTTCCAATGCAGGAAGATCATTGTAAGGTATTGTGATAAATCCTGGTGTGAATGGGCCAAAACCTCCATAGGATTCGGGATCTGTTGAGAATGAAACGATTGTTGTGGTTCTGCCGTGGAAGTTTCCTTCGCAAACAATGATTTTTGCTTGATTTTCAGCAATACCTTTTTTGTCATAACCCCAACGACGGCAAAGTTTAATGGCCGTTTCATCTGCTTCAGCTCCTGTATTCATAGGCAAAACTTTATCGTAACCAAAGAATTCTGTTACATATTTTTCATATTCGCCAAGGCAGTCGTTATAAAAGGCACGAGAAGTTAAAGTCATAGTCTCAGCTTGATCTCTCATTGCATTAATGATTTTTGGGTGGCAGTGACCTTGGTTTACAGCAGAGTATGCTGAAAGGAAATCAAAATATTTTTTCCCATCAACATCCCATACATAAACACCGTTTCCTTTTGCAAGAACAACAGGCAGTGGATGATAATTATGAGCTCCGTATTTACTCTCGAGATCAATAAGTTGTTGTGCTTTTTCTGATAGCATAGGGTCTTTAATAGCAGCTTCCATAAATATTTGTGTTTTTTAAGTTATTATTTTTACAAAAGTAGCAAAAGTTAAATGAATTAAAAAAATCAAATTCTGAATTGTAGCTATTGTTTACTCGATTAAAGATGAATTCTGAAAATTATTTTGCTTTTCAAGAAATTATTTTTATATTTTTGCTTTGATAATATTTATTCTAAAAGCAAAATATTTTCTATATAATATAAATTAATAGGTACTAAACGTATCGTATAAAAAAAAATCTTCCCTATTTTTTATGGGAATTTTACTGTGTATTGCATATAACAGTCAATCCCAAACATTAACCCCTACAGTAATTACCTCCTCGGGAGGATATTATACTTCAGCATCGGGCAGCTTATCTTTTACCGTAGCAGAAATGACCATGGTTCAAACTTTTTCCGGAACTTCAAACATTCTAACTCAGGGTTTTCAGCAACCGGAGGATTTTTTTGTTTCTATTACTGAAAATGAATTGCCATCAGGTGAAGTATTGATATATCCAAATCCAACTTCTGGACAATTCAGCCTTTCCTTTAATTCTTCTGATGAAAAAAGCCGGACAATTAAAATTTACAATCTGGTAGGTCAGATCATACTCACTGAAACTATTTCACCTGTTCAGGGAATAAATAACAAGAAATTCGATATCAGCTCGAACAGCCAGGGGATTTATATGCTTGAAATATCAACTGCCTCAAAAAAAGACAGAAGTATCCATAAAATAAACTTAGTGTATTAATAAAAACAAATAATTATGAAAAAACAAATTTTTACCATTTTAGGTGCTTTGGTATTGCTGCTTTTCTTAGGTACTACTAATGCTCAGGCTCCACAGGCCTTCAACTATCAAGCAGTAGCCCGAAATTCATCAGGAGTAATTCTGGCAAATCAGGCCTTGGGTGTGAAGCTTAGTATTCATCAGGGTTCTGCATCAGGAACTGTGGTATATTCTGAAAGACATGCACCAACCACCAATCAATTTGGTCTTTTTACGTCTACTTTGGGTCAGGGGACTGTTTTGAGCGGAACCTTTTCAACCATAACATGGAGTAGCGGAAATTATTGGTTGCAGGCAGAATTGGACGAAACAGGTGGCACAAGCTACACAAATATAGGTGCATCGCAATTACTTTCAGTGCCTTATGCATTGTATGCAAATAATGCAGGAACTTCCGGAGCAACCGGACCAACAGGTCCAACTGGAACAGGGGGAACAAATGGAACGAATGGCGCCATAGGTGCAACTGGCCCAACAGGAGCAGCAGGAGCAAATGGAACCAATGGGGCAACCGGTGCGGCAGGAACCAATGGTACAAATGGCGCAACCGGAGCAACCGGTCCAACAGGAGTTACTGGCCCTTTGGTTGCTGGCACTGCAGGTCAAACGTTACGTCACGATGGCGCATCTTGGATTGCAAATAACTTTTTGTACAACACTGGAGCCCTGATAGGTATTGGAACAACAACCCCAACTGCCACTCTAGATATTCGTAATCCTTCGGGTATTGCATCATTAAATTTAATAGCAGGTGGAGTTGGAAATAACTCTGCTTCACTTACTATTTCCGGAAGTGGTGTTGGCCAATCGTTTATTTCCATTGACAAACCAGTCTCAACAAATAGCGGGTATATTAGTTTTAAATCTTCAGGAGGAGATAAATGGATTTTGGGAACTTATGGGTCAAATGCATTCCGGATATTTGATTGGGCAAATGGGGGAGCATCCAATGCAACATTTGCTATAGATCCTACAACTGATAATATAGGCATTGGAATCATTACTCCTTCGACCTTACTTCATATTTCCGGATCTGGAGCACTTGACCAAAATTTAAAAATTTCAAATATTGTAGGTACTGAGTCTTCGATTTATTTTGATGCAGCTGATAAAGATTGGGTAATAGGGGCCACAAATAGTTCAAGTGGTGATGGCAATAAAAAATTCAGTATCCGTGATTATTCTGCGTCTGCTACTCGCCTTGTAATTGATGAAAGCGGAAATGTGGGAATTGGTACAACTATGCCAAACTACCTTTTATGTCTTGAAACAACAATGGGTACATCTATTTCTACAAAATCAACAGCTGGATATAATACTGTTGATATTGATGCATCAAACGGTGATGCTTCTATACGCTTTGTAAAAGCTGGATTATTTCAATGGAATATTCGTAACGAACCTTCTACTGATGATTTTGAAATTTTTGAAATGGGTACAGGGCCTCGCATGAGAATCCAAAATGCAACAGGTTATGTGGGTATCAATAAAACAATACCCACTCAAATGTTAGACGTTGTGGGAAACATACTTACCTCAAGTCAGTTGATGTCAACAATTGCAACTGGTACATCTCCATTAAGTGTTGCTTCTACAACTTTAAACACAAACCTGAATGCCGATATGATTGATGATCAACATTACTCACCAAACTGGAATTTATGGACAGATTATACAACCCAAATTAGTCCTAATCGGGCATCAAATTTTAATATATATGATAATAATTCAAGTTATTTTGGTTTATTATATATTTCGAGCACTTTAACAAAAGCAATTACCAGCTTTACTAATGGTACAGCCAATTCGTCGGATTGCTTTGTTAATAGTGTGACAAGTAAGTCTTACAGTTATTACGGAACTGGGGGAGACTATGGTTTATTTGCAAATGGAAGGGATTATGCTGTTTGGGGTCAAAACTTTTCAGTGCCAGCTATCAGTGGCTATTTGGGCAGCCCTAGCTATGGTGCGTATGGTCAGTTTGATGCAGCTAAATTGGGCTACTTGGGAAGCACAAGTTGTGGCGCATACGGTCAATTTGATGCAAATAAATTAGGTTACCTTGGAAGTAGTAATTATGGCGCATATGGACAAAGTAGTGCAAATCTGTATGGCTATTTAGGGGGCTCGGGATATGGCGTTTATGGACAGAATTCCTCAGAACAATTTGGCATACTTGGTTTTTCCAATAAAGCTGCTAATTATTTTTTTCATTTACAGTTAACTGCTGATGGCGATGGTCAATCATCAAGTTATGCTCAAAGAGAAAGAGATACCCAAAACGATGGATCGGGCTATGGAGTTTATATTTCAAATAGTGCTGCAGTGGGCTATAACATCTGGGGTGATTTATATTCATTTGGTACTGCAGGTTTCTCCTATAATGATTTTAGCCGCACAGGTGGTGTTTTGGGTGCTGTTAATCTTGGATCTTATTGGGGATCGCTCGGATACAGATCCAGTGCTTCAGTAAATTACGGTGTTTATGGTTCATCAACCTATGCAAATGGTGCAGGAAAATTAATAAATACCCCTGCAACCTCTATTGGTGGCGGTTTTTATGGAGATCTTTTTGGTGCCAATATTCAAGGAAATGTTTACGGAACGTATACTCAGGGTGCTGATTACGGTCTGTATTCCAATGGAAATATTTTCACCAACGGTCTTGCTGTTCAACTTCAGGAAACCAGTTCTGCTACTCAGAGAACTGCTGTTGGTAGCGACAATATGGCTGTACTTTATGGAAGTGTGTCAACGGATGTTACCATTTCTGCAATGGGAACAGCTACGCTTTTGAATGGCTCTTGTTCCGTAACATTTGATAAAACATTCAGCG
>JBBQSF010000101.1:0-11552 GCA_038214085.1 Bacteroidales bacterium | reverse complement strand
ATTAATAGTCATTCATGGTCATTTTTAGTCATACTTTGTCATTTTTTGAGGCTTGTTTTCTTTCGTTTTCATTCAATTTATATTCTCTATTCTCACAATAACAAAATAACATACTATCACAAGGACTAAGGTACTTCAATTGTGTTTAAAATTTCATTGATAATTTCTTCGGTTCTGATATTCTCAGCTTCAGCTTCGTAAGTCAGGCCAATACGATGACGCAGCACATCATGAGCAACGGCTCTAACGTCCTCAGGAATTACATAACCTCTGCGTTTTAGGAATGCGTATGCTTTTGAAGCTAAAGCAAGATTTATACTTGCACGAGGTGAGCCGCCGTAACTAATAAGGTTTTGAAATTTTGCAAGATTATTTTCTGCAGGAAACCGTGTTGCAAAAACAATATCTGTTATGTAATTTTCAATTTTTTCGTCCATGTAAACTTCCCTAACTACTGAGCGGGCTTTAATGATATCAGCAGGTTCGAGCACTTTTGACGGAGAAGGAAGAGATTCTTGCAAATTTTCACGAATAATCAGTTTTTCTTCCTGTTTGTTCGGATAGGAAATTACAATTTTCAGCATGAACCTGTCAACCTGAGCTTCGGGCAGGGGATAAGTTCCTTCCTGTTCAATCGGGTTTTGGGTGGCAAGTACCAAAAACGGTTCGTCGAGCTTGAACGTCTGATCCCCAATGGTAACCTGGCGTTCCTGCATAGCTTCGAGCAATGCACTCTGAACTTTTGCCGGAGAACGGTTTATTTCGTCAGCAAGAATAAAATTCGAAAATATTGGTCCTTTACGAACCACAAATTCTTCTTTTTTCTGGCTGTAAATCATGGTGCCAATAAGGTCGGCAGGCAACAAATCCGGCGTAAACTGAATGCGGTTAAATTTAGCATTAATCGATTGTGCAAGGGTTTTTATTGCTAGTGTTTTAGCTAAACCAGGAACACCCTCGAGCAGGATATGTCCGTTTGAAAGTAAACCAATCAGCAATCGCTCTATCATTGATTTCTGACCAATAATCACTTTGTTCATTTCCATGGTAAGCAGGTCAACAAAAGAGCTCTCTTTCTGAATTCTTTCGTTCAATTCTCTGATATCAATAGTTTCTTGCATAATATTCTGATTTTTTAGTGCTGCAAATTTATATGATGAAATTAAGTTTTCCAAACATCTTTTCGTTAAAATTTGTTAGTCGCTTCGTTAAAATTTGTTAAGGAAAATAATAGTTTGCCTTGCTGTTATTTCAAACTCAAATTAATTTGAGTTATCATTTCTTTGCAAGAATGAATGTTCAGCTATTAATAATTCTCTGAATCGTTAGAAAATTAATTCAATAAAAAAAACAAATTCCCTTTTTTCAAAATACCGCTAATTTCGGTAAAAGGAATAAACACATCAGTTGTTCCCATTGAATAGGGTGCAATTTCGTAGGGATTAAAATAAAAGCCAATGCCGCCAGAAGTTAGGTAAAAATTATCATTTGCGGCAATGGTATCTTCCCAAAATCCAAAATTAATCAATGAAGTGTTTTCATCAATTTTGTAATTCAGTTTTATATGTTCAGTAATTTTTTTGTTTAAATAGTCTTCGTAACCTTCAATAAACAAATCCTTCAGCCATATTGATTTGCCGGTTCGAAGGTCAATATTTTTATAAACATTTCCGTAATTTCCATGAGCACCTCCGGTATATTCATAAACAGAAAACACAAGCGACAAAAGATTATTTTGGTTTTCTACTACTGCCATATCGAAATAATAATCCCAGTCCTGCGGCCCATAAAAAAAGTTTGGATCAATAGAATCAGGATAAGTTTTTAAGTATTCCTTGCTCAGCAATTCAGCCTGATTCAAAAGCAATTTTTCTGGGTTAATATTATTTTCTGTAAAATTTATACCTGTTTCAGCGTTATCAGCATTGTAAAAATAGGTTTGTTTAATAATTTTCTGAACACTGTCCAGTACATCCTGATTGGTGAAAATTTTTGGGAATAAAAAAGAAAAATGAAATTCGCACTTTGGGGAATGTTCTAATGAATAAAGTTTTTTTGCTCCACTTAGCGAAAATACATTGAATTCCATTGCTGACTTTGGTGCAAATTCTTTAAAGCTAAATTTGCCTTTCTTTTTGTTTTTTTTATCGGTATATTTTCCCTGAAACATTGAATCGGTGAGTTGTCCAATAAATTCGCCATTGCGTTCGGTTTGTTCACTCAGTTCTTTAAGATAAATATCTTTCTTGTGTTTCATTTTTCCGGAAACATTAACCGGAATGGAATTGCTTTGCAGTGAATACGTTCCTTTTACAACAGAATCGCGGATTATAAGGAGGTTTATATCTGCTTTTTCATTAATGATGTTTCCTGAATAGGATTTAACAAAGCCTTTGGTTACTTTGAAATCTTGAGCAAAACAAGAGTGAGCAAGAATTATTGAAGTAATTCCAGCCAGAAAAAAAAGTTTTTTCATAAAACTTTAAATAATTTTTTTAATCAGACGTAGCTTGTGAGTATATTTTTTGAGCTGATTGTTGTAGATTCCTTGATGGTCAATATTGTCAATGCGAACACGACCCGAAGAATGAATAATCTGGTTGTTTTCCAAAATAATTCCAACATGAGTAATCATTTCTTCTTCATTGTCAAAAAAGGCCAAACAACCTGGCGTTGCTTCATTAATAAAATCAATGGTTTCACCCTGAGTTGCTTGTTCTATGGCATCACGCTTAAGCCTTATTCCACTTAATTTAAAAACCATTTGTACAAATCCTGAACAATCGATACCGAAAGGCGAGCGGCCGCCCCATAGGTAAGGAGCATCTAGATACATTAAGGCATTTTCTATAACAATATCGGGTGTAACTGCATCGCGGAATGTACGAACATTGCCTTCAAACGAAAACTTATCATTTTCGATATAAAAATTATTATTGATCACGAATGGCAGCGTACTCCCCAATACTATAGGGAAAATCATATCGCGTTTTTCATCGTGGATAATTTCAACGATATCCAAAGTAACGTTGGGTGTGCATTCATTTAGTTTTTCGAAAGTCTCATTATATAATGGCAGATATTGTTTTGCATCAATCCAGCCCTGATAATTGTCATACACAAGTTTTATGAAAACCCAATCGTCGGTTTTGTCAATAATTTCGAATAATTCACCAAAAAGTAATTGAGTAACCATTTCGCTCCGATTTGATGACTCGGCTCTAACAGGAACAACACTCAAATTACACATTCCATACCGCATAATTTTTCCCTTTCTGAAATATTTTGCAATTTTACTAATTATCGGTCAATATTTACAACATATTTTTAATTATTTTTTTAATGATTTCTATTTATACTTTTAGCCTAAATAAAATTAGCGCTAAAATATCATCATAGATTGAAAAGAAATAACCTTTCCATTTTGAATTGTTGTTATTGAATCTGTTTTATTAAATTTCTTGCAACAAAATATTATTTGGATAATCTATAATTGTTAGAGTGAGAAAAAAGTTGAAAATCAAAATAACTTTGATGGGAACAGCCATTTTGGGCTCAATTCAAAAGCAGTAAATGTCTATTATTTTTTTTTGATTTAGAAACTGTTAAATTTTATATAAAATTTTTTATATGCCCCGTCAATTCGAGTTTTTCTATTGTTGCTTCTCGATACCCGCTTATATTTTGTAATTGATTAATTTCTAGGAGCGGTCTCGACGTAACAATAGAAAAAGTATTGAGAATAGGGGCACAATAATTTTGTGTTTTAAAATTTAAACAACATCTTAGAAAGAAATAAATAAGGCTGTAGGAAGGTTAATTGCCATAAGTAAATGAGTTCCCGAAAATATTTCCGTTGATTTGAGTGGATCTGTTTATTGTTACAACTCCTGAATTGTTAATGTTTTTTGTTTTTTTATTGTATTTTAAAGAACCATTTATAGTTAAATTACTTGCAAGATGGCTAAGATTTATTTGACTGCTAGAATAAGTGCCTTTATAGGTTATTGAACCTGTGAAAATTAAATCAGAAGTCCAGTCTTCGCTGCTTGAGGAAGCAGAATGGGTGTAGGGTATACTTTGTAAATTAAAGGTTAAATCTGTTGTTGTAACACCCACGGATGGGGCATAACTGTCGGTTCCGGTTATCAAAACAATACCTCCCATAGGTCCGGAAAAACTATTATTCCATGTACCTGCGGGTTTTCCAACTATATTTTGATTGAATATGTCATCCAGGCACAATTGTAAAGTGTAAGCAATTTTTGTATAAAATATTTCATCGGTCAGTTTTTCTTTCATACAACCGTAATTGAGAGTAAGTAACAAAAAAGTTAAGACTGCCATGAAGATTTTAGATGCTTTTTTTTTCATTGTAATGATATTAATGGTTGTTAAAATTCTAAGCTATTAAAGGAATATTGAGCAAAATAATTCTTTAACGATGATGCAACTTTGAACGGACAAGATAAAGCAAAGATAAAAAAAAATTACATATTGGTAAATTTTATACCATTGAATTTTTGTGTTTAATGTTTCTAATATTGATCTTAAATCAAATTTGGAATCGACAAACAGAATAACACCAAAATCAAAATATTTCATAAATCACTAATCTTTTTAAAAATTTTTTAACTTCGTGAAAATTATCGAATATGAATTTTCTTAATAAATTGCTGTTAAAATATTCTTCCATCAATAAAACTTTGCTTTTTATTATAAGCATTGTACTTATAGTGCTGCAGTTTCCTCATCAAGGTAAGTTCAAATACGAATTCCAGAAAGGTAAACCATGGATGCATGATGACCTGATTGCTCCATTCGATTTTTCAACATATAAATCAAAAGAATTAATTGATGCCGAAAAAAAACAAGTATATGAAGATTCTAAAGTATATTATTCATATAATTCAAAAGTAGTATCAGAAAAACTTACGGCTTTTAATGCAGAATTTGAAGAAAAATGGAAACTAAAGCATCCTGAGACAAATGAAGCAAAAAAAATAAAAAACCTTTCATTTGCTCTAAACCTTCTCGATTCGATTTATTCAAAAGGCATCATTTCGCTGAGCGATTCTACTCTGAGTAAAAAAAATGATTTTGTTTTTGCATTTGTTAAAAACAATATAATCCAGGAAAAACAACTAAGTGATATTTATACACTTCAATCTGCTGCTGAATTTGTTAAAACAAGTATTGCTTCAAAACCAGCTATAGACAAGGAAATGCTCGAGCCAATACTTGAAAATGCTTTAATGTACAATGTGACGATAGATGATCAGCTTACCGAAAAATACCGCGAAGATCTGATAAATAATATTTCCTTAACTACCGGATTGATCCAGAAAGGAGAGCGAATTGTTTCGAAGGGCGAGTTGATTACTCCCGAAAAAAATCAAATCATTAATTCACTGCAAACAGAATATGAAGTGAAATTAGGAAATTCTTCAGATTATTTCATGTATCTTCTTGGGCAGATTATGCTCGTATGTATTGCTATTGTAGTTCTTGTGTTATTTATCAAATCGTTTCGTAAAGAAGTTTTTGCAGATAGCAGAAAAGTGTTTCTTGTTTTGCTTGTTATTTACCTCATGGTTTTAACCACCAGCACAGTTATAAAATATAATGTTACTTACCTTTATATTATACCTCTCTGTATCGCACCTATTATAATCAGGGCTTTTTTTGATACGCGCCTTGCTTTGTTTGTTCACATTGTTACAATTATAATAATTGGTTTTCTTGTACCCAATAGTTTTGAGTTTGTGTTGTTACAGCTTATTTCTGGGATAATTGCAATAATAAGTGTTGTAAACATGCGTAAACGTTCACAATTTTTTATTACATCATTATTGGTTTTTTCAACATATTCGGCAACATATATTGGCATGACGCTGATGCAGGAAGGAACGCTGGAAAATATGAATTCTCAGATATTTGTAATGTTTGCTGGCGGTTCAGCACTTGTACTGCTTTCTTATCCGCTCATTTATTTGCTTGAACGTATTTTTGGTTTTACCACAGATGTTTCTCTTCTGGAACTTTCTGATATCAACAGTAAGTTGCTCCGCGAATTGTCAATTAAAGCTCCTGCTACATTGCAGCATTCAATGCAGGTAGCAAATATTGCTGAAGAAGCTATTTATGAAATTGGAGGAAATACACTTTTAACCCGCACTGGTGCTTTGTATCACGATATTGGCAAAATGGAAATGCCTATGTATTTTACCGAAAATCAGTTTACGGAAATGAATCCGCACAACGAGTTGAATTCTGAGGAGAGCGCTGCCATTATTATAAGTCATGTTAGTAAAGGTATTGAGATTGCCAAACGACATGGTATTCCTGACATAATTATCGACTTTATCCGTACCCATCATGGAACAAAAAAAACAGTTTATTTTTACAATCAGTATTTAAAAAACAATCCGGATCAGGATGTTGATGAAAGCGTTTTTACATATCACGGACCAATTCCTTATTCAAAAGAAACAGCTGTAGTTATGATGGCTGACGCTATTGAAGCTGTGTCGCGAAGCATGAAAAAACCTGATGAAAAATCAATAAGTCAGATGGTTGATAAAATTATTGATTCTCTTATTGAACAGAACCAGTTTTCTAATGCGGACATTACCCTTAAGGAAATCACTATTATTAAAAAGATTTTCAAGAAGAGAATGCTTAATATGATGCATGTTAGGATAGAATATCCTTTGTAATAATACTTAAATATTCCTTAGCATCTGGCCCCATATTAAACAACAAATCCAGAATACTTAAATCGCTTTGGAATCCATGCTTTTCTGAAAACACTTGCTGGTAAAAGGAAAAACCTATTCCAGATTTATTTTTTGGAGAAATTGAATTCCTGAAATCATCGTCAGTTCCCGGATCAATATAATTTTCGGAATAACGAACATCTATTTTTAATTGCAATTGTTTAAAAATCATTTCCAGAATTTGCTGATTCAGGTCGCTAACAAATTTGTGATTTGAAAAAACACATTCTTCCACCTGATCTTTGTAATATAAAAAGAATGGCGAATTATTGTATGCCGATTCAATGGAACGCCAATGAATTTTTTGCCAGGGTTTGCTGTAATCAATTAAAATATCTTTACTGCAAGGCTTATGCAGACTGCCTTTACTAACGGGAACCGACAAAAATAATGAACCATTTGCTGCCAGAATTTCACACCTGTTTCGGTACGTTTGTTTTATGTAATGTTCATGAATGTCAATAATAACATCATTGCCGAAAAATTTTGCAACATAACTGATAGGAGGGAAGTATGACGTGGCGAGAATCATGTTAATGAGAAATAGAAAAAATCAAATATAAATAGAAAATAGGATGAAAACAATATTTTGAATACAACAGTAAACCTGATTTTTTAGGAGTATTATAAAATGCCATTTTGTGTATCTATTTAACACCTTTCAAAAATCTGTTCCACCTGAATCTGTTAAGCATTTTTTTGCCTTTATCTACTGAAGCTATTATAAATACTGCCTTTCCAATGATATGATCTTCCGGAACAAAACCCCACATGCGCGAATCGGATGAATTGTGTCGGTTATCGCCCAGCATAAAATAATAATTCATTTTAAATGTATAGCTTTTTGCATACAACCCATCAATAAAGCAGGAGTCATTTTTTACAGTAAGATTATTTTTTTCATAAATCTTAATGATCCTGTAATAAAGTGGCAAAGAAGTTTTGTTTAAAATAACTGACTCGTTTTTTTTAGGGACAACCAATGGGCCGTAGTTATCCATGTTCCAAGGGTAATAAAATGATGAAGGGAAAAGATAATCGGAATACAAACCACTGTCCTCAATCATTTTTTCGCATTTGGTTACGTTAGGCAGTTTTGAAATCAATTCAGCATTTTTCTTAGTCAATGTAATATTGTATGAGTTCAAATCCATTACAGGTCCGCCTTCGCTGATGTCATATTTTTCAAAAAAATCCTCATCAAACATTTGCCCATTTGTTTTCAAAAAATAGTTGAATTCTATGTTCTCGTTTGCATTAAGCTCTTTGTTATTAATAAAAACTGAACCATCTATTATATTAAATGTATCGCCAGGAATAGCCACACATCGCTTGATAAATGGTGTGCGCCTGTCGATAGGCTTTTCATCCTCAAGCGGATAATTAAACACAATTACATCATTGTTTTTAATGCTACAATATCCTGGTATTCGCATATAAGGCAATAAAACAGCATCACTGTATATATTGGTATATGGCACTGCCAATGGAGAAATGGGGATGCGGGCGCCAATACTGAGCTTGTTTACATAAATATAGTCTCCGGCAATAAGTGTTTTTTCCATTGATGTTCCCGGAATAGAATAAGTTTCAAATACTAAAATATTCAGAATTATCAGTAGGGATATCGCAACCAGCAAGGCCTTCATCCATTCGAATAGCGACTTGCGTTTTGTTCCTTTTAATTTATTGGAAAATTTCCACTTCATGTTTTACAAAAATACATTTTTGTTTTGCATCATAAACATATTAATTTTGCACCTGATGAATGCACTAATTGAATGGCTCGAAAGCCACATGCTCCCATGTTATTATAAAAAATATCTTGGCATTCCATGTCCCGGATGCGGGATGCAGCGAGCAATAATAGAACTTCTTAAAGGCAATTTGTTTGAAAGCCTTAAAGCATACCCTCCGCTTATTCCTATTTTTCTGATGATTGCAATGCTGATAATTCAACTTAAATTTAAATTTAAAAATGGTGCAATTTATTTAAAAATTTCATTTATTTTTACAACATCAATTATTGTTATCAATTACATTTACAATTTACTAACACTTTAATAATTAAACTTTATGCAAGACCAAAACTACAACCAAACTCCTCCTCCAAATTACACAAACCCCAATCCAAATCAACAAGGTTATTTTGTTCAGCCACCTTTACCAAATTCAACGGGAGTATTGGTACTCGGCATTTTATCAATTGTTTTTTGCTGGGGATACGGAATTATAGGGATAGTTCTCGGAATTATTGCAATGTCGCTTTCTTCAAAGGCAAACACATTGCTTACCCAAAATCCCGGAGTTTATTCATTATCTTCAATAAACAATATGAAAGCAGGAAAAATATGTGCTATTATCGGTTTGATATTGTCAGCACTTTTCCTTATTTATGTTATTGTTGTAATTGCATTTGTAGGTGCTATGTTCTCCAGTATGCCATGGGGACAAATGCATTATTAAAACCAGATCAATTGCTTTGAAGATTTTATCTGCGGCCCAGATACGTGAAGTTGATGCTTACACGATAGCAAACGAGCCTATCTCGTCGCTATCGCTTATGGAAAGAGCAGCAAATGAATGTTTTAATTGGATAAGCCAACGATTCGATAAGCAAAATAAGTTTTATGTATTTTGCGGAACGGGAAATAACGGGGGAGATGGTCTCGTAATTTCCCGTTTACTTTTACAAAATAGATTTAATGTATTTCCTATCGTTATTAAGTTTTCTGAAAATAAATCTCTTGATTTTGAAGCCAACGAAAAGTTATTTCTTCAGTTTCCGGATGCAAAAATAAGTTATGTAAGCAGGGCTGAAAATTTTCCTGAGATAGAAGAAAATGCATTTATTATTGATTCTATATTCGGAACAGGACTGAGCAAATCGCCTGAAGGAATTGCCGCAGAAGCTATTCAGATTATTAACAAATCTAAAGCATTTGTAATTAGCATTGATGTTCCATCTGGGTTGTTTTGCGATACAAATACTGAATCTTGTCAAAATATTGTAAATGCCGACATCACGCTCACTTTTCAGATGCCAAAGCTTGCATTTTTGCTCCCGTCAAGTTATATTTTTACTGGAGAATGGGTTGTTTTGGATATTGGTCTTAGCAATGAATTTATTGAACAAACCGTAAGTCAGAACTTTTATATCGACAATAAATTTTTCCAGAGTCTTTTGTTGCCAAGGAGTAAGTTCGCACATAAAGGAAATTTCGGACATGCATTGCTTCTTGCCGGATCTTATGGCAAAATGGGTGCAGCTGTTCTTGCTGCAAAGGCATGTATGAGGTCTGGTGCTGGATTACTAAGTGTTCATGTTCCTGAATGCGGATATCCGATTATTCAGAATTCCGTTCCTGAAGCCATGGTGAGTGTGGATGAAAATGATAAGTATATTACTGAACTTCCTGAACTATCCCTTTTTAATGCTATTGCAATCGGACCTGGAATTGCAAAAAACATTCAAACGCAGAAAACTATTAAATTTCTGATCCAGAATTCCCCCGTTCCATTAATAATTGATGCTGATGCATTGAATATTCTGAGTGAAAACAAGACTTGGCTCGCATTTTTACCCAAAGACAGCATTCTGACTCCGCATCCAAAAGAGTTTGACCGAATGTTTGGAAAACCCGAAAATGATTTCCATCGTCTCTTGCTTCAGAAAGAATATTCGATTAAATATCATTGCTATATTATTTATAAAGGAGCAAATTCAACTATTAGTACGCCCGATGGAAAATTGTTTTTTAATTCTTCTGGAAATCCTGGAATGGCAACCGGTGGGAGCGGAGATGTACTTACGGGAATTATTTTGGGACTGAAAGCACGCGGTTATTCATCGCTCGATTCAGCAATTATTGGAACATATTTGCATGGATTAGCTGGAGATATTGCAAAATCATATAAGGGGGAAGAGTCGCTAATTGCCGGAGATATTGTGAATGCAATTCCTGAAGCATTTATGAATGAAGAAAAGTAAATTAATATGAAAATGAAATTATTTATTTCTGGAATTTTATTTTGTTTTCTTTTTTTAGTTTGTGTCGAGGTAAACGCACAAAAAAACAATTGCATTGATATATCTGAAACTACTTGGCAACTAAGCTATCACAACAAACATTTTGGAGACAGGAATTATGAAATTAAGTTTTCTGTTGATGGTAAGTTATTGAATTCCCATCCCAATGAATCAACAAAAGACAATGACAAATGGATTCAGAAACAAAATCATATTACCCTTAGTTTTAATGATGGATATGCTGTTTACAAAGGCAAAATTGTTGATTCAAAAACGATAAAAGGAACTGCCAAAAGTTTATCGGGTGGCCGCTGGAAATGGAAAGCTATAAAGCTATATTAATTTTTAATAAATAATGAATATCCCTTTATATCAAAAGGTATTCGTTTGTATTAACTGCAATTATTTTGTATAAGTTTTCAACAAATTCTCTTTTATTGGTTTCTTTTACATTTTTATTCTCATATTTGCATTGAATGGTTAAAAAATCCATTGAATATGTTCGGACTTAGTGATTCTCTGACAATAGTTTTGCTCCTTTGTTTGCTTGCTGCTTGTGCATTTGAGTTTATAAATGGATTTCATGATACAGCAAATGCAGTTGCAACAGTAATTTATACCAATTCCCTTAAACCTAGAATTGCCGTTATATTATCAGGGATTTTAAATTTTATAGGAGTATATTTTGGCGGAATTGCAGTTGCAATGGGAATTGTGAATCTCTTGCCCGTAGAAGCCTTGGT
>JBBQSF010000100.1:0-11678 GCA_038214085.1 Bacteroidales bacterium | reverse complement strand
GCTTTATCTTAAAAGCCAGATATACACCAAATATGTTGAATACAAAAAGAAGTAGAAGAAATATTGTGGCTATTCTTTTCAACATATTGTTTTTTTAAAATGTCTGAATGCAGACAAAATTAAAGCAGAATCAGATCAGTAAGCCCATTTTAAATAAATGGATCCCCAAGTAAAACCGGCTCCAAATGCAACAAGAATAAGATTGTCGCCTTTTTTAAGTTGCGATTCCCATTCCCAAAGACATAGCGGAAGTGTTGCCGCAGTAGTGTTTCCGTATTTCTGGATATTAATCATAACCTTTTCTTTCGGCAAGTTCATACGATTTCCTGTTGCATCAATAATTCTCAGGTTGGCCTGATGTGGCACAAGCCAGGAAATATTATCAGTGGTAAGCTTGTTGCGTTCCATAATTTCGAGAGAAACGTCAGCCATTTTTGAGACAGCCCATTTAAAAACAGGTTGTCCTTCCTGATAAATAAAATGTTCGCGGGCATCAATAGTTGCATGCGATGCTGGTTTTACAGAACCACCGGCTTTCTGATGTAAATAAACTCTTCCAACTCCATCGGAACGAAGAATCGAATCCATTATACCAACTTCTTCGGTAGTAGGTTCGAGAAGTACTGCTGCTGCGCCATCGCCAAAAATCGGGCAGGTTGCTCTGTCGGTATAATCTGTAATTGACGACATTTTTTCAGCTCCAACAACAATAACTTTTTTGTATTGTCCGGTTTCAACAAATTTAGAAGCAGTTACAAGTGCAAATAAAAATCCTGAGCAACCGGCATTAAGATCGTATGCAAATGCATTTTTGATTCCCGCTTTGTCGCAAATAATATTGGCAGTTGCCGGAAATTGCATATCAGGAGTAACGGTAGCACAGATCAATAATTCAACTTCTTCGGGACTTGTTCCGGTTTTAGCAAGTAATCCTTTTACGGCTTCAGCACCAAGATCGGAAGATCCTTTTCCTTCGCCTTTGAGAATTCTTCTTTCTTTTATACCAATACGTGTCATGATCCACTCGTCAGTGGTGTCAACCATTTTGCTTAATTCTTCGTTGGTTAAAATGTATTCAGGTAAATAACCATGAACACCTTTAATTGCTGCTCTAACCTTAGACATTAGAAAATACTTTTATATTTTACGAACTAATTTCTTTTTCCCTTGCATTGATATAATGAGCCATGGCAGTACGAATTTTTTTCGAAAGTTTGGCTTTGTGGACATCTTTTGCAAGCAAAATCATATTTTTTATAGCAGTTGCGCTTGAAATTCCATGAGCAATCATAACGGTGGAATTGATTCCTAAAATTGGAGTGCCACCATAGAGTTCATAATTCAATCGTTTAAGAAAGTTATCGGAGAAGCCTCGTCTGATCATCATGCGACCAATTTCCTCAATTTGTTTTAATGCAATATTTCCTGAAAAGCCATCACAAACAATTACATCTGCAGTATCTGCGAATAAATCACGACCTTCAACATTTCCAACAAAATTAAAGTCTTTGGTATCCTTCATTAACCTATATGTAGATTGAGTGAGGAGGTTCCCTTTTTCTTCTTCTTCGCCAATATTCAGCAAGGCAACTCTGGGATTTTTAATGTTGTAAACGTACTGTGCATAAAGAGATCCAAGAATTCCAAATTGATACAGTACATCGGGACGACAATCTGGAACAGCACCTACATCAAGCAAAATACCAACATTTCCGTTTTCTTTTGGAATTGTGGATGTGATACAAGGCCTGATAACGCCCTGAATAGTGTTGACGCTAAAAATAGAGCCAACCAGCATGGCACCAGTATTTCCTGCACCTGTAAAAGCATCGATTTTATTTTTTTTCAAAAATTTAAATCCGATGGAAATACTGGAATTAGGTTTTTGAGAAATAGCTTTTGTTGGATGCTCACCCATTCCTATGGTTTCTTCGGCATGAATGATTTCAAAACCAGCCGGATCAGCTTTTTCGGCAGCAAGCCCTTCAAGAATGATATCCTTGTCGCCGAATAAAAATATGTGGTCGCTTTTAGGTAATTCTTTACGCGCATTGATTGCACCGCTAATAGTAGCAGCTGGTGCAAAATCACCACCCATAATATCAATACCGATATTCATCTTTTTAAATTAACATGATTAAGCTACTGTTTTCTTTTCAATAGTAAGCTTTCCTTTGTAATATCCACATTCTCCACAAACGCGGTGATAAAGAACGGGTGATCCGCAATTTGAACAAACTGCAACAGTTGGGGCAACAGCTTTGTAATGGGTTCTTCTTTTGTCTCTTCTTGTTTTTGAAATCTTATGTTTCGGATGTGCCATAATTCAAAATTTATTATTGTTAATTATTATTGTCTTTTAGTTTTTTCAATGCTTCCCAACGGGGATCAGTTTCTGATTTTATTTCAGGTTCAAATTTTTTCAATAGTTCTAAAAATTCCCGATCGCATGTGCTTTCACCATTTTTATTATCAGGATGCGTAACTTTGGCGGGAATGCAAAGCAAAATATATTCGTAAATGTATTGTGCAATATTAATCTGGTGTTCTGCATCAGAAAGCACAAATACGTTTTCACTTTCTTCGTGTGATTCTTTCCCAAATTTCACATAAAATTCAGGGGCAGTTGTTACTGGAAAATCTAAAGGTCCCAGACAACGGTCACAAGTTAAATTCAAAATGCCTTCAATTGAAAAATTAAATACCAGCATTCCCTGCTGCTTTTGCATTTCTACACCAACCTGAACAGCAGCATTATTCAGTTCGGTAAATTCGAATTTTTCAAAGAACAGTTTGCTTATGGAAAAGTCATAATTGTATGTGCCTTCATTCAGGCCACTAAATTCAATATTAAACTGACTCAAATAATCCAAAACAAATCAAATTTTATAAGGTCGGCAAAGGTAATATTATTCATTGAATAAAAAAAAATTAAGCTATCAATTTTAGCCAATTAATTAAATTTCAACGATGTATTGCCGGAAACCAAGCAGTTAAATTACTATTTGAAAGCCTTTTCGAGCAATGCGTCGCCAGAAATACTTAACCGTTTGAAATAATCAGGAACTTTTTTCCCGGTTAATTTTTCCACATATAATTTTGCAAGATATTGCCCTAGCATAAAGCCTTGTCCTCTTAATCCAACAAATAATCCAAGCTCGGGGTCAATGATCATGCGGGGTTCGGTATAATATCCCGACCAAAGCGCCTGAAATCCTACTGCTGAAATTTCCGGAATCCAATCAACAAAAATTTCAGATACAATCTCGATAAACTCTTTGGAGTTGTATTTTACATTTTTATCTGTTTCCATTGGCTCAATCTGCGGCGAGGCGCAACCAATAATCTGTCCGGTTTCTGCCAATTGCTGACCATAAACCGCAACAAAGCCTTTGTATTTTCTGCGGTCGATAAGCATATCCAATGGATTTCCGTTAACGCCAAGCATTGGCAAACGTCGGGTAATAAATGCCTGATGTTTTACGGGATATAATCCTGTTTCGATACCCGCTTTTTTTGCAAATTTATCCGCTTCACCACCTAGTGCATTAATGAATATATCTGTTTCATATTCAATATATTCGTTGCTGTTGGCTCTTACTGTAATGGTAAATGTTTTACCAGATTTTTCAACATCAATCAATTCGCAGTTTTCGAGTAAAGTACCGCCCTTTGATATACCAATTTGCCTTAAAGCTTCAATAACTTTTCCTGGAGTAGCTTGCCAGCAGTCGCCTGTTTTTAATGCTGCGATGTAGTTTTTATTTTTTGAATTAAAATACGGAGAAATTTCTTTTTTAAACTGTGAAGGTTTCAGCATTACACCATCCTGCCATGCCATTGAATCTTCAAGGGTTTTAAGCATTTGCTCATCGTGCGCAAAAGTAACATAGTTAATCAGGCGGAAGTCTATTTCTGCTTTTTTTGAAAGATCTTTGAAAAGTTCCAGGTTATGGCGTGCAATGTCTGTAAGTTCAGGTAAACTAAAAACAGGTCTTCCTCCGGCAATGTTTCGCCACGAAGATCCAAAACCAAAATTGATTAACACAGGTTTCATTCCTGCTTCAGAAAGATAGCGGAAAAGCGAGCTTCCACCAATACCTCCTCCAGCAATAAATGATTTTACTTTAATTTTTTTTGGTTTTTCTTTTATCGTTGCGGTTATAATGTTTTCATGAATATTGGTAGGATAAAGCTCTCCAATAGTAATTTGATTTGAAAGTGGAGCGCGCGGTGTAGGATGTCCAACCAGTGCAATGCCTTTAGGGCGAAGGTTTTGGCGAAGCCGAAGCAAACAACGTTTTCCACGACATGGGCCCATTCCAAGATGTGTGGTATGTTTTATTTCTTCAACTGATATAAATTTGCGGTCACCGATTACCTTCATAACTTTATCAAGGGTAACATCATCGCAATGACACATATATATTTCCTTGCCAAGTTTTTCTTTATACGCTTTTAATCTCAGCTTATCCGGATAATTTCTTTTAATAACAAACCCGCGAACTTTGGTGAAATCATCTGCTTTAATTTCGGAAGCCTTAACCCGTGCAATATGTGTAAGGTTTTTCTTGCGAAGAATCTTGTCAATCTTTCCTTCACCAAGAATGTTTGCATTATTATCAACCAGATAGACATCTTCGCCATCGGCAATATCAAATTCTACAGGAAGAAAGAAAGTATCTTTTTTGGGGTTGTACCCGAAAATTGCAAGACCAGGGCATTGGTAAACGCAGTCCATGCAACCTATACATTTGTTAAAATCAATGGCAGGAACTGTACTTGTTGATGATTTTGTAATGGCTCCGTGTGGACAAGCAAAAGCACAAGGATTACACGAAAAGCCATACAGACAATCGATAAGAACGAAAGGTTTTTCAGCCATGCGTTCTTTGGTTGGCATATAAGGTTCTTCGATAATTTTTAAAGGATGCTGTTGCGAATCAAAGTAATCTTTTGAAACTTCGAGATAATTATCATAGTTATAGCTCTTACCCATTGTATCCAGAATTTCGAAAGCAACTTGTTTGCCGCGAAGTACGGCACTTGTACCTTCGCCAATACGAATAGCATCGCCTGCTCCAAAACATTTTAGACCAAACATTTCGCGTCCTTTAATCAGCAGATCGTTGTCCGGAATTAATCCGGTACATACATTGATGGCGTCAATTCCATCAATTATTTTTTCTGTTCCGAGAATGGGTTTAAAATTCTTTGCTTCAGCAATAACAGCTCCTGTAATACCCGTTCTATCTTTGTTTGGTATTGCTTCAATAATGAGATGCGATAATATTACAGGAATTCCTAGTCGCCGAACGCGGTTTGCCTGAACCGGAAAGCCACCTTCGTGGGGCAATGCTTCAACAATGGCTTTAACTTTAGCACCTGCCTGCATAAGTTGGTAACTGGTAAGATATCCGATATTTCCGGCGCCAACAGTAAGAATATTTTTTCCAAGTAGCGTAAGCTCCATGTTCATCATTTTTTGTACCACCGCAGCTGTGTATACTCCGGGAACATCGTCGTTATGAAAGCTTGGAAGGAAAGGTACAGCACCGGCAGCAACCACAAAATATTCAGTATCAATAAGGAAAATTTCCTGAGTCTTCATGTTTTTTACTGCAATACGGTTGTGTTCGAGAATATCCCATACTGTACAATCAAGGAAAATTCCATCGTGGTTTTCACCTGCTAAAAGCGAAGCAATATCAAAACCTCGCATACCGCCGTATTTTTTCACTTTTTCGTAAAAGAAAAACTGGTGGGTCTGCATGTTAAACTGTCCGCCAATTTTGGAATTGCTGTCGACAACAATGTTTGCTATTCCCTGTTCGTTAAGTATTTCGCGGCAGGCAAGACCTGCAGGCCCAGCACCAACAATAACCACAGTAGTTTTGTGCACATTAAGCGCGTCCTTCTTTTGGTAATTGGTTGCTTGAGGAACATAATCCTTAGGGATTTCCTGGACTTTTTTTGCTTCGTCGCAAAGCGTAATGCAAATACGTTTTATTTTACCATCAACCAGCATTTCGCATGCGCCACATTTCCCAATTCCGCATTCAAGGCTGCGTTCGCGATTGTCGAGGCTATGACTATGAACCGGAAACCCCGCTTGATGAAGTGCCGCAGCAATGGTAAATCCTTTTTCACCAGTTACTTTTTTACCATTAAAGTTAAAAACATGTTTTTCTTCTTCTTTAATGGCGATAATGGGATGCTTTTCTATCTTGTACATGATTCAGATTTTTGCCCTTAATGGGATATTGCTTCGATTAACAAAATGCATTGTTCGATAAAATCAATATTTACAGTAGTTGTGAGTGTTGTTTATCAAATAACAACAGCAAAATTATATGTTTTTTTGTACGCAGTTAATTTTTTAAAGAATATTTTTTTCGCTCTTAAAAATAGTCAGGTTTGCTTAGCAAAATCAGCAACTCATTTCACCTGCATTTTTGAGTGCTGCAAGTAAAGGGTATGCTCCTTTAATCACAATAGTTTTATTAACATTCGTATATTTTGAGGGAAGGGTAACTTGGGTAAATCCACCAGAAGTATTTCCTTTGGTGATTTCAACCATTAAAAAGTCGTTTACCGTTTTGTCATCTTCCTTTCGTTTTCCTTTCGAAATAAAAATATAATCCTTGTCGTCGAACGAAACAATTGCATCACTTGGAAGGGCATCAACCAAAGCTTCGCCAGTTTCAACCTTTGCTGACACATACATTCCGGAAATGAGATTCTTAGAATCACCTTCAACAGTAGCATAAACCTTTACCGTTTTATCTTCGTTGATTGCTTTACCCACACGGTAAACCGTTGCTTTGTATGAAATATCTGAATTGTTTGTGGTAGTGAAAATGATTTGTTGTCCTTCCTGAACTTTTTCCAGATCTTTTTCAAACATGGTGAGTTCCAATGTTAATTTATCGTTGTTAATAATTTCAAAAACAACATCGGTGGCTGTAACATATTTACCTGTGTTTACATTTACGGTTTTAACGTAGCC
Source organism: Bacteroidales bacterium (assembly GCA_038214085.1). Taxonomy (GTDB): domain Bacteria; phylum Bacteroidota; class Bacteroidia; order Bacteroidales; family CG2-30-32-10; genus JBBQSF01. Next base: position 4,669 of record JBBQSF010000100.1, on the reverse strand, counting down.
ATTAATCGGGGAAGTTAAATTGACAACACTTACTATGTTCTCTTCTTTCAACTGACCTGCAATAATTCCAATAAGTGCAAGCTTCTGTTCGTAAGCATTCACTTTGGCTTTCAGCGTTTTATATTCCGAAAGTGCCAATTGATAAGTTTTTGCTGAACCTGCATTTCCTTCATACAGTTCTTTTTGCCGCAGATATTCGGTTTGGGAATATTCGAACTGACTTTTATACTCCAGATAATTTTGTTGCAATTCAATAAATTCAGGGTTTTCAATCACTGCAAGAACTTGTCCTTTTTTAACAGGACTTCCCTGCAAAAGACTGGTGCTTTTTATGTATCCGCCCATGGTTGCCGAAATGGTGACAAGGTTTTGCGGAGGAACATTTATTATACCACTGAGTTTTAAAATACTTCCAATATTTTTTTGTTCCAAGCTTCCGAGTTCAATTCCCGCAAGTTTGTATTGATCGTCATTCATTTCGCACGTATTTTCGGGAAGAACTTCGTGCTCTTCTTCTGTTTTCTGGTTGTTGCTTCCACAACCCAAGGCAAAGATGAATCCGAAAAGTGCTAGGACAATTATTTTATTTTTCATGATTGTTGATTTTAATAATTTTTTCATTTAGTTGATTTTACCTGTTAATTCATCAATAGCAATAACAGCATTGTTGTAATCGAGAAGTGATTGCAGGTAAGATGTCTTGATTTCTATTGCCTTATCTAGGCTTTGAACATATTCCACATAGCCAATGTTTCCTGCTTTGTAGCTTTTGTCTGCCGAAGAAATAATCAGGTCAGATTGAGCAAGCGCTTTGGTTTCGTAATAATCAAGTACTGCTTTGTTTTTGAGAAATTCCTGTACTAACGCATCGTAATCATTTTGTGCGCTTTTACTAAAATTTTCGAGGTTTTGCATTGCAATTTCCTTACTGATTTTTGTTGCCTGAATTTTTGATTTTGAGGAAACAAAAAACAACGGAACCGTAATTCCGGCAGAAATACCGGTAAATCGATCGTTAGTTGAAAGCTCCATGTTCGATTGATTGAAATATCCAACAGAAATATCTGGAAGAAGTTCAGCGGTTTCAGCCTTAACACTATAATTTAAAATATCTATCTGCTGCTTTGCTATGCCGAGTAAAGGGTTTTCCATTTTTATCATACTATCAGCCTTGATAATGTAAGGAAGTTTGATCAAAGAAGAATCAGAAATATCTATTGATGCGGTCTGATTTAACAGTGAGGCGAGTTTCTTTTTATAAATAATAATATCTGAACGCAGGGTTTGCTTCATGGTAGAGATTTCCATGAGGCGGGTTTCAGCCGTAATCTTTTCAAGCGGAGTCGATTCACCGGTTTTGTTTTTCAGGTCGGCTGCTTTTTGAAAATTACTGTAAAGGCTATCTTGGAACTTCAACAGTTTCAGTGAAGAATAACAAAAGGCGAGATCAAAATAATAACGTTTAACATCGGCTACAATTTTTGCTTTGGAAAGAAGTACCGAATACTCAGCGCTTTTAATATTCGCATTTGCAATTTTGTTTTGATAAACATAAACAGATGGGAATTGCATGGATTGAGAGATATTGATATTGTTATCCTTTGCAAACGAATTGGTTTGTCCATAAGAATATTCTAAAGATGTTTTATCGATATTCCACGCTGCGGATTTAAGCTTTTTGTTCATATCCACGGTCATTTCGGCGGTTTTTATTTCTCCGTTTTTTTCGAGTGCTTTGTTTACGGCCTGATCAATAGAATATGTTTCAGATTTAACCGTTTGTGCATCAGATATCGATGGAATAACAAAACACAGAAGCGCCACAATTGTTCCAACAGTTGCAGTACCAAGAGATTTTAAATTTTTCCTGCGTTTTGAGAAAAACAAAACATACAGTACCGGAAGAATAATGAGGGTAAGGAATGTGGAAGATATTAGTCCGCCAATTACAACAGTGGCGAGAGGTTTTTGAACTTCAGCTCCGGCTGATGATGAAAGAGCCATTGGAAGAAAGCCAAAGGAAGCTACAAGCGCAGTCATTATTATAGGTCGAAGGCGAATATGAATTCCTTTTCTTACGCGTTCATATATATCAGAAATATTTTCTTCTTTTTCCAGTCGATTAAATTCAGCCACCAGCACAATGCCATTTAATACAGCAACACCAAAGAGTGCAATAAAACCCACACCGGCGGAAATACTGAAATTCATGTCGCGCAGATACAATGCGATAATTCCTCCTATTGCCGAAAACGGAACAGCAGAATAAATAAGCAATGTTTGTTTTATGGAATGAAAAGTAAAAAAAAGCAAGATAAAAATAAGCAGCAGGGCAACCGGAACAGCAACATAAAGGCGTTCTTTTGCTTCTACAAGATTTTCGAATTGTCCGCCGTAATCATAATAATATCCCGCAGGCAGTTTTACTTTTTTCTCAATTTTGGTACGCACTTCGTCAACAACTGATTCTACATCTCGTCCCCGCACATTGAATCCTACGGTAATTCTTCTTTTTGTACTCTCGCGTGAAACTTGTGCCGTTCCGTTTTTAATAAACACATCAGCAATCTGGTCGAGGGTAATCTGATTTCCGTTTTCTAGTGGAACATAAATATTTTTGATAAAATCAACGTCCTGTCGGTAGTCCTTATCATACCTAACAACCAGATCAAATCGTTTTTCTTCGTCATACACTACCCCTGCAATATTTCCTGCAAATGCAGTTTTCAGCAAGGTGTTCACTTCTGCAATATTTAATCCGTAATGCGCTAATTTTTTACGGTCGTAAACAACCTGAACCTGACCTGAACCGGTTACTTTTTCTACGCTAATATCCGTTACGCCTTCAACAGGTGTTATCAGTTTTTCAACCATTTCTGCCTTTTCGGCAAGAATTTCCAAATTATCGCCGAATATTTTCACAGCCACATCCTGTTTTGCACCCGACATAAATTCGTTAAACCGCATTTGTATTGGTTGCTGAAATTCGAACTTTACGCCAGCAAGAACAGACAATTCCTTCTGCATTTTTTCAATCATTTCTTCCCGGGTTTTGGCACTTGTCCAATCTTTTTTATCTTTCATTACAATGATATAATCGCCGGTTTCCATAGGTGTTGGATCGGTTGGAATTTCTCCCGCTCCAATTTTGCAAACTGCGTGTTTTACTTCGGGAAATTTCGACATCAGTATTTTATTCGCTTTTTCAACCATTTCGATGGTATGCGAAAGCGAACCGCCTTGTAATGTCATAACTCCGGCCGCAAGATCGCCTTCTTCGAGATTTGGAATAAATTCGCCCCCAAGCGTATTGAATAAAAGTATGCTTCCGGCAAATAATGCAATGGAAGCTATCACTACCGAGTTCTTGCGTTTAAGTGCAAAATTGAGCATTGGGTCAATTATTCTTGAAATACCTGACATAATTTTATCAGAAATATTTTTTTTGTATTTGGTCTTTTTACTTAGGAACAGGGCAGAAGCAACCGGAACATAAGTAAGCGAAAGAATAATGGCACCCAGAATAGCAAAACTCACCGTTTGCGCCATGGGGCGGAACATTTTTCCTTCAATTCCTACCAAAACAAGAATAGGTAAATAAACAATGAGAATAATTATCTGTCCGAATGTTGCAGAATTCATCATCCGCTTGGCCGATTCGTACACTTCAATATCCATTTGAGCGGAAGAAAGTTTTTTGATACCTACGTGATGCGATTTGCTTTGCGTTATGCGGTGCACCACACTTTCCACAATAATTACAGCACCATCCACAATCAGTCCAAAATCTATGGCTCCAAGGCTCATCAGGTTTCCCGAGACCCCAAAAAGATTCATCAGTGAAATGGCAAAAAGCATGGAAAGCGGAATTACCGATGCAACCACCAGGCCTGCGCGCAAATTTCCGAGCAAAAGAACCAATACAAAAATTACGATCAATCCGCCTTCGATCAAGTTTTTTGAAACAGTACCAATAGCACGGTCAACAAGTTCTGTGCGATCGTAATAGGGTTCAATTTCGAGTCCTTCGGGCAAGGATTTCTGTACTATTTTCATTCGTTCTTTCACGTCCTGAACCACCTTTGATGCATTTGAGCCTTTCAGCATCATAACCACACCGCCAACAGCTTCGCCAGTAGTATCAACTACAAAAGCACCGTAACGGGGCGCATGTCCCATCTGAACGGTTGCCACATCGCCTATTAAAACCGGAATCCCAGCAGTATTGGTTTTTACTGCTATATTTTTAACATCTTCGAGTGTGTTCACCAATCCAATACCCCTTATAAAATAGGCTGTAGGATCTTTTTCAATGTAAGCGCTGCCGGTATTTTCATTGTTGCATTCCAGTGCAGCAAAAATTTCTTTAAGCGTAACATTCATAGCGCGAAGTTTCTCAGGATTTACAGCTACTTCGTATTGTTGAAGAAATCCGCCATAACTGTTAACATCTGCAACTCCAGGCGTACCAAGCAATTCGCGGCGAACAATCCAGTCCTGCACCGTGCGAAGCGTCATTGCATCGTATTTGCTTTCATAGCCGGGTTTCACATGCAGCGTATATTGGTATATTTCCCCAAGACCCGAAGAAATCGGCGCCATTTGTGGTGTTGTAAGTCCCGGTGGGATCATTTCCTCGGCTTCTTTGAGGCGTTCTGTGATCTGCTGT
>JBBQSF010000099.1:0-11900 GCA_038214085.1 Bacteroidales bacterium | reverse complement strand
TCAAATATTGAAGTTGAAATTGAACCAACAGTTGAGGAAAAAGGTTGTTTGTGCGGTGAAATTTTAAAAGGACTTAAAACCCCAAAAGACTGCAAACTCTTTGCGAAGGCTTGTACTCCAGAAAATCCAATTGGTGCCTGTATGGTTTCGAGTGAAGGTTCTTGCGCTGCTTTTTATAAATATTCGCGGTAATGATTCTAATCCAATCGAGAACCGCAATTCAACAATGCAATTCGCTTCTTCGAGCGAAGTCGAGAAGAAGCAACCGATTTATCTTCGCAAGAAGTCGAAGAAGCAACGGTTCCAATTAATATTACTTTTTAACTACCGGACATATAGGCGCTCGAAGAAACAAAAAAAATGATATAAATTAAGAGTATGAAAAACGATACCATTCTTTTAGGTCACGGTAGTGGCGGAAAACTCACACACGAATTGATAACCGGACTTTTCATGAAGTATTTTGGAACTAAAGATTCGTTTCCTACCGATTCTGCAATATTAAAAATTCCTTCTGAAAATATAGCATTCACAACAGATTCCTATGTTGTGGATCCGATTTTTTTCCCCGGTGGAAATATAGGCAAATTGGCTGTTTGTGGAACCGTTAATGATCTTGCAGTTGCCGGAGCAAAACCTTTGTTTATTTCTTCATCGTACATTCTAGAAGAAGGCTTTCCTTTCGACAAGCTCGAAATTATTGTAAAATCAATGGCTGAAGAAGCTCAGAAAGCAGGAGTAAAAATTGTATGCGGTGATACAAAGGTTGTTAATAAAGGGAAATGTGATAAAATTTTTATCAACACTTCAGGAATAGGGGAGTTGCCCGAAAAAAACAAACACATTAGTTTTGGTACCAATATCAAGCCCGGTGATAAAATAATCATCAACGGAAATGTTGGTGATCATGGCGTTACAATTATTGGAGCACGCGAAAATATTGATTTTTCAAATGGACTACAATCTGATTGCACTTCGCTGAATTCACTTATTGCAAAGGTTCTTGAAACAACCGACGGTGTTAAATTTATGCGTGATGCTACACGTGGCGGTATTGCTACGGTTTTGTGCGAACTTGCCGAAAATAAAAATTACGGGATTGAAATATTTGAAGAAAATATTCCTGTAAGCGAAGAAGTTCTTGGATTATGCGAAGTATTTGGCTTTGATCCTTTGTATATTGCGAATGAAGGCAAAGTACTGTTAGTTGTAGCTGCTCAAGATGCAGAAAAAGTGATTTTAGCTATGCGTAATCATGAATCAGGGGAAAATGCCGCTATTATTGGCGAAGTTACTGAAAAACATGCAGCAAGGGTTGTGTTACAGACCTCAGTAGGAGGCAACCGCATTATTGATATGCTTTCCGGTGAACAGCTACCGCGAATCTGCTAGAGATTTGCTAATAAAAAAAGCTGCTTCTTAACGAAACAGCTTTTTTGTTATAATATAAATTTTGTTATTTCTTTTTTATAGTAACATAAGCAGTATTTATCCAATTGCTATTTTTGTTATAAACAGAAAATTTGTAATCTCCGGGATTGTAAAAAGTGTATTTAAAATATACCCAGCTGTATGTTGATTCAATATCATATTCTTTGGTTTCAATAAATTCATCGTAATCGCCTTTGGGGTTTTTTCTCCAGATGTCAACAATAAGTCCTTCTGATCCTATTTTTTTGGTACCATTATCAATTTTAAAAACGATGTAACTTCCTTTTTGAGTGTCAATAAGGAATGAAGTTGCTTCATCTTCTAATACACCAGTTGAAGAATTGATGCCGGTTCCAGTCTTTACACTTGAATATAGATAGTAGTCATATTCACTTGTAGGGTCAGTTTCTGTTGTTGTGGTTTTAAATTTAATAGTTGTGTATTCCTTTGCAAGCTCCTTATATTGAGCATCTTTTATTGTTATCCTGTAATCTCCTTTGTCATAAAACGCACAGTCGTAAACATACCAAGTTTTGGTTTTATCAGGAGTAAGCGTCTTAACATCCACATAAGTATATTTGCTATCAGTAAGCTTATCTATATATAAATAAAGCTTATCCTGATTTATTTTAGTACTTCCGTTTTGGTACAAGACATATACCAGTCCACCTTCAGGTTTAATATTCCATACTGCTCCAGCGCCTATTGGATCACCATCAGTTGTGTAGTCCTCACAAAAATAAATTTTTTGCGCTTTTGCATTAATAGAAATTAATAAAAATATTAATGCAATGTTGAAAATGTTTTTTAATGCTTTCATTTTTAGTAGATTAATTATTAATATTATTCGAAACAAAGCAATGTTTCATCTAAGAATATGCAAAATTAATAAAAAAATATCTTTAAGTCAATATTTATTTACTTCTTACCCATACATCGTACTGATAAGTTATTGATTTTTTATCTTTTGAACCTAAAGGTAATTCCCAGTTAATTTCTGTGTATGGATTCAGGTTATAATATTTTCCTGTTTTTTTAATTTTTCCGCTGTCGCTTACTTCAGTTACATCAGCAGTTAGGTTTTTATTAACAGATAAAGTGATTTTCTTTTCTTGGAGGTTTTCAACAACTATAGTACCTTTAATAACTACTTTAGTGTACATTTCTCCTCCATATTTTTTGGTAGTTTCAGTTTTACTAAATTCTTCTTCTTCGTTTTTAATCACGACATCACCTGATTTTGAAAGCTGAACAGAAATAGTTCCTCCTACAGGAGTGTACTTGATCTGATCTTGAGCCAAGGGTTGAAGATCTTCACTCTGAACAAAAACAGAAGCTGTAGTAAATGGGTTTGTTGTGGAATTTGTAAGCTTCAATGAGTGGTAAACATCAAATTTTTTGTCGGGGTCATTGGTAACATATCTATTATAACTGTAATTGATAAAATCATAAATATTTACTTCGTAGACATCTTTGTAAGGTATATTGTTTGAAAAAATCTGAAAACTTGTTTTTGAATTTTTCTTCAAAGAAGCTTTACCGATTTTGTAAATATACAGATCGTTATCTTTTTCACCTTCTGTAGTATAACTTGAATAATCAGTGTAATCATAGGTAGTTCCCGCATAAGTGCTAGCATTATCAAGTGTTTGAACAGCATAAGAATTGGTTTGAGCAATATTGCCATAACCATAAAAATTCCGATTGGAAGTGTATAATCCTGAAATACTGGTTAGGTAATCCTGAAACGAAGGGTCGGAGCTGTATCCGTAAAACATTTGCGGGTTTCCAACTGTAAGTGTTAAGTCAGCATCTTCAAAATCTTCCGCATAATTTTCAACAAGAGCTTTCATCTCAATCTGCAGTTCCTTATCGTTAATAAGTTTGATATTGTACGAAGGTATCCATTGAATTCCGCTGTGCATATAAACCATTTTAAGAACAGCACTCTCAACACTTTTGGCAAACTCAATTTTACATAATTTAGTTAATGAATCTGTTTCCATTAAATCATTTGGCGAATCATCAACAGTAAAATCAATAATGTTTGTAATACTGGTATAAATGGTCTTTCCATCAGTGGTTTTGACTTTCATCATACCTGAACTTTTAAAATAATCTTGCAAAGTACCGCTAATTTCTTTATACGTTTTATCATTCGTCTGATACCCGATTTTTACTTTTTTTCCTTTGTTTGCAAAAACTATTTCCGGAATATTCTGTGCTTTTGTTTTGCTTTTTAAAGTATCGGAAATGAAAGTGATTTTTGAAATTTTTACATCCTTGGTAGTGGTAATCCAAAAAGTTCCCATCAGGGGAGTTATGCGGATTGGAATTGAAAGTAGTCCGTTTTTAGGATAAACAGTGCCTTCCTTGACGATATAAAAGGTTCCGTTTTTAAAAACATTTACTTTGGTGCTTTTGAGTTCTTGAGCATGGAGCTGCAAAAAACATAAAGCCATGATAATGACAAGAAGTTTTTTCATAGGGCATAAGGTTTTGTAATTTGTAAAAAAAATGCATAAAATAGCAATAATAATGCCTAAAATTATAAAATATATCGACAGTTCAGCGATATGCAATAATATTCCAGATTAAATAAAAAAAAAGCAGGAATTAACCTGCTTAATAAATGTATGTGTGATTTGTTTATGATTATGTGTTTAGCATAACTGGCATAACGAGCATGAGAATATCCTCATCCTTGTTTTCGTTATTCATTGGCAACAAAATACCTGCGCGGTTAGGTGCGGAAAGTTCGAGACAAATCTCATCACTTTCGATATTTGAAATCATTTCGAGAATAAATTTAGAATTGAAGCCGATTTCAATATCTTCTCCGGTGTACTGACATGTAAGGCGTTCTTTTGCTTCGTTTGAAAAATCAAGATCTTCAGCGGACAAGGTAAGTTCTAAACCGCTGATTTTAAAGCGTACCTGATGTGTCGATTGGTTTGAAAAAATAGAAACACGTTTAATTGAATTTAGGAAAGAAATCCTATCGACGATCATTTTATTTGGATTTTCCTTGGGAATAACCGCATCATAATTCGGATATTTTCCGTCGATAAGCCTACATATCAGAGAAAAGTTGTCAAATTCAAAAAAAGCATTGATGGTATTGTATTCCAATTTCACATCTTTATCATCGTGGCTTAATAAATTTTTAAGCTGGATCAAAGGTTTTTTAGGTAAGATAAAAGAAGATGCTTCATCTGCTTTTGCATCATTCCTACGGTATCTAACTAGTTTATGCGCATCAGTAGCAACAAAGGTAAGGCTCTCATCAGAAAGCTGGCAAAACACCCCATTCATCACTGGGCGTAATTCATCATTTCCTGTTGCAAAAAGCGTTTTGTTTATTGCTTTGGCAATTACATTAGATTTTACAATTACGGTTGATGCATTTTCAATTGTTGGCGCATGTGGAAATTCATCAGCGTTATAACCGGAAAGTTTGTATTTTCCTTCGCCAGCAGATAATTCTACTGAAAAAGTTATTTTTGTATCAATTGAAAAGGTAACTGGTATATCTGGAAAGGTTTTCAGGATATCAAGTAAAATTTTTGCGGGAATAGCAATGCTCCCAGTTTTTTCCGATTTGTCAACTGTTATAGTTGCTGTCATGGTTGTTTCCAGGTCGGAAGCCGAAAGAATAAGTTTGTCGTTGCTTAATTCAAAAAGAAAATTATCTAAAATAGGTAAGGTGTTGTTGGTATTGATAACTCCGCCAATAGCCTGCAGATTTTTAAGCAACAATGTGCTGGATACAATAAATTTCATGATCGTTATTTTATTTAATTATTTTACAAAAATAGGGTTTTTTTAAAAAAAACTAATGTTTTTAATTATTTTTCCTTTTTATCATTATTAGCTGAGGTTTTTAAGAAATAACTTATTGGCCTTAGTATCTTATCAAAAACGTAAAACTGAATAAGGGCAAAATCTTTCCCATTATTGAATTGTGCAAATAGTCTGTCCTTATCATACATCGAGGGCGTATCATCAATATCTACTTCGCCTTCTATTGGAGCTTTGTGAAAGGTTTTAACTGTTTCGCTTTTGTTATTAATATCGGTAACTGTAATGATATGGAAAGGAATGGTTGCTGTAATTGAGTCTTTATTGTGAAGTTTATTGTCCATAATAATCGATTCATAATTTATTTCTTCAAATCCAAGCATGTAATCAATAACTTTAACGGTGTCGAAATCAATAATTACTTGATTGGCTTTTAATGAAGTAAGTGTCCAGCTGCCTTTGCCAGATGCATCAATTTTAAATGATTTTTCAGGTTCTGAAGGAAACTCTAGTTTTACTGATTTGATATCATTCAAGGGCAGTTTAAAAATAGAATGGTCGCGCCAGTCAATTTCTAATGCACTGTAACGGGCTGATAGAAATCCGTTAAATCCTGGAATATGCATTATATAAGGTTCTTCTGACTTGTCAATAATCATATAAGTACCTTTCATGTTTTGAGTTGCATCGCCAACGTAATATGTTTTTACTAGCTTTTCGTGTTTAAATAGTTTAATTCCCCAAAAGTCTATTCGGTAAACATCCTGATATATTTCCACCTTGGTTCCAATACTTGAAATGCGTTTGACCACATTATTACGAGCTGCTTTTGCAACCGGTTCTTTAACTTCGAGGCGCATTACTGTTTTAAGCAAAACATTAATCATGTCGTTACTCGCAGCATATTTTTCATTAACAGTCCACTTTCCTGCTTCCGATTTTTTTAGAAGCACTTTATTGTCAGCTTTATCGGCAAGAAATACCTTTGTAATTGTTGCTGTATCTATTACTGCAAAATCACTATTTTTTTTCGACAAAGTACCTGTCGTTGTTTTAAAGATAAAATAAGCAGCAGCAATTGCAAGAATCAAAGATGCAATGAATATTAATTTGTTTTTTTTCATATTGAGTTCGACAATGATTTTTTAACAGAACAAAGTTAACAAATTAAGCTTTGCTGTATTTTCTTTTGCGTATAATTGCCTGAATAATTCCAAAAGCTAAAATCAGGAAAACAGGTAAAGCTGTATTGGTAATTTGCCAAAAAAGTTTGTTGCTAGTGTATTTTGTTTTGTCAAGAAGTCTGAGTTTTAGTTCACGTGATCTCACATCGATTAACCCGGTTTCGTCGCAGAGATAATCCACACAATTAAGTATGAAATCTTTGTTGCCCAAGGTTTCCCTAGTGTATTTGTCGTATCCTAGAGGCAATGGATATAATACTCCGTTATAAGTTTGTAATTGATTCTTTATTACATCGCCGTCAGAAATTACTATCATGCGTGTTGCAACGCTCGATTCCCTGAAATCTATTTCTTTGTCTTTGGCAATTTCTTCGGGAACCCTATTTTTATAAAGAGAAGGGAATTTTCCTTCAACCAACACAGCTACCGGAAGTCCAGATTTATCAAACAATGTTGTTTCTGGTTTTTTACGCATCAGTTCCAGACTTATCAAAACTGGAGTTTTAAGTGTTCTGGAATATTTTGATGTGCTTAAAAGTACCGTTGTTGATATGTCTTTATTATTTAAAGTATCTATTGAGCTAGCAAACTCAAACTTTATAGCATTCAAGTTATTAACAATCGCATTTTTTTCGGTAGGCATAATAAGTGGAAAGAAATACCAAGGCATATAATCCAGTTGTGCCTGAGTACCCAGATTGCCTGTTTTTACGGGAATTGGCATCGCATTTAAATCCTGAATCAGGTTGTAATTTAATCTAACTCCGTATTTAAAAAGCATGTCTTCAATATTGAGCAATCTTGAAATACCCATGGTTTCGTTAGCAGTTTGAAGACTATCCATGCTTGCAAAAACAGGATCAATAAGCCAAAGGATTTTTCCGCCTTTCATCACATATTGATCAATAATAAATTTATCCTTTTCATCAAAAACCGAATCGGGTTTTGCTATAATTATGACTTTGAATTTGTCAAGACTTTTTAATTTATGATTTATCTTAAACCGTTCAACAGAATAATACTCAGACAATGATGTTGCAATGCTTCCAGTTTCATTTTTGTCGAGTTCGCCCTGACCTTCGATAAACGCAATTTTGGGTTTTTCAATAACAGAAAGCTTTTTAATAACACTTGCAATATTGTATTCAAGCGATTGAATAGAATTGTTTAATACCGCTTCTGGGGCAATGCCGATCTGTGAATTCAGCAATTGCAGAGGCAACTCGCGTTCTTTATATGTAACAATTGCTCCCGGAAAAATAATCTGCTGTGAAGTACCGCCTTCATCGTTTTTAACCTGAAGATTTGTTGGCTGCAGATCTTTTTCAATAAGTTGCTGGTACAGGTTTTTAATTGCTTTTTTATCTGTTCCTTCGGAAGGGTTAATAAATTCGTATTCGATATTATCAGAATAAGCCCTGAATTGGTTAAGCATTTCGCGGGTTTCGTTTTTCAGTCGTCTAAAACCTGCAGGGAAATCGCCATCGAGATAAATTTTGAAATATACAATATCATCAAGGTTTTTTACTAATTTTTTTGTGGCATCAGATAGGGTATATCTCTTTTCGGATGTAAGGTCGATTCGGGTAAAAACAAAACTTCCAATGATATTCAATAAAATGATAATGAAAACACTCAGCAAAAAGCCGATAATGTTTTGTTTTTTTATGCTGGTTTTTTTTACCTTTTTCTCTACCATTTTCTGCTTTCTAAAGATATTTTACTTAATAAAATAAAGATCGTGATAACACTTAAAAAGTAAAGGATATCACGTGTGTCAATTACTCCCCGGCTTATTGAACTGTAATGCGCACTGATACCAAGAGATTGAATGAATAGTGAAAAGCTACCGAAAATATCAAGTGTATAAATCAATTCAAATCCCATATACAGAAATCCACATAAAAACAAGGATACCAAAAACGATACAATTTGATTGTCGGTAATTGCAGATGCGAACAAACCTATTGAAACAAACACTGCGCCCAAAAATAACAATCCAATATATGAACCCCAAGTACCGCCTGCATCAAGGTTTCCCGCAGGACTCCCCAGCTTGTAAACCGAAATGTAATAAATCAAAGTGGGAAGAATTGAAAATATTACAAGAATTACACCTGCAAAATATTTTGCCAGTATTACCTGAAGGTCAGTAATGGGCTTAGTCATTAAAATTTCAATGGTTCCGCTTCTTTTTTCTTCAGCAAACATACGCATTGTAATAGCCGGAATTAGAAATAAAAATACAAAAGGAGCCAGTAAAAATAAACCATCAAGGTTAGCATAGCCATTTTCGAGTATGTTAAAATCGAGAGGGAAAACCCAAATAAACAGACCATTGATAATTAAAAAAACGGTAATTACAATGTAGCCGATTAATGAGGATAAAAAACTGCGGATTTCTTTTTTAAGTAAGGTTATCATTAATGCTGGAATAAATTTCTGAACTTTTCTGCGAAAATAATTCTTTTTTAGTACTTATTCCTTTAACATTAAGAATTTTTAACAATATGTTGCTTATAAATAACTAATCTTACAAATTACCTTTTTGAATTGTTTTTATAGTCTCAATTTTATATCCTGTCACATCAAAGTTTTTATTCCCATCGTCGCCCCAGTTGAGTCTTTGAGGTCCGGAAGTATCTGCAATGATATAGTTGATCCCGTTTACTAAAATGTAAACTTGACCTTTTACCGGAATTCCTTTAATAGCAGTAAGTGCGTGCTTATCGGAAGTAAAAAGCATAAGTAAATCGCCTGAGTCTATTAGATTTTCTAAAAGAGAAACAAAAAAAATCGCCTTGGAGTCGCAATCGCCATACATCCGAATCAAAACTTCCGGGGGTGTAAACATACCTCCGGTTTCCCAAGTAGAATCAGATATTTCCGGAATACCGTATGGTATATCCTGCACAAATTTCATAGCCATTTCTATGCGGTTTGTTCGGCTGTCGGCTTTTTCCTTGATAAGCAACTGAATAAACTGACTTGCAATAGATTTGGTGTAAATGGAATATGTTTCAGCTACAACGGTATAATCTGGTTTAAGGATATTTCCAACTGTTTTGAACATTCCCTTTTTTATAATTCTATTTCTTTTTCTGATCACACTTTTTACGTAAGGATAAGGTTTGAACATCCACTTGGGAACGCCGAATTTTGAAATGTCTTTTATCGTCTGGTCAACAGGCATTGTCATTGTGAATGTTCTCAGTTTTTCAAAATTATCTTTAAACGTATAATGAATAATGTAATTTCCTGAAATTATTTCGCATGAGATTTTTACATGATTGTTTTTTGAATAATCTCTTGGAAGCATGTAACCAAAGCAGTTTTGGAAGGAAAGTAAAGCTAAAAGAAAGAAAAGATTTTTCATTTTTATCAGAATAGGTTTTTTTTCCTGCAAGAGTTATACCAAATAATAATTAACAAGGTATCGTTAGAAATAATATGTCAAATCTTATTAGAACAAAGTCGATAAAAAATAGTATTTTTGTAAAGAACATATTAATATGAAGAAATATTTTTTAAGTTTATTGTTATTTATTTGGGTTTTATCTGCTTATTCTCAAAAACAGAAATTATACAACCCTCAGGCCGATGCCAAGTTACAACTTTCTCAGGCTATTGCAATAGCTGATTCTCTCGGGAAACATGTATTTGTGCAGATTGGTGGAAACTGGTGTCCATGGTGTTTGCGATTTAATAAGTTCTGCAAGGACAATGCTGCTATTGATACTTTGCTTCGCAACAATTATGTGCTTGTTCATTTAAATTACAGTCCAGAGAACAAAAATCTTGAAGTTTTAAAAACCCTTGATAATCCACAACGATTTGGATTTCCTGTTATTGTAATTCTTGATGGATCCGGCAAACGGATTCATACTCAGGATTCTGCTTTGCTTGAAAAAGAAGGAAGTTATGATGCGGATAAAGTGATCAGTTTTATGAAATACTGGACTAAAGCAGCTGTTAATTATACTGAAAAAGAAAAATAAATTAAAAATCAAATACTATGAAAAAAATAATGTTAATAATTGCTGCTGCTGCTTTGTTAAGTGGTTGTGTTGCAAAAAAGAAATTTGTACAACTTACTAAGGACAAGGATAAACTTGAACTTGAATATGCTGACCTGCTTACTAAATTCACAATTTTGAATACACAGTTCGATAGTCTGACAGCAAAATACAAAGATCTTGATAAAAAGAAAAAGCAATTGACTGAACTTTCTGAAACCGAACTTACTAAACTGAATTCGGAATTACAGGCAAAAATTGACTTACTTACAGCAAGCAATAAGAAAATAGCTGAACTGCAAGCCAGCATTGAAAAACAGAAAGCAGCCACAGAGCAGTTACTTGCAAAAATAAAAGGTGCTTTAACTGGTTTTACAAGTGATGAATTAACTGTGGAAATGAAAGACGGTAAAGTTTATGTTTCTTTATCTGAAAAACTTCTATTTAAATCAGGTAGCGCAACCGTTGATATCAAAGGAAAAGAAGCTCTTAAGAAAGTAGGAGAGGTGCTCGCCAAACAAAAAGATATTGATATTGTTATTGAAGGCCATACCGATAATGTTCCGTTGAAAGGTTCTGTAATTAAGGACAACTGGGATTTAAGTGTGATGCGTGCGACTTCAATCGTCAGGATTCTTACAGAAGACTGCGGTGTTGATCCCAAACAAGTTATTCCTTCAGGAAGAGCTGATAATTTTCCTGTTTCATCAAACGAAACTACAGAAGGAAAAGCAAAAAACAGAAGAACAGAAATTATTTTGTCACCAAAAATTTCAGAATTGATAAAGATTCTTGAATCAAAATAGTATAAACAATTAAAATTTAAAATTATGAAAAAGAATATAGTTTTTAAGGCTGTAGCATTGTTGTCGCTGGCTTTGGTAATTCAATCATGTTCAATTATTAAGACAAATGATTTTGCACAACGCAAATACACTAAATTTAACAAGGGCAATGATAAAGTGCAATTGCCAGCGAGTAAAGTGAACCCAGAGGAAAAATCGTATGCTACTTCAATAGCTCAGAACCACGATGTAGCTGTTCCTGAAAATAAAATTTCAAAAGAAGTAGCTTCTGTTTCAAATGAAGCCAATTTTTCTGAACCTGTACAAACGAAAATGCAGAAATCGGCTGTTTCTATTGTCAGTATTTCGAAAAAAGAAATTGCCAAAAGTGCGGTGACGTTTGCAAAACGTGCTGTTTCTGATTTTAAAGGACACAAAAACACTACTGCTGTGAATGGCGGAGATGATCAGATATTATTGCTAATACTGGCTATTTTGTTACCACCGCTTGCAGTATATCTTGTAGCAGGACTTGGAACTGAATTCTGGATCGATCTTATTCTGACTTTATTGTTCTGGCTTCCAGGAATGATTTATGCAATAATTGTTGTTTTGCGGTAATTCTAATTTCCGAAAATCATAAATACCTGGATGCTGGTTTGTATCCGGGTATTTTTTTGGTT
>JBBQSF010000098.1:0-11943 GCA_038214085.1 Bacteroidales bacterium | reverse complement strand
CTATTAATAAATGTTTCTGCCGTTTTTAATATCGCCTCCACCAAAAATAGCAGCACCTTTTATGATCAAAGTCTTTGATGTATCAGTAACCGACGGATAACGCTTGTCCTCAAACCCACCAAAAATGGAGGCTACCTGAAGTTGGATATTCCAGTCGGAAGGCACTTTTAAACTTGTTCCACCGAATATTGAAGAAACTTCGAGTTCATTAATACCATCGGCAAGTTTGCAATTACTCAGATCAATTTTGGATCCTCCGAAAATAGAAGTTATTTTTCCGCCTTTAAAATTATTAGAAGTAATGATACGATTGTTCCCTCCAAATATAGCCACCTCATCAATGTAATCAGTGCTTACACCACTTTTGCTGATGCGATGGCTTTGCGAAAAAAAACGAGCTTTGAATACCAGTATTACGCCCATAACTATTAAAAGTACAGGCCAAAACATATGTGAAAAATTTTCCGAAACATTCAAATGATTAAGTGCGAGAAAGTAACCTCCTATCACAATCAGAACAATGTTTCCCAGCTTTCCGCTTCCAAATAATCCCACAACTCCAATTGCTATGAGCAGCATTGGCCAGGATATAATAACGTTTGCGGTTTCTTCGCTAAGTACACCGCTATTCTTCAAAAGAAAAACAACGCCAACAATAATCAGAATTATGCCAAATGCAAGTCGTTTGGCTATATTCGTATGCCTTGGCTGATTTTTGAAATTTTCATTTACGATTTCCATGATTTTTTATTTTTAAAATTAAACATTTTATTTTTATGGAACAAAATTATCCTGATATGATGATATCAGAAAATGGAATTCGGTAAGTAGACGTTTTTTCACGGTGAACGACGAATAAATTTCAAAAGTCCATTTGCAAAACCTTTACGAATATTTGCAGTTTTCAACAATTCATCGAAATAAATTATTGATCGGTCTCAAAAACAAAATTTCATATAGATCGCTAAATTAAATCACAATACTTTTGATTACTAAAATTTAATTTCTATGAACTGTTTAAAAATTTCAAAAACTGCCGCTTTCATATCTGTAATTGCAATACTTTTGTTTGCGGGATGTTCAGGCAAAAATAAAAAAGACATGACAAACGAACCGGCAATTGATACTGCCAATATGGACAAAACTGTAAACCCGGGAGCCGATTTTTACAGTTACGTAAACGGAAACTGGATAAAAAAACATCCGGTTCCTGATGAATTCAGTCGCTACAGTGCATTTGACGTACTTCAGGACAAGAATTATACTGATTTAAAAAGTATTCTCGAAGAATCAGCAGCAGACACAAAGGCAGCAGCAGGTTCTGAAACCAAGCAAACAGGAGATTTTTACGCATCTGGAATGGATTCTACAAAAATTGAAAAAGATGGAATCACACCACTGAAAGGTGAATTTGATATGATTGACAAGATCAAAACAAATGATGACCTTCAGAAAGAAATTGCCCATATGCATCGCAATGGAATTTATCCTTTATTCTATGTGTATGCCGCCCAGGATGAAAAAAACAGTGAAATGATCATTGCCAACTTGTTCCAAGGTGGCATTGGCCTGCCTGACAGAGATTATTATCTCAGCACTGATGCCCGTTCAAAAGAAATTAGAGAAGCTTATAAAAAACATGTTGCAAGCATGTTTGAACTAATGGGCGATGACAAAACAATTGCAGAGAAAGCCGCAAAAACTGTTTTTGATATTGAATTAAAACTTGCTACAGCATCACTAACCCGCCTTGAATTGCGCGACCCTATTGCCAATTACAATAAATATACTCCCGAAGAACTCAAAACAAAATACAAAGGATACGACTGGGCAAAATACTTTGAAGGAATAGGTCTTGCAAAACCCGGTGATATAAATGTTGGTCAGCCGAAGTTTTTCGAAAAACAAGCTAAACTGATTGGCGAAGTAAAAATTGAAGACTGGAAAATTTATCTCCGCTGGAATCTTATTCATTCAGAAGCGCCGTATCTAAGCTCGAAATTTGTTGAAGAAAATTTTAATTTTTATTCCAAATCACTTTCTGGAAAAACAAAAATGCAGCCACGTTGGAAACGCATTTTAAATGCAACCAACGACGCACTCGGCGAAGCTGTTGGAAAAGTCTTTGTCAGTAAATATTTTCCTGCTGAATCAAAAACAAAAATGCTTGAATTGGTTAATAATTTAAAAGCATCTCTTAAGGAACGCATTCAGAATTTATCATGGAT
The DNA here is from genome assembly GCA_038214085.1 of Bacteroidales bacterium. Classification (GTDB taxonomy): domain Bacteria; phylum Bacteroidota; class Bacteroidia; order Bacteroidales; family CG2-30-32-10; genus JBBQSF01. Next base: position 9,715 of record JBBQSF010000098.1, on the reverse strand, counting down.
GACAGACGTTACAAAAAAACAAGCCATAGCAAAACTTGATGCAATGACTGTTAAAATTGGTTATCCTGATAAATGGAGAGATTATTCAAAACTTGTTGTCAACCGCGATTCTTATGTTAAAAACATGATGGCCGCAGACAAATTCAATTTTGAGTTTATGATTTCAAAAGTGAATAAACCTGTTGACCGCACCGAATGGCACATGAGCCCTCAAACTGTAAATGCTTATTACAGCCCGAACATGAATGAAATCGTATTTCCAGCAGCTATTTTGCAACCTCCTTTCTTCAGTAAAGATGCTGACGATGCTGTTAATTATGGTGCAATTGGTGTAGTTATCGGACACGAAATGACTCACGGCTTTGATGATCAGGGACGTCTTTACGATAAGTTTGGAAATCTGAATGATTGGTGGACAAAAGAAGACAGTGTTAATTTCGCCAAACAGACTGCAATTCTTATTGAACAGTATAATAATTTCAAAATTCTTGACACGCTTCATGTTGACGGAGAGCTTACATTAGGCGAAAACATTGCCGATGTAGGAGGTGTTATTGTTGCCATGAACGCCTTAAAAAGTGTAATTAAAAAAGATGGTGAACCCAAACAAATTGATGGTTTTACTCCTTATCAGCGCTTCTTTATGTCGTTTGCACAAGTATGGCGCATGAGTATCCGCGACAAAGAACTTATGCGTCGCTTAAAAGAAGATGTTCATTCTCCAGGTAACGCAAGAGTAAATGCTGTATTGCCTAACATTCCTGAGTTCTATGAAGCTTTTGGCATTAAGGCAAGTGATAAACTTTTCCTTTCTGTAGAAAAGAGAGCAAAAATTTGGTAAAAAATTCAGACAATTTTTGTTTATAATTTTCGTTATTAACATGTAGTTTTCTGGTATTTTTCAAAGTGGAAAAGAGGTTTACAAATTAAGTAAGCCTCTTTTCTTTTTATATTATCAGAATAATGCTATTTTTGAACTTCAATTTATACCAATGAAGTTATTCAAAAATCTGACTTTATCACAATATGCAGTAGTAGGACTTTGCATTTATCTTGCATTAATCGTTTCAACAAATATTCCTAAAAACCCTATAGCATGGGATGTTTTCGGGTATTATCTTTATCTGCCACTTACTTTTATTTATCACGATTTGGGCATGAAGAATGTTGATGTAATTCAGGCAATTATTGCAAAGTACAGCAGTACGGCCACGTTCTATCAGGCTTATCAGGTTGATGGCGGTCTTTGGCTTGACAAATATCCAATGGGAATGGCCATTTTATATTTACCATCATTTCTTATTGGTCATATTATTGCACTTTTGGGCGGATTTCCTACTGATGGATTTTCCAGACCATACCAGTTATCCCTTCATTTTGGAAGTTATGTTTATTCAATAATTGGCATTGTTTTCAGCAGAAAAGTACTTCGCAAATTCTTTAACGAAAGCATTACATTTATTACACTTATTCTTCTTGTTTTAGGAACCAATTACCTTCATAATGCGGGGTATTCAAACACCATGTCGCATAATTATATTTTTGCACTATATGCGGTTCTGCTTTTTTACATTATCAAGTGGCACGAAAGTTATAAAACAAAACATATAATTATTATTGCGATAATGTCGGGCCTAGCAATTCTCAGCAGACCTTCAGAAGCCGTTTGTCTTGTTACTCCATTGCTCTGGGGGGTTTATGATAAACAGAGTTTAAAATTAAAGTTTAAACTTTTACTCGGAAAGTGGAAGCAGATAGTATTGTTCGGAACAATTATTTTCCTGATTGGCTTACCACAGCTACTGTATTTTAAATGGATTACTGGGAAGTACTTATACATGAGCTATAATAATCCCGGAGAAGGTTTTGAATTTTTAAATCCTTACATCACACAGGTTTTATTCAGTTTTCGTAAAGGTTGGTATATCTACACTCCAATGATGATACTTGCTACTCTTGGATTTTATTCTTTATACAAACTTAAAAAGGAAATTTTCTGGGCATTTTTTGTATTCTTTATTCTGAACTTATACATAGTATCCAGTTGGTCGTGCTGGTGGTATGCCGATAGTTTTGGGCAAAGAGCACTTGTGCAATCCATGGCAATAATGGCTGTTCCGTTAGGCTTTTTTATTTACAGAGCAGTTCTTGGAAAAATGTTTCGAAAAATTATTACAATTGTTCTATGTTGCTTTTTCCTTTTCCTTAATATTTTTCAGACATGGCAAATAAATGATGGAATTATTCACACTTCGCGCATGACAAAAAAATACTATTGGAAGGTATTTTTAAAAACAAAAATTAAGGAAGATGATCTGAATTATTTGCTTGTTAGCCGGTCATACGATGGAATTGAAAAAATGCCTGACATATCAAGTTTCAATCATACAAAATTAGCCATTTTTGATTACGAAGATTCTACTGAAACAGAATTTGCAGGATACCGCGATACAACATATTCTCATTCGGGAAAATACTCACTCCGAATTGACTCTACAAACGTTTTTTCGCCATCATACAAAAGAACTTATCAATCTCTTACCGATAAAGAATATGCATGGGTAAGAGTGAGCGCTTATGTATATTGTTCTGTTGATTTTAAAAGCAATCCGGCATCAATGGTTGCAACATTTATGCATAATGAATGGAATTACAAATACACCATTAACGACTTGGGTCCTGCCAATCTGGAAACCAACAAATGGAATAAGGTAGTTCTGGATTATATGACACCAGAAGCCAGACTTAAAACTGATTATTTATCAACCTATTTCTGGCTGCGTGGTAAAAGCCCAATTTACATTGATGATATGAGAATAGATCTTTATGAGCCAGTTGACAAAAAATAATATCTTTTTTATACATTTGTATTTTATTAATAATTTGAAATCATGAATAATCCCAATAAACCTTTCAGTGGAAAAACATTAGCAATTCTAACGGGTGGTGGAGACACACCTGCATTAAATTCGAGTATTGAATCCGTAAGAAACAGAGCAGCATTGCTGGGATTCAATGTTTATGGCATTCGCAGAGGCTGGAAAGGCCTACTGGGAGATGGTGATATACTCGATCTTACGAATCAGCCTTATGATGGTTTGCATGGTGGAACAGCTTTACTTTCGAGCAGGACCAATCCTTTTCCAAGCAAAAAAAATCCAGAAAATAGAGTTCCTCAGATTCTTCAGAACCTGCAACGCTACAAAATTGATTTTTTAGTTTCTATTGGCGGTGATGATACCAATGGTGCTGCAAAAAAACTTTACGAAACTGAAGGAATCCCTGTTATTGGATTCCCAAAAACAATCGACAATGACTTACGTACACGCACAATGCACAATTACAATGGCAAAGAAATTGAAGCCGTTATGTGCCCTGGATTTCCTTCTGCAGTATATTCAGTAATGAGTTTTGCTGACAGAATGAGAACAACTGCAGACTCTCACTCGCGAATAGTAGTACTCGAAGTTATGGGTCGTGATGCTGGTTGGCTTACAGGTGGTGCATTTTATGGCGGAGCTGAAATTTCGCTTATTCCTGAAGTTGAAATCAATAAAGGTCGTAAAGAACAATTTTTCGAAAAAGTTAAAGAAGTTTACACAAATTCTCCAAGGAAATCAATAGTGATTGCTGTTTCGGAAGGAGTTCGCTGGTACGATGAAGCAAAAGATAAAGTTGATGTAGTTTATGCCAGTTCTGAAACCGACGAATATGGTCACCCACGCTTTGGTGGCATCAGCGGAGTTATTGCTTCTGAAATTACTCAAAAACTTGGCCTCGAAGCTCGTGCACAGATTACCGGATATTATCCACGTGCAGGTGCATGCAGCGAATACGATCGCAGATTGACCATGGCTCTTGCCGACAAAGTAACAGATTTACTCCTGCGAGGACAATACGGGCAAATGCCGGTGTTAAACAAAATTGTTAACTATCCTGAACTTGAAGAATATAATACTTCTTCAATTGATATGGGACAAATTGGAAACCGGCCGCTTCACGATGATTACTATTCAAATGAAGAGTTTTCATTTACTGATGTTTATTCTGATTTTCTTTCCTACATTCTTGAAAAGCCAAGAAAGACACAGTTTAAATACGATTTCCCGAAAGTGAAACCTTTTTAATTTTAAGCAATAAATGAAAACATTCCGCTGCGCCAGAATCATTGTTATATATGCTGTAGTAGGAATGTTTTCTGTTTCAGTGCCAGCCCAGAATTATGGCAATTCTGATTTTATTAAAAAAGAGAACCTGCTTAAAACCGTTACAATTCTTGCTTCTAAAGAATTCGACGGACGTAATCCGGGAACTGCCGGTTATGAAAAAGCAGCAGGATATATGGCTTCAGAATTTCAAAAAATTGGATTGAAACCACTTGGAGACAGCTCCTATTATCAGTTTTTTAATGTTGAAGGAAATGAAATTGTATCACCTTGTATTTTCAACAAAACCGAAAACGGAAAAACTTTGAAGGAATATAAGCTCGGCAAAGACTTTGTTTGCAAGGGTTTCACCGGTTCAGGAAAAATAAATGCACCAGTTGTGTTTTGCGGATATGGTATTTATCTTCCTGATGCAGGTTATGATGACTACAAATATGTGGATGTTCGCAACAAAATTGTGATGATGTTTAAACAAAATCCTTCGTGGAAGCTTGATAGTAGCGCTTGGCCAAATGCTTACGAAAGAACCAAAGGACTTTTTGCCAAACAACACAGAGCACTGGGAGTTTTGTATGTTTCGCTTCCAAATGATCAAAAGCCACAACAGCCCATAGGAAGCACATTACACGGCAAAGGAAACCAGCAGGAAGGTATGCCTCAATTGCATATTTCTATTGATGTTGCGAATGAGTTGCTTGCTTCATCAGGTTTTACATTAAGTCAGTTGCAAACAAAAATCGATTCCCTTAAAAAGCCTTTTTCAATAAATGCAAATAGTTCAGCAGAACTCAACATTAACGCCATTTATCAACCCGAAGTTCGTACAGAAAATATCATAGGATTTATTGAAGGAAGTGATTCATTATTAAAAAATCAATACATCGTTATTAGTGCACATCTCGATCATGTAGGAAGTCAGGGTGGCAAAATTTATTTTCCAGGCGCAAACGACAATGCGTCGGGCTCTTCAGCCGTATTAGAAATGGCAAAAGCTTTTTCGCTTAGCAATATCAAGCCAAAGCGTTCGGTAATTTTCGTGCTCTTTGCCAGCGAGGAACAAGGTTTAATGGGTTCGGAATACTGTGCCGATCATTTTCCCGTGCCTATTGATAGTGTGGTTGCTATGTTTAATCTTGATTGCATGGGCTATGGTGACAGCATTCAAATAGGCAATGGTAAAAGTGCACCGCAATTATGGAATTTTATTCACACACAAGATTCACTTTATTTTAACAAAATGGTTTCTCGCACGTGGGCAGGTGGTGGCGCGGATCTTGGGGCTTTTCATAAAAAAGGAATTCCCGGTGCTTATGTTGTAAGTACTAAAAGTTATGAACATTTGCATCAATTATCCGATACTCCTGAAACATTGAATGGCGTTTTGTTTGAAGAAATCACCAAACTCACATTTATTTCGGCATATAAAATTGCGCAGGGAGAATATGTAAGGGAGAAAATAAATTTAGAATAATTATAATTAAAATCCGCATTCAGCAAGAATTTGCTTAATTTCAACTGGGGTAATATTTTCCTTTTCGCTTTTATCATATATCGTAAGCAGGAAAATGTTTTTCTCAAAAACGCTTACAATAATATTATACGTAATAACTCTTGCACCACCACTTTTCCCCTTGTTTTTTGATTTAACAGAAATTCGAATTTTTCGCAAACCACCACCCAAATCAATTCCTAAATCAGGATTGTTCAACAACATATTTTCGAAATTCAGAATATCATCATTCAATGATTGATACTTTTTTTTCAAATGTTTAAATTCCTTCTCAAAAGTTGCAGTTGCAAAAATATTAATCTTCATCGAGCATCTCCTTTAAGGTCTTTGGCTTTTGGTTTCCTTCCATAATAGCCTTTACATCATGAAGTCCAGCGGAAATACTTTTTGCAATATGTGATTTTAAGAGGGGGGCATCAATAATAGAAATTTCTTTATTCACCTTTGCCAGGTCGCGAAAAAATGCGATCATATTTTTTGCTTTGGTTGTATTTCCTTTTATTTTTACAATAAGTGTTTCCATTGCAAGTATTATTTTTTTACAAAAATACAAAATGTGTTGATTAAAAGCAAAAACAGATTAAGCTATTGTATTGATTCTATTCAGCTAATTCCAAAACATAATTTTTCAGGCGAGTAAATATTATCGTTTTTTTAACAGAATTTCGGGAATTTATCCTTCTTCTCCAACCTATATTTTTCCATATCTTTGCACAGTGAAATCAGATGAACTCCTGTCGTTTTACAGGCAGGACACGAGAACAGGACAGTTAAAAGATATACTTCGCAGCAAAAACCATGCGCGCATTCACCTCAAAGGCCTTACTGGATCGGCCGGAGCGATAGTAGGTGCAACCGTTTTTGAAGGGCTTGCTGTTGCCCAATTGTTTGTACTTCCCGATAAAGAAACCGCAGCATATTTTTTGAACGACCTCGAAAATATTTTTGACGAACAAGATTTGCCATCTGAAAAAAGACGGATTTTCTTTTTCCCCGGTTCCTACCGTAAAGCTTACGAAATTGAAAAAACTGACAATGCAAATGTTTTGCTTCGCACCGAAGTTATCAATAGACTGATTTCCGGAAAAAAGAAAAACATCTACGTTACTTATCCCGAGGCTCTTTCGGAAAAAGTAATCTCAAAATCTTATCTGGCAAAAAACACATTCAAACTAAAAACCGATGAGCAGGTAAACCTAGATTTCGTTATGGAATTTCTTGCTGAATACGGATTTGAACGTGTTGACTTTGTTGCTGAACCAGGTCAATTTACTTTAAGAGGCGGTATTGTTGATGTTTTCTCTTATTCCAACGACTTTCCTTTCCGTATAGAATTTGCCGGCAATAAAATTGAATCATTGCGCACTTTTGATCCAGTTACACAACTTTCGCGTACACGGTTGAACCAGATTAGCCTGTTACCAGATGTTTTGGATCGCACCATAAATGAAAAACGCGAATCGCTGCTTGCATTTCTTCCTGCGGATTCCATTGTCTGGGTTGACAATCCGGATTTTGCCGCAGATAAAATTCAAAAAGAATTTGAAAAAGCACAAACTTCCTTTGAAGCCCTGTCGCAGCAAATTTCACACCTAAATCCAAAGGAACTTTATACAACAAAAGAAGATTTTCTTTATCAACTTAACAGTTTTTCCCTAATTGAATTCGGGAATTCATCGCACTTTGAATACAATGAGCAGTTAATTTATAATACAACTCCACAACCTGTTTTCAACAAAAACTTCGAACTGCTGATACAGGATCTTGTAAAATTAACTTCGGAAAATTATTCGAATCTTATTCTGGCAGAAAACAGCAAACAGATTGAGCGTATCTACACTATTTTTGAAGACATTCAGCAAAATAAATCCAAACCGCAGGAATTCAGATTTAACCCTTTGCAACTCACATTACATTCTGGATTTATCGACAGGGATTTAAAACTCACTATTTACACCGATCATCAAATTTTTGAGCGTTACCAACGCTTTCGTATCCGCGACCGTTTTGCCGGAAAAGAAAGTATTACACTTAAGGAACTGTACGGTCTTAAACCCGGCGATTATGTTACACATATCGATCACGGAATTGGGCGTTACGACGGTCTAGAAAAAATTGATATAAACGGTAAAGAGCAGGAAGCGATCCGAATTATTTATAAGGATAATGATTTGCTTTACATCAGCATTCATTCGCTGCATCGTATTTCAAAATATGCAGGAAAGGACAGCACAGAGCCAACAATGAACCGCCTTGGTTCCAATGCCTGGACTAATCTTAAAAACAAAACCAAACAGCGCGTTAAAGACATCGCCAAAGAACTTATTAAGCTTTACGCCAAACGCAGGGCAGAGCAAGGTTTTGCTTATTCACCCGACGGATATATGCAAACAGAACTGGAAGCTTCTTTTATTTATGAAGATACTCCTGATCAGCTAAAAGCCACGGCTGACCTAAAAAAAGACATGGAAGCCGAATGCCCGATGGACAGGCTCATTTGTGGTGATGTTGGATTTGGGAAAACTGAACTGGCTGTAAGAGCCGCTTTTAAAGCAGTAAACGACAGCAAACAGGTTGCAATGCTAGTACCTACAACCATTTTGGCATTGCAGCATTTTAAAACTTTCAGTGAACGACTGAGCGAATTTCCTTGTAAAGTGGATTATATAAACAGGTTTAAAAGTTCGAAAGATATTAAGAAAGCGCTTGAAGAATTAAAATCAGGGAAAACCGATATTCTGATTGGTACTCACCGTTTGCTCAGTGCTGATGTGGAATTTAAAGAACTTGGTTTGCTGATTGTTGATGAAGAACAAAAATTTGGTGTTGCGGCAAAAGAGAAGTTAAAACAAATAAAGGTAAATGTAGATACCTTAACACTTACAGCAACGCCTATTCCCCGCACATTGCAATTTTCCTTAATGGGTGCCCGAGATTTATCTATTTTAAATACTCCTCCACCAAATAGATACCCAATTATTACAGAACTTCATGTTTTTAATGAAGAACTGATTCGTGATGCCATTTTATATGAACACCAGCGCGGCGGACAAGTGTTTTTTGTTCACAACCGCGTTCAAAATATTACCGATATTGCGGGAATGATACAAAGGCTTTGCCCGGATATCCGTGTTGCTATTGGCCATGGGCAAATGGATGGAAAAAAACTTGAAGCCATTATGCTCGACTTTATTGATGGATATTACGATGTGCTGGTTGCTACAAGTATTATAGAATCGGGACTTGATATTTCGAATGCCAATACTATGATTATTAACAATGCGCACCACTACGGACTTAGCGATTTACATCAACTTCGGGGTCGCGTGGGACGTGCAAATAAAAAAGCGTTTTGTTACCTGCTTGCGCCTCCCCTTTTCTCACTCAGCGACGATGCCCGTAAGCGATTGCGTGCACTTGAAGAATTTTCCGAACTTGGAAGTGGTTTCAACATTGCCATGCGCGACCTAGACATCCGTGGCGCAGGAAATCTTCTTGGAGGTGAACAAAGCGGTTTTATTTCGGATATTGGATTTGAAATGTATCATAAAATTCTCGACGAAGCCATGCGCGAGCTTAAAGAAACGGATTTCAAAGAGTATTTTGGAGAAACGGAACAAAAAGAATTTGTTAAGGAATGTCAGATTGAAACGGATCTTGAAATTTTAATTCCTGATGAATATGTGAACAGCGTCCGAGAGCGATTGTCCTTGTACAAAGAACTGGATAATTTGGAAACGGATGAAGAAGTAACTATTTTCGGAGAACATTTGATCGATCGTTTCGGACCGATTCCGATACAGACACAAGAATTGTTAAGTACCATACGACTTAGGAGACTTGCAAAAAATATTGGTTTCGAAAAAATAATTCTTAAGAACAACAAACTTACCGGATACTTTATTCCCGATGAAGAATCGGCTTATTATCAAACCGAAAAATTTACCCGAGTGCTTGATTATGTTCAGGCCAATCCACGAACATGTGTAATGAAAGAGCACAATAAAAAGCTCACCCTTTCATTTGAAAATGTGAAAAC
>JBBQSF010000097.1:0-12034 GCA_038214085.1 Bacteroidales bacterium | reverse complement strand
CTATTATAAAAAGCGGATACGAATAATCCTAATTTACACCGTTGGCTGTCTTTTTAGACATAAATAACTAAAACTTAATTTTATTTTTCAAGTCATTTACCGCATTTTCTTTTTCCTTCTTTAATTTTTCATCAGCCAATTTTTTCAAACTATCTTGCGCAGCTTTAGCTTTATCTTCGGCTGCTTTTTTTTGTTTATCTGCTTCGGCTGTAACTTTGTCCACAACTTCTTTTTTCTTATTTTCCAGTTCGGTTTTTGCTTTATTTTTCAAATCGTCAATAATTTCGTTCATCGTGCCTTTTAAACCGAGTTTAATTGTAGGTTTGGTAACAGTTCCTCCAATTAATACATCAACTTTAACAACATCACCTACCGTAATATTTGCACCTTTGCTGTTTGCTTGCGATGTTAAATTAGTTAACACACCACTCGCAGCGCCACCAAATTCGCTTTTTGGAATTTCAAGATTCAGAACATAATCAATAGTTTGATCGAAAGAATTGGAGCCGCTCATTTTTCCTTTTATTTTTCCAAAAACAAAATCAAATGGTTTAACAAATACCTTCCCAGCCAAAATATTGAATGATAGATTAATTTTATCAAGAGCTAATTTTTTAAATTTTTCCATTTTCAACGCATCGCTAAGTTTTGTAAGTGGTGTGAAATTTTGAATTGCAACTTTTGAAGTGTTTAGCAGTCCTTCTCCTGTCATTGTTTTAATTATAGGGCTCATTTTGCTGTCTAATGAACTTGTGAATTCCATTTTTGTAGAAAATGTACCTGTGCATGCATCGGCAATTGGAACCAATTTTTGAACAACAATAAACGTTTTACTTGTTTTCGAAATATCGAATTGATTAATATTGAGATTAAAATTAATGTTGGGTTGCTTTGGGTTTTTGGTATTGTAAAATCCGCTCATCGAAAGTTGACCGTCGAGCATATTCATTTTTAAATTTTCAAGAGTAAGCTGCTGATCTTTTATTTTAATAACGCCAACTACATTTGTCATTACCATTTTATCGTATAACACTTTTCCGAAAGTCGAGTTTACGACAAAATCAATATTTGCAGGAATTTCAATTACTGATAGTGAAGAAGCAGCCTCAGTTTTTGGTTTTTCCTTTCCAGCTTGGGTTGGCTGCATGAATTCATTCAAATCCATTAAAGTTGAAGCGCTTTTAAAAGTTCCTTTTAACAAATCATTTTTGAAAAAGTAAGATAAGAAATTATCAATTCTTCCTGATGCTTTCAAGTCACTTTTGCCTATGTTAATGTTGCATGAATCCAGTTCAACAAACTGAGAAGAAAACAATAATTTCATTACATTGATTGTAACTCCCTGAGTAAATTCTTTGCTTTTATAGGTTAAGCCGTTAATTAAAATTTGCCCCGATGCTTTAAAATCTTCATATTTCTTTTTTTCAATGGATGAAAGTTTTCCGTTTAAAACAACATCAGCGCTAATAGTTCCTTTAAGTTGCTGATCTTTTTTGAGAGGATAAAAATCTTTAACGTCAGCTAAATTCATTTTTCCTTTTATCGTACCATTTATTTGCGGGTCGGAGGCAGGAGTTTTAATATTCATTTTAATGTCAACAGGGTTACTGCCAATTTCGAAATGAAATTTCGATATGTCAATTACCGTATTGTCAAAGTCACTGCCTGTATTTGTGATATTTGTTTTAACAGAAATATTCGAAACTGTTTTTGGCAAATCAGGATATTTATACATGCCATCATCAATCTTAATATTAAAAGAAAAACTTGGAATTTTTTTATCGTTGTACGTTCCTTTAATATAGCCATCAAGAGCAAGTTTCCCTTTTGATTCAATTTTGTCAAAATCTTTAGCATATATATCAGGAACAAGTGATAAGAAATTTTTAAAGTCAGTTTGTTTTGCATTAAATTTAAGATCCATATCAATATCTTCTTTAGGCATTGATAAATAGCCATCCATTCCGATGAACAACTGATTTAAGCGAAACTCATTTTCTTTAAAAGTATATTTTGAATTTTTTAAATCAGCATCGATATCGGCTGTTGCTTCAGCATTTACTTTGTATAAATAGGTCATTCCGCCGTATGCAAAAGTTAAAAATTCAATGGTTGATTTTGTTTCTAATGAAGTTTCATCTGCTGCCATATCACCTTTAATTGTGCTGTTAACATTAACTGCGTCAATTCGCATATTCGTACCTTGGTCTTCATAAATTATTTTTCCTTTAATTATTGAAATTTTTTGAAGCGCTAATTTAAAATCCGAAGGCGGCTCTTTATTTGCTGAAGTGTCAGCAGGAACAGAAGGTTTTGTAATATCCCAGTTTGCTTTCCCGCTTTTTAAAATTTTTAATAATATGTTTGGTTCGTCCAACGTAACTTTTTTGATTTTATAAGAATTGCCTTTGAATGCGCTGAACAAATCAATAGTAATATTTAGTGATTTGATATTTGCAAGTGTATCGTTCGAAAACGAATCAACTCCAATAATTGTTAATCCATCAAGAGTTAAATTGAAATCAGGAAAGCTTTTGAATATGCCTAATTCATAGTTTTTCCAGTCAACTTTTGCATTGATGCTTTTGTTAATTGCTTCTTTCATTTTTGCTTCAATTTTACCTTTGAAGGCAAACGGAAGTATTATAGCAGTAACAATTATTGAAGCGAATACAATTAACGAAATTTTAATTATTTTTTTATACATGGCTTTAAATTTTTAGATATGTTTTTTTTGAATTTTGTTTTTTTTCAACGATGTCAGGCCGCCTGAATATCAGTTTTTGAATACAACCAATTTCACATTGGTATAAATAATCATTCTGCTATACGGATATGTATCTCCACTTCATGTTCCAATCCATCGTCGATAAGTTTTACAACATCACCCGCTTCATTCTTATTTCCAATTTTACACCAAGAGTCGGAAGGACCATGAAACTGAAATACCGTAATGTGATATTTTGAACTTTTATAACGATATGTGATCAATAAAGAAGGCCAGTCCAGCGGAAAACATGGAGTGAATTTTAACTGGTCCACTTGTAATTCCAACCCCAAAAGGGAACGAACGATAAACTGGTACATCCAGCCGGCCGAACCGGTATACCAGGTCCAGCCACCTCTTCCCTTATGCGATTCCTTAGCATAAACATCTGCTGCCATCACGTAAGGCTCTACTTTATAAATCTGTATAGCAGCGGCATCGGAAGAATGGCTTATAGGATGGATCATACTGAACAATTCCCAAACCTTTTCCCGCTCACCTAATGCTGCAAAGGCCATCAAAGCCCAAATGGCAGCATGGGTATATTGTCCGCCATTTTCCCTTACCCCCGGAACATATCCTCTGATATAACCGGGGTTGAGGCCGGAACCACTAAACGGTGGATCAAGGAGCTGAATAAGCTTCAACTCTCTTTTTACCAAGTACTTTTCCATGGAAGCCATTGCCGTAACCTTTCTCTTTGCATCAGCAGCACCGGATAGTACCGACCAACTTTGTACAATGGCATCTATACGACATTCTGTATTTTTCTTTGAACCGAGCGGAGTCCCATCATCAAACCATGCACGCAAATACCATTCACCATCCCATCCGGAAGCTTCTATGTTTGATTGTATGCTTGCAGCTTCTTTAATACAGATCTCGGCAAAAATCATATCACCAAATTCTTTTGCAGTATCAGCAAAACGGATGAGTACATAATATTGGAAAAAGGCAAGCCATACGCTTTCTCCCAGTCCTTTATTGCCTACCCGATCCATTCCGTCATTCCAGTCCCCCGAACCCATAAGGGGTAGTCCATGCGTTCCAAAATGAAAGCTATGTTTTATGGCGCAAACGCAATGTTCGTAGAGTGTGCCACTCAGGTTACCACTAACCGGCAGGTCATAAAGCGAATCTTCTTCCTGATTCAATGGACGGCTCTCTAGGAAACCGACTGGCACAGTAAGGATATCCGTATCGCCTTTAGCGGCAATATATCTGGAAACCACGAAAGGCAGCCAGAGCAGATCATCGGAGCAACGTGTACGAACACCTCTTCCCTCAGGAGGATGCCACCAGTGCTGCACATCGCCTTCTGCAAATTGCCGGGATGCGCTTAAAAGTATCTGTTCCCGCACCAGTTCAGGTTGGGTAGGAATTAATGCCAAAACATCCTGAAGCTGGTCTCTGAAACCAAAAGCACCACCCGATTGGTAAAAGCCACTCCGGGCAAAAATCCTGCAGGCCATTGTTTGATAGGGAAGCCAGCCATTCGCCAGAATATTCAGTGAGTTATCGGGAGTAGTTACCTGTATGGCGCCCAAAACCTCTTTCCAGTATTCCTTTACCTCTTGCAAGGATTGCATTACGCTATTGTTATCAGCAAATTTAAGGATCAGCGCATTTACTGCCTTTGCATTTTCATCATTCCCTATCTGGAATACAATTTCTTTTTCCGCTTCATGATGTAAATCAAATGTTACTTGAATTGCAGCACAAGGATCCATACACGCGCCACTACTGCCTGAAAGTTTCTTCCTGTAAAGAGCCGAAGGGTTTTCAAGATTCCTGTTCCTGCCGATAAATTCTGAACGGTCAGTTGTGAAACTCATTTTGGCGCCATCTGCTTTAAAATAGGAAACCCGCTCTGCAAAGGCATCATTATATCTGTTCCTGAACAGTAATGCCCCGCTATTGGTATCCAGTTCCGAAATAATATGCATATTCGTTTTGGAACGAACATCACCCATGATCATTTCCAGGAAACCTGTAGCTGAAAATTTTCGTTCCCTTCCCGACAGGTTTTTTATTTTTATCACGATAAATTTAACGGGAAGAGCTTTGTCCACAAATACACACATCTCAGTAGAAATACCCTGTTCATTGTGCTCAAAAATGCTATAACCAAAGCCGTGCGTAATTACATAAGGCGTTATTCCTCTTACTGGAAATGGAGATGGTGACCAGAAATGACCTGTCTCTTCATCGCGCAAATAAAAAGCCTCACCCCCGGTATCGCATACGGGATCATTACTCCAAGGCGTTATGCGGTATTCATGAGCATTGATGGACCATGTATAGGCAGACCCACTTTCAGAAATCACTGTACCAAAGCGCGGGTTAGCAATAACATTTACCCAAGGGGCAGGAGTAGTTTCGTTTTTGTCCGTTATAATTTTATATTCTTTGCCATCGGGAGTAAACCCTCCACTTCCATTAAAAAACAAAAGATCACTTGGCAATGCCAATGTATCCTGAAATTCCTTTACGGGAATTGGTTTCGGTTCCAAAAAAGGAGGCAATACCTTTTCTGCATAAAGCCTGTTTACCTGTTCTGACAATGTCCCTTTGTTATCATAAATGATTACTCGGGCAACACTTTCAAAAAGAATACGGTCTTCGTTGGATAGCTGGTCCGCAGATTTTACAAAGATATTGCCAGGCTTATTATAGGCCTGACTGTTTGCGGTTTCTGCAGTGATAATCCCCAGTATTTGTTCCTGTAAAACCTGCCGGTAAGAACCGTAATCTTCATTCCAAATTACAAGGTCAACAGCAAGTCCTTTTAATCGCCAGTATGCATGTGCCTGAACCATCTGCCTGACAATATCCATATTTTCGGGGTCGTATATCCGCAATAATATTATAGGCAGGTCGCCGGAAACAGAATGACTCCATAACCCCGACTGTCCCCTGAGATTACTTTTGAGAACTGCTGCTTCACCACGTAAGTTAGGATTGGCGTAAATAAC
The DNA here is from genome assembly GCA_038214085.1 of Bacteroidales bacterium. Lineage (GTDB taxonomy): Bacteria > Bacteroidota > Bacteroidia > Bacteroidales > CG2-30-32-10 > JBBQSF01. Next base: position 6,292 of record JBBQSF010000097.1, on the reverse strand, counting down.
AGAAGCAGCTAAGCGATTATATAATTGAGCATCAGTTTCCGTTGCTTTAATTTGCCGCAGTACTACCTGGCTATGAGTCCAGGAAAGCTCAAAAGCACGATTTTTCAGATGCCTGTCAAGGTATTTATGCATTAAAACTTCACATGCTTCTTTTGTCTCACTTATTCCATAAATTAAGTCAATGGTGGCCGTTTGGTTAGCCTTCAAACTAAAACGGAAGCGAATAGATGCGATAGGATCCAATACCGATCCCTGATTGCCTGAAAGTACATCAACATTCATGGCTTGCGGGTGTGCCAGCGTTTTTCCTCTGCCAATAAACTGCATGCGGTCTGTTTCATAAGATACCGCTTCAACCGTAACCCCACGAGCGTCCAATAGGTGAAACATCCATGGCGGTTTTTCCTCCTCGGAACGAGGTCGCCTGGAGCAAAAAACAGCATTGAGTTCTGGAATTATTTCAGTCTGGACAAATAGATTACTAAAAACCTGATGTGATTCATCAGAAGCCTGGCTTGCCATTACGATTTCAGCATAACTTGTAACTTCTATAACTCTTATTGATTGGGATCTGTTCGTGATCTTGATCCTTCTCATTTCCGTGTCATCCTCAGGTGAAATCACTATTTCTGTTTTGGTATCAATCCCATAATCCTGTCTGAAGAATTCAACATGTCCCTGGGAAAATATTACTTCATAACCTTTGGCAGGATGCAATGTTGGCTGATATGTATTGGACCAGAATGCACCACTGTTTATGTCTTTAATATAACAAAAAATGCCACGGTCATCCTTCGTGGTGTCTTCCCTCCAGCGAGAAACAGCTATATCTTTCCAGCGACTGTATCCGCCACCGGAATTAGTAATCATAACCTGATAACGGCCATTGCTTAATAGCTGAATTTCCGGAATCGGAGTGTTGGCGGTGGTGATTCTTCGTAATTGTATATCTGTAGTTGCAATATGTGTATCGATTTGGTCTGCTGTATTTGCATAAAAAAGTGTGGCTCGGGGTATACGTTCCTGAAGCAACAATAATGTAGCCTGAAAACGAAGTTCCGATACAAACCTTTGCTGCATAGGCTTATTCAGTAGGAGATAAGCCAGCGAAAGTAGCCCCATACCTTGGTGGTGCGCCATATACGATTGAACAATACTATATTTATTTCCCCTTGGCAAACGGCTCGCAGTATAATCTATGGCCTCAAAGAAGCCAAACTCCCCTACAAATCCTTCAGCTGACAATAATTGCAGGTTATCGCACGCTTTTCTGGGCTTTACCATCAATGCCATCATGGAAGCATAAGGTGCGATAACGAGATCTTCTTCCAATCCTCGTTTCAGCCCGAGGCCTGGTACACCAAATGCGCGGTACTGATAATTCAGGTTTGCATCTACCATATTATATGCAGATTCTGAAATGCCCCAGGGGACTCCCCGCTGACCTGCATATTCAATTTGTCGTTTTACTGTTGCTTTATTGGTTTGAAATAACAATGTGTTTTCATAAGAGGGCATGATAAGTTGCGGCATAAGGTATTCAAACATGGACCCGCTCCAGGATATTAATGTCGGCTCTCCGCCAGAATTTGTAAGTAAACGGCCTAAAGCAAACCAACTTTCCTGCGGCAGTTTTCCCTGTGCAATGGCAACAAAAACTCCAAACCTTGCTTCAGAGGCAAGCAGATCATAAGAACCGTTATCCTTTCTGCGGTCTTCAACATTATAACCTATTCTCAACAGATTGGTTGCTTTGTCAAACAGGAAATCATACTCAACATCACTTAATTGTTCGCATTGTTCAATTATTTCCTCAAGCAAAGTAATTCTTTCTGTGGCCAGGCTGCTTGCCTCTGTTAAAAATGCACGCATCTTAATTAGCCATTCCATTTCTGCAGGATTATTTTCCTGTTGTTCATAACTTTCAATATGATGCATGAATAAATGAGGTGTACTCTGAATGGATAAAAGCGAAGGAATATTGTCTAATTTTGCAAGGTGAATGAAATGCGCTGGGGCTGGTAATAAATCCAGCCAGGGAACCAATTGTGACAGATCGTTACGGATACTTTTCAATTGCTGCGATAACTTTAATGCCCATTTATCAAAATCTGTTTCGCCGCCTTCCTGACCAATGCTTAATTCATTAGAAAGCAAAATCAGTTCATCAAGATGCTTTTTTGTAATGCTTAATAAACTGTCTTCTATATTTGCACTACTTAATAAAGTAAGTATTTTTCTTATTATTTCAGCATGTTGCCCTTTTGAATAATCTTGGATAATCCTAGTTGTAGTTCTGATTCCATTGTATATTTCTCTACTGAATATGGGATGGTTGGGCAAGGCTATAAGACCCTGACGTAAAGTGAGCAAGTGCCCTGTAAGATTGCCACTGTCTACAGTGGACACATACATAGGACGAAGCGGCAATAATGATATCGTATCATACCAGTTATAAAAATGGCCCTTATACCGCTCAAGCTTTAGCATAGCCTGCAAAGTATTGTTACTTCTATCCACCAGTTCTCCACCAGCAATATAGCCAAAATCGTAAGCTGTAAGATTGGCAAGTAAAGCCATGCCAATATTCGTGGGTGAGGTACGGTGAGCAATAGTAGCAATGGGTTGTTCCTGAAAATTATCAGGAGGTAACCATTGATCCTCAGCAGTTACAAATTGTTCGAAAAAAGACCAGGATTTACGTGCGGATTTGTGTAGGAACAAAATTTGTTCTTCGGAGAGTTTTGGTTTTTTTTCTATTTCGGGGATACTCAATCGCCATGCAATGGCAGGCGCAAATAACCATAGTACAAATACAGGAGTTGCAGCGTATATAGCCTCAGGATTCATGTACAATAATAAGATGGTACAGGAAAGAGCCAACAAGGGCGCAATCCACATAGATCCATATTCCGACCAAACATCGTTACGGGTATTGTGCAATGCAGAAGCAGAAGGTGTCCATTCCAAAAGTTTTTTATGCGAAACCATCATCCGCCAAAGTGCACTTAAAACAGCATCTGTATATTTATAAGCTTCATAAGGAAGCACTGCAATGACGAATATAAACCGGATCAGTACATCCCTCACGGAAATGCCTATTTCGGATAAGTGCGCTTTAACTGTCAGATCAATAGGTTTGTGGATCAATTGCCATCCAGCTGCTGCTATATCTGGTAATAGAAGGATGATGGTAACCGCTAAAGGCCAGAACCAAGGGAAAGGCAATATTGACCAACCCATTAATAAAAACATCAATAAGGACAGAGGCAACAAGCTTCTGCGGAGGTTGTCAAAAATTTTCCATTTGGATAAAGCTGAAAGTTTATTATTTGTAAAACGGCCATTGCTACCTGTTATGAAAGGCAGCATCCAGGCACCAATTTGCCAGTCGCCCCTTATCCACCGATGATGTCGCTTGACATCTGCCCCGTATTGCGAAGGACTTTCATCATATAAAAGCACATCGCTTAATAAGCCGGAACGAGTATAGCAACCTTCGATCAAATCATGGCTTAGGATCCTGTTCTCACGGAAAACATGGTGCACAGCCTGTTCGAATATATCAATATCGTAGATTCCTTTTCCGATAAAAGATCCTTCACCAAAAAGATCCTGATATACATCTGAAGAAACCCGGGTATAAGGATCAATCCCCGAAACATTGCCCTGCATACGTAAATATAAGGAAGATGCATGTTTAGGAATACCAGAAGCTACTCTGGATTGAAGAATACCATACCCATCCGTTACACGCCTTTTTTTCTGACTATATATTGCTTGATTGAGCGGATGCGCCATTGTTGCAATAAATTTCCAGGCAGCATCTCTGGGAAGTTGCGTATCCGAATCAAGTGTAATGACATATTTCACATTTGTTAGTAGCGGAGGATTCCCTATAACTAAAGAAAATTCACTCTGACTCCGTCCTCGCAAAAAAGCATTCAAAGCAGATAATTTTCCCCTTTTACGTTCATGCCCCATCCACTTGTGCTCCCTGGCATTCCATATCCGTGGACGGTGAAAAAGGAAGAAGACATCATTTTCAGACTGCTTGTACTTTTGGTTCAATGCTATAATCTCATTGCTTACAAGTTCCAGTAAGTCATTATCTTCCGGCATGATTGCCGCGTCTGCATCCATAAAATCCGTTAATAATCCAAAAAGCAAATTGGCTTCCTTGTTAGCCAAGAATCGCATCTCAAGTGCTTCAATCAGTTCTTCGATGTATGATTTATTGGAAAGCATTGTAGGAACTACAATCAGAGTTTTGCATTCAGCAGGAATACCTCCGGAGAAATCCATACGGGGTAAAAGTTTTGGTTTTACCAAAATAGTAGATAACCAATTCACCAGAGAAACTGCCAATTGGGCAGAACCTGAAACGGACAACAAACCAACCAACAATAACAGCAGCCCATGATGGGTGCCATACTTGTATGCAAGATAGACCATTGCTGAAGAAACAATCATTGCGATAAAAGCAATAGATAGTAGATAAAGGAATACGGGCTTCTTTCTGGCCCCACGGGTTATTTTTTGTTTCAGCGTGTAACGCATACCCGTAGCCTGTTCTGTTTGTTTGAAACCTTTATCAATCAGGAAATAACCAATGTGTTCCTGTCTCTTAGATTTTGGATTTAAGTCTTCATGATTTTTCGTTAAATCAAGCACCTTTTGTGCTACTTCTGTTTCGGATAAAGTGCAAGTTTTTGATATAAATTCCACCACATGCCGGTATCTGTCGCGTGTAGCAAAATCCATCATGGGATAGATACCTGTTATATCTTGTCTCAAAACCTGCTCCACGCTGCTGAGTGTTTCAATAAAATCCCGCCAATCCGTCGCACCAAGAAGACGTAATGTGCCGATACTATTGCGGACAGACATCTGGTCGGCTGCCTGCTCTTGGTTTTCCTGCCCCACAATATCGTTACTGCTGTTGCCGATACCGGACAATTGCTGCTCCATCCAACTTAGCGGCAGTGCCAGAAGAGGGCCTTTGCCCTGTAGTTTTCGTGTGAACTCCGCAACAAAAGGACCGGACAATACAGGTTTCGACCTTGCCATATCAGCAACTGTCAAAATTAAGTCGCCAGGTTTTTTATTTACGGTTGTTGTCATCCTTTCGGCCCAGTAATCAGCCAGATTATGATCAATCATGTGCAATGCTATTTTCGCGGAAATCCTGCGAAGGTTTTCAATAACAGCAAGACGGAGCATGATTGGTATTGCCCATAATTCGCCAAGGGAAAGTATTGTGTGTTTTTGATATGCTGCGATGAAACTAATAAGACTTTTTACATCTACACGTCCATCGCTATGGGAAATGATTTCTAATATAATATCATAAACGCGAGGCATACCAGATGAAATGCCTTCTGCCAAATAAGGTAAATCTTCACTATATCCTTTTGGTAAATGTTTTCTGGCTATGACGACTTGTTCTTCTATCAGGTAGAAATTATCAAGCAACCATTCTGCTGCGGGAGTGACGGGTTTGCCCGACCTGATGCTTTCCACCAGTAGTTTTCGTACTTCAAGCAGCGATTTTTCATTATCATCGAGTCTTTTCAGCAGTTTATCAGGAGAATTTCTCTTCAGCAGTATATGAGACCGGGCTAATGCTTCGCCATAATTATCCATTTGGCCCGAGCTAAATAACTCAGACCGAAGAGGCTCTTGATTCATAAAATTCTGGGTGGTGTTATCTTCCTGAAAATACACACGCAACCGCGACAAAATATCAAAAAATGTAATAGATGGAACCTTCATAATTAAATTAATATTCTAAAAGTTTCAACATAAAAAACCTAGTCCAATCTACTTTCGTAAAATGACTCAATTTATTGTTATCTGTTCCACTTTTACCTGTCAAAAAACGACTATCACATATTTTTCAATATTGTTAATAGCTACTGTAACCTTTTTACTTAACCATTTTTAAGGCATTGTTTTTTTAAAACTGAAAACATTAAATTCAATTATGCCAACGGAGTTAAATTAAAAGGGGAGCGTAAATTTTTCCTAATGCTAAATCTAGTCTTAACTATTTCAGCAATGATTTGCGACTTTGACTTAGCTAATTCGATATTGTCATTATACGACTTGAATTCTTTTAATAATTCAGAGCCGTTATACCGTTTTTTTTTCATGGGGTTTTATTTTTTTAATTCGATTTCTGCACTAGTCAAAACTGGGTCTTCTGATTAATAAAAACTTTTATACAAAATTAGAAGCTATTAGACTTTAATTTATTACACTTTAACTGAAAAATATTACATATTTCACA
>JBBQSF010000096.1:0-12304 GCA_038214085.1 Bacteroidales bacterium | reverse complement strand
AGAAGCATAAGATATGCAGTTTCTTCGCTGATTGCTTCCTGTGTTTTGGGCTTAAATGTTTCAAGAATATTTCCTTGTTTGTCTTCAATACGGGTAATAAAAATGGGGTCGATATGAACACCTTTATTTGCAAAAGTGCTAAAGGCTCCAACCATTTCATAAACAGTTAGGTCTGGAGTTCCTAAGCAAATGGAGTAAACCGGAGGAACATCGCTTGTAATTCCCATTTTGCGCGCAATTTTCACAACAGCAAAAGGAGAGTATCTTTTCATTAAATATGCCGAAATCTGGTTTACTGAATTTGCAAGCGCCCATTTAAGGGTTACCATTTCGCCTTCTTTGCCACCACCTGAATTTTTTGGAGTCCACTTGGTTCCACCAGGCATATCAAAAGTAACCGGTACGTTGGGCACCTTGGTACAAGGTGAAAATTCGCCTTCCTGCATGGCTAGGGAATAAATAAATGGTTTAAAGGTTGAACCCACCTGACGTTTCCCTTTACAAACATGATCGTATTTAAAGTAGCGGTAGTCAATCCCTCCAACGTAGGCACGAACATAACCTGTTTGCGGCTCCATACTCATCAACCCTGTTTGCAAAAACCATTTGTAATATTTTATTGAATCCATTGGAGACATTATAGTGTCAAATTCCCTGCTCCATGAAAAAACAGTCATGTGTGTGGGTATTTCAAAATTTGCTTTTATCTGAATCTCTGACAGGCCAAGGGTTTTGAGCTTGATATATCTGTCGGATCTTTTCATTGCTGTGTTGAGCAAGGCTTCAATATCTTCTTTTTTGAAAGAATAATCGTACGGCGCATTTTTAACGCCGGCCCAATGCTTGTTGAATTGCGGCTGAAGTTCTTTTCCTATATATTCAGAAACAGCTTCTTCAGCATATTTCTGCATTTTGGAATTGATCGTGGTATATACCTTTAAACCATCGGTGTAAATATTGTAAGGAGTGCCATCGGGCTTTTCGTGTTCCGCGCACCATTTGTTAAGAAATTCCTTTAAATATTCACGAAAATAGGTCGCCAATCCGGAATTTTGATCCTGAAGTTTGTATTTTGACATATCTATCTTCAAAACCTTTAGTGAATCGTATTGCTTAGCCGTAATATATTTGTACTTAACCATCTGACTTAGCACAACTTCTCTTCTTTTTTTAGCACGATCGGGATTTCGCACAGGATTAAACCACGATGGTGCTTTAAGCATTCCAACAAGAAGAGCTGATTCCTCGATATTCAGTTCTGCGGGAGTTTTATTGAAATACGTTTTGGCTGCTGATTTGATTCCAAAACTGAGATTTCCAAAGTCAACTGTATTGAGATACATTGCGGCAATTTCCGGTTTGGTATAGTTTCTTTCTAGTTTAATCGCAATAATCCATTCTTTGAATTTACGGAAAACGGTTTTAAGGAAATTAGACTTTTCTTCGCGAGGAAAAAGGTTTTTGGCCAATTGTTGGGTAATGGTGCTGCCTCCACCAGCCCCACGATTTCCAGTTATAACACCAAAAAGTACGCGAAAAAGACTGCGGAAATCAATTCCAGAATGGCTTTCAAAACGGGCATCTTCAGTTGCAATTAAAGCATTTACAATGTAAGGTGAAAGATCTTTGAACTGGCAGGTTGACCTGTTTTCTTTATAATACTTGCCTAACAACACCTGATCGGACGACCATATTTCGGAAGCAAGGTTGGTTTTAGGATTTTCGAGCTCTTCAAAAGTAGGCATAAACCCAAGCAAACCAAAGGACGTGGCAATAAAGAACAAAATGATAAAAGCAATTGAAATACCATAAATAATCCAAAAGCGTTTTATATATAAACTAAAGCCTGATTTCTCTTCTTTCATTTTCAAGGAAGTTTTTCAATACGAATTCCGATATCAGAAATTCCGGTTAATGTTGAATCATACATCGCATGTTCCAGCTCAAAAGAATACATTCCTGAATGTGGGAAGCGAACTCCTTTGCGAAATAAAATCTGGTTATCCTTTAAATCGCCCAAGCCGTTGCCGAGCCAGTTGCCTTTTTCGTCGGCAAGGATGCATTCCAGCGTATCGCGTGCAATTCTGTTATCAGGGAAAACAGTATTTAAAAAAAGAAAAAGATTGCGGTAGGGATATGTTGATTTATTTCGGATATTGATATAGAAATTATGATACGAAAGAGTGTCGTGAATATCAACATCGAACTTAATAATTTCACCTATTTTCCAGTTTCCTTCGGTTATTTTTTTTGATTTATCATAAACCCTGTTTGGATCGCAGGCAACAAATAATACCAAGCCAAAAATGAGAATTAAAAGGTAGCGTTTATTCATGACAACTTTATTATTTATCGTCAAAGCGTGAAATATCATCCTGGCCTACAACATTTTCGAACTCTGTTTTCTTTTCAACGACTATTTGTTCTGCAAAATCTTCCAGCTTTGCGGGTTTTGTACCCTTTGAGTTTAATTCCTGAATTGCTTTTACTTTTTCAACAGATAATGGGAACATATTGCTGTAATCATTTACATAAGAATACCACATTATTCCTCTAAAAATATCAGTTTTTTGATGGTTAGCATCACCGCTTTTCGTTTTAAGCAAGATATCGGTATTTGGAAAATCCTTAATGGCATCCTGATACACATCAAACTCATAATTAAGGCAGCATTTTAATTTACTGCACTGCCCTGCAAGTTTTTGCGGACTGAGTGAAAGCTGCTGAACCCTTGCCGTATTGGTAGATACCGATGAAAACTGTGTGAGCCAGGTAGCGCAACACAATTCGCGTCCACAAGATCCTATTCCTCCAAGTCTGCCCGATTCTTGCCTAACCCCTATCTGGCGCATTTCAATTCGCACCATAAACTCCTCTGCAAGTATTTTAATCAGTTCTCTAAAATCAACGCGTTCTTCGGCTGTATAATAAAAAATTGCTTTTGTTTTATCGCCTTGATATTCCACATCACTGATTTTCATGCCGAGGTTCAGTTCTGAAGCGTTTTTTCTAGCTTTGAACATGGTATGTTTTTCCTGTTCAATTGCTGATACCCACTTTTCAATATCTGAAGCTTTTGCTTTTCGGTAAACTTTTTTTATTTCACCTTTTTCCGGATTAAATTTTTTGGCTTTCATCTGGTGTTTTACAAGCTCACCGGTGAGTGTTACTATGCCTAAATCATGCCCAGGATTTGATTCAACCGCAACAATATCTCCAACAATTAATTCCAAATTGCTTGTGTCTCTAAAAAAATCCTTACGGCTATTTTTAAAGCGCACTTCAACACAATCAAACGGTATTGCGCTTTCTGCCATAGGAATATCATTCAACCAGTCATAAACATCCAGTTTATTGCAACTGTGTTTAAAAACCTGATCGTTTTTGTGCGTAGGTTTTGGGTAACATCCGCATCCTCTTGATAAATATCCGCTACTTCCCATAATTTCAATCGAAGATGTTAACGTATTTTTAATTATTAAATTGCAAATTTAATCGATTTTTTTCAATGTAGAATAGCAAAATGAAATTAATAGCAGTTCAGTGAGCAGAATTGCATTATACAGGAGAAAGATACATTTCCATGAAGAGAAAAGAGAAAGATTAACCCTAAATCCCCAAATCTAAATTCCTAATTCTGAACTCTGAATTCTGAATTCTGAACTCTGAATTCTTAACTGCCGCTAGGCATGTCTAAACTCTAAATTCAGAATTCTCGAAAAAAAAAAGATTAATTTCCGGGAGCTCTTTTCAAAAATTCGGCTGCTTTTATGGACAAATCAAGCATAAGTATTTTCGGATTTGCATTTCGCTCAATATGGTAAACTGCCCGCTCAAACTCATCAGAAAAAAGTACGGCATTGCCAGGGTGAATAAATTTGGCAATTTTTGCAATAAATGCTGTTTCTTCTTCCTGTTCGTTTAAAATAAGCTGATGTTGGCTAAAGTTGTATAAAGTGCAACTTCTCACTATTTCTAGGCCATACCTTAAAAATTGTTTCTGTTTTTCCCTTCCAGTTTTAGCCAAATCTTCAATCCATTTTACAATATCAGCAAATTTGTTTCCGTAACATAACAACATCCATTCCCTGAAAGCATTAAAAAAAGAATCCTCATCAGTGTTTAGGAGCGACAGTGCTGTTGTGTAATTTCCTGCAGAAAGTCGAACAATTTCATGCGCACGTTTTGGTGGCAACGATTGTTTGGAAACCAAAGCTTCAATAAGCGATTTATCAGAAATCGGGGGGATTTTTAAAAGCTGAGTCCGCGAAAGTATTGTAGGTAAAATTAAATCAGGATTTTCGCTTAGCAGAATGAATAATGTTTTATCAGGTGGTTCTTCAAGAATTTTTAACAGTTTTGGCGCTGCTGAATGAAATAATTTTTCAACCATCCAGATAATCACAATTTTGTATTCCGATTCGTAAGCCCGCAAACTCAATGTTTTAATTATTTCGTTACAGTCGCTGGCATTGATAATTCCCTGCTTGTTCTCAAATTCCAAATATTTAAACCAGTCGTTTAGCCCGACATAATATTTTTTTTCTGTTAAAAAACTCCGCCATTCTTTAAGATATGTTTTGCTGGTATCCTTGGAGCCGGAAACGGGATAAATAAAATGCAAATCTGGATGCGCAAGTTTTTCATATTTAACACACGAACGGCAAACGCCGCAGGAATCATCTGCCTGTTTATTTTCGCATGAAATATACTGGGCGTAAGCAATCGCCAGAGCTAATTTTCCACAGCCATCGGGGCCCAGAAACAACTGGGCATGGCTCACACGGTTTTCTAAAACCGAATTGATCAGCTTTTTTTTTATTGTATCCTGCCCGATGATATCTGAAAACCGCATAATGATTTTAAAAGTCAAAAGTAATTTTTTTTAAAATAATTTGCAAAATAATTGTTGATGTGTTAAAATTTGTAATAATTTTAATGTGTTAAAAAAAATATAGCTATGAGAAAAAAACTACTCCTTTCTTTCGCAATCGTTCTTCCCGTATTTTTGATGTTTGGGTTTATGAACAATGAAGCATCTTCAAATTCAGCAGGACCTCCAGGCGGTTACAGTGGTTCGCCGGGCGATGCTCAAAATTGCACGGCCTGTCATTCGGCAAATGTTAACAATGTAAGTGGTTGGATTACCAGCGATATTCCTGCTAGTGGATATTCAGCAGGTGTTGTATATAACATTACAGCTACAGCAATCGAAAGCGGAGCATCAAGCTTTGGCTTTCAGATTTCGCCACAACTTACCAGTGGCAACCCTGTTGGGCAAATGATTGGAAGTTTAATTGTAACCAATACCACAGAAACAAAGCTAAGCAGTACTCCAAGCACAAATGACAATAAATATATAACTCACCGAGCAGCGGGCACTAGCGGGTCAAATACCCGTACCTGGACTTTTAAATGGCAGGCACCTTCAACCAATCTTAAATCAGTTACTTTTTACGGAGCATTTAAAACTGTAATGGCTTCAAAAAGCAATAATGTGTATCTTTCAAGCTATACAAAGGCTCCCAATTTATCTGGGCTTAATGACGAGGCTTTTGCAAATGCCATTAATCTAAGTGTTTTTCCAAATCCAGTTTCTAGTGAATTAACTATCTCAGTAGATCAGGAAAAGCCAACCAATGTTACAGTTCAGATACTTGATCTTCAAGGAAAATTGCTCCAGAATTTGTGCGAAAACGAAAATATTGTTGGCACATTTTCTAAAACTTTTGAATTAACTGATTTGGAAAATGGAACTTATTTCCTGGCTATAAAAACCAGCGAAAACAGTTGCGTGCGGAAAATTGTTGTTGTAAAATAAATAGAAAACACTCACTTTTGCCATAGAATACCGATGGGTTAACCCGTCTGGCTTATGCGTAAACTGACTTCTAAGGTATCAGACGTCCTCTATATTTTCATCTTTTTTGATTTTTTTTCGTTTGTATTTTCTTTTTTTGTCCGGAATTGTTTTTTCCACAAAGCGACCATCGAAAAAACCTTGCTCCTTGCGATTTTCGCGTTGATCGGCTTCAATTGTTTTTTGAACTTTTGATTTTTTTGGCATGAGCGGAAATAATAAATTAATTTTGCATTGCAAATATAATACAAATGAAAATCATTACCTATAACGTAAACGGAATTCGGGCAGCAATAAGCAAAGGCCTTATTGAATGGATAAAGGCAACTGATGCTGATATTTATTGTCTTCAGGAAACCAAAGCACAACAGGAACAAATCCCCATTCTCGAATTTGAAAGCGCTGGATATCAAACATATTGGTTTTCGGCACAAAAAAAAGGATACAGCGGAGTTGCTATTCTTACAAAAAAAGAGCCCGATAAAGTAACTTTCGGTATGGGTATTGAAAAATACGACAGCGAAGGAAGATTTTTAAGAGCCGATTATGGCGACATATCAGTAGTGAGCGTTTATCATCCTTCAGGTTCAAGCGGCGATATGCGTCAGGCATTTAAAATGACTTGGCTCAATGATTTTAAAAATTACGTTGACGAACTTAAGAAAAGCCGGCCAAATCTGATCATTTGCGGTGATTATAATATTTGTCATAAGCCAATTGATATTCACAATCCAATTGGCAATGCTCACAGTTCAGGATTTTTACCCGAAGAACGCGAATGGATAGATAAATTTATTAAAAGTGGTTTTGTAGATTCGTTCCGAAAGTTTAATCAGGAGCCACACCAATATACCTGGTGGAGTTTCAGGGCAAATGCACGCGCAAAAAATCTCGGATGGCGTATTGATTATAATATGGTATGCAATGCTATGGACGATAAGATTGTCCGTTCAGTAATTCTTGCCGAAGCTAGGCATTCTGACCACTGCCCTGTGCTCACCGAAATAGATTTTTAGAACATTTTAATTTCGCATTTTCGGATTAAACAACTGCAATTCTTTTGGCTTTTCGGTCTTGGTTTTCTTTTCGTAATTTCTTCGGAATAATCCTTTTTTGTGAGTTACTTTCCTTTTCTTTTTATTGAAAACATTAAACTTTATAGCTTTTTTGAATTTTCCGCCTTTAAAACTTGAAGTTTCCTTTTCTTTCTTTTTCTTATGAAAAATATAAAGGAATTTCTTTGGCGTTATCCGTTTTTTCTTAGAATTAAAGGCATAAGAGCCAGAAGTTTTACCTGATTTGCTTCTGAATCCTGTTGATTCTCTTTCACGCTTGCTTTTGCCAAATTTTAAAAAACCCTTTTTCCCCACCATCATCCGGTGCTTTGAATCATATTTATACGATCCTTTTGTCCCTTTTTTGTTTTTATTAAAAGAAGTGCTGCCTGAAGATGATCTTTTACCAAATTTAAGGGCAGATGTATTGGGTGTAATTCTTTTTTTCTTTTTATTGTATTTGGATGTTACATTTTTATTTCCCTTGCTCTTCGATCCATAAGAAAATTTATCTTTCTCTCGTTTTGACCTGGGTGAAAAAATAAAAACTCCTTTTTTTGATGTAACTTTTCGCTGATTTTTATTAAAGGAATAATTTCCATAACTCCCTTTTGACCTGACTTTAAAAGAAGATTTGCTATTTTCCTTTCCTTTAAATACTGATTTTGGGACGACCCTTTTTTTCGACTTATTATAAGAATAACCGCTTTTGTTTTGATTGGTTTTTGAATGGTATGAATCCTTAAAGTTGCTTTTGGAATAGCGATGCAAAGCTGTTTGCTTATTGCAGGAAATAAGCGTAAGCAGAAAAATAATCAGTAAAAAAACAGCCTGCAATTTTTTCATAAAAGAATTAACAATCAATTTAATATGTACAATTTAAATCGTTTATCTAAATCGAAATATCAATGGTCTAATTTTTAGGTTTTCCTTAAGATACTTCAGCCAAAAAGCACTTACTTTGCTATGTTGTTTGCACTTATTATTTTAAAATTCAAAGATATGATGAAAAAGTTTCTAATGGCTCTGTTGGGCATGTTTATTTTTAGTTCCACAATAATTAAAGCCGATGAGGGTATGTGGCTGCCAATGCTTATTGACAGGTTAAATTATGTGGATATGCAAAAAATGGGGCTTCACCTTACTGCTGAAGAGTTATACAGTGTCAACAATTCAAGTTTGAAGGACGCAATTGTTCAGTTTGGCAACGGTTGCACCGGCGAAGTGATTTCAAATGAAGGTTTGGTAATTACAAATCATCACTGTGGTTATGGTTCAATTCAGGCCAACAGCACCGTTGAACACGATTATCTTGTAAATGGTTTCTGGGCTAAAACAAAGGCCGAAGAACTCAGCAACGAAGGCCTCACCGTTACTTTTTTAATACGCATCGACGATGTTACTCAAAAAGTTTTAGGTGAACTCAATGATAAAATGACTGAAGCAGAACGTACTGCTAAAATTGAAGAAACCATAAAAAAAATGAAGGCTGAAGCAGTAAAAGGAACCCTTTATGATGCCAGCATTAAAAGTTTTTTCGATGGCAATGAATATTACATGTTTACATACTTAGTATATAAAGATGTTCGACTGGTAGGTGCTCCACCCGATGCAATTGGCGGTTTTGGTGGTGACACCGATAACTGGATGTGGCCGCGCCATACCGATGATTTTTCTATGTTCAGGGTTTATTCCGATGCTGACGGAAATCCTGCCGAATATTCAAAAAACAATATTCCCCTTAAACCCAAGTATTCTTTACCTATTTCTTTAAAAGGATATCAGAAAAATGACTTTGCAATGATTCTTGGTTATCCTGGTACCACTGATCGATTCCTTACCTCTTATGGCGTAAAACTGGCTTTGGAACAGACAAATCCTTCTATAGTGAAAATCCGTGAGAAAAAACTTTCTATTATGAAAGAAGACATGGATGCAAATGATGAAGTTCGAATAAAATATGCTTCAAAATATGCTCAAACTGCAAATTATTGGAAATTTTATATTGGTCAGAATAAAGGATTGAAACGGCTCAAGGTTATTGATACAAAAAAAGAAATTGAAACTGCTTTTGCCATCTGGGTGAACGAAACTCCTGAACGTAAAGCCAAATACGGTGAAGCCCTGACAGATATTTCAACCGCATACGAAAAAATCGCTGTTTACAATAAAACCCGTTATTATTTTGTAGAAGGTTTGTTCCGCGGATGCGAAATTATTAGCCTTGCATCGCGCTTTGAAGGAATGTACAATGAAATGAGCAAGGAAAAACCTGATCAGGCAATAATTACAAAAAGCGTTACTACCTTAAACGATTATATTACCAAATACTTTAAGGATTACAATGCTACAACCGATAAGAAATTGCTTGCTGCAATGCTCGAACTTTTCTATAACGATATTGAAAAAGAAAATCACCCCGATATTCTTAGCAAAACTCACAGCAAATATAAAGGCGATTTCGCAAAATATGCAGAAATGATTTTTGCCAAATCAATATTTGTTTCAAAGGAAAAAGTAGCAACCTTTCTTCTTAAACCCGATTTAAAAGTATTGAAAAACGATCCTGCTTTTGCATTGATGCTTTCGGTAATGAAAAAATACCGCGAAGTTTCTACTAAGCTTACCGAACCAAATGCACTGCTGAGCAAGGGGAATCGCTTGTTTGTTGCCGGATTAAAAGAACAATATCCCGATAAAAAATTCTACCCAAATGCAAATTCCACTATGCGCCTCACTTATGGTCAAGTACTTGATTATTATCCCATGGATGCTGTTCGTTATGAGTATTACACAACGCTTGATGGTTTAATGGCTAAAGAAGATTCAACCAACGAAGAGTTCATTGTTCCAAAGAAATTAAAAGAACTTTACGATGCTAAAGATTATGGAAAATATGCTGAAAACGGTGTATTGCATACCTGTTTTTTGACCAACAATGATATAACGGGTGGCAACAGCGGAAGCCCGGTTATTAATGGCGATGGACAATTGATCGGACTAGCTTTTGATGGGAACTGGGAAGCCATGTCGGGAAATATTATTTTTGAACCAGCACTTCAGCGTACCATTTGCGTGGATATCAGATATGTGCTTTTTGTAATTGACAAATACGCTGGTGCAACAAATCTGATAAAAGAAATGAATCTGATAGAGAAATAACAAAGTTTTAATTGTTGAAAAGAGCGGATAAGAAATTATCCGTTTTTTTTGTTTAATAAATTATTACCTTTAACCCCTAAATTAATTTTATGTTTGATTCAAGTCACTTCCATCCTATGATGGTTCATTTTCCGATAGCCTTGTTGGTTGTAGGATTTCTTTTTGATGTAATTGCTTTGTTCGTAAAAAATCCCTGCTTTTCTAAATCCGGATTTATACTTCAATTATTGGGAACGCTGGGCGTAATTGCTTCATTTGCTACAGGAGATTGGTTTACCGGTTGGCAATCATTTAGTGGTGCAACCAAAGTAGCTTTTGAATTACATCAGGATGCTGCCGTTTTAACATTATGGCTTTCCATTGTATCATTGCTTTTCCGGATTTTTGTTTTGTTAATGAAACGAACAAATACCTGGCTGAAATGGGTAGTGCTTCTGTTGAGTCTCTTAACAGTTGCAGCAATCGGGCAAACTGGTTTTTATGGCGGAAATCTCGTACTTAACTTTTTAATGGGAATTTAAAGTGAAAATAGTTGGGACATGCCTAGCAGCATTTAAAAGTTTTTAGTCGGGAATAAAACAACCACTGGATACAAATCACTAATTTCTAATCACTAACAACTAATCACTAACAACTACCAACTAATCACTACTAACTAATAACTAATCACTAATCACTAATAACCAATAACTAACAACCAATAACTACCAACTAATCACTAATAACCAATCACTAAAAACCAATAACTAACAACCAATAACTACTAACTAATCACTACTAACTAATAACTACCAACTAATAACTACTAACTAATCACTAAACACATGAAAAAATTAATCCTAAACGTAACAGCAGTTGTCATTTCTGCATTAATACTCACATCCTGCGGTGGAAGTAAAAAAGATGAAAAAAATACAGATTCAAAAGATTCTGTTAAAACATCAAAAGTGGCTGAAGATTTAAAAGCTGGAATAAAAGGCGAACTCACAGCCAGCGCCAAATATGAAGCCTATTCTAAAAAAGCAAAAGAAGAAGGATTTAAACAAATTGCTACCCTTTTTGCAGCAACTTCAAAAGCTGAATCCATTCATGCCGATAACCACAAAAAAGTGCTCGAAAAAATGAGCGAAAAAGCTGAAGAAATCAAAGCAGATACATTTTCTGTAAAATCTACAAAAGAAAATCTTGAAGATGCACTCAAAGGCGAATCCTATGAAGTGGCTACAATGTATCCCGGATTTTTAGCCGATGCTGAAGCAGAACAAAACAAGGATGCAAAAAAATCATTTACTTGGGCAATGGAAACCGAGAAAGCGCACAAGGATTTATACCAGAAAGCTTTGGATCTTCTTGCAACAAAAAAAACAGCTGAACTTTCTTCAATATATTATGTTTGCCCTAAATGCGGAAACACTTATACTTCTAAAAATGTTGAAGATATTTGTGGCTTATGCGGAACAGGTAAAGACAAATACATTGAAATAAAATAGCATTTTTATTTAGATTACAGAGAAACTGTTTAAATTTTATATAAAACTTTTATTATACCCCGTCAATTCGAGTTTTTCTATCGTCGCTTCTCGATAACCGCTTACATATTTATAATTGATCCATTTTTAGGAGCGGACTCGAAGTGACGATAAAAAAAGTATCGAGAATAGGGGACAAATAGTTTCGTGTTTTAACATTTAAAACAACTGATAATCAATTTTAAGGTTTTGTTATCACTGTTGTCCGATAAAAAAAATGGAAATGCTTGAATTATATAGTGAAATAAGGTATCTAGGGTTTTATAAAAACAAAGGGTTGGTTTTAATGGTTTTGATGAATTGATTTTTATCAATTCATTTTGCCTCAATCCTAAAGGATGTAAATTGCTAAAAATCAATTCATCCTCCAGGAACGAGGCAAAGGAAGAAAATAATAAATTTACATCCTTTTAGCTTAACTGTTTTTTTATCGGACATTAATAATTAGAAATCACTGTTGTCCGATAAAAAAAAAGGAAATGTGTGAAATATCAAGTTAAATAAGGTATCTATGGATTTTGTAAAAACAAAGGGTTGGTTTTAATAGTTTTGATGAATTGAATTTTATCAATTCATTTTGCCTCAATCCTAAAGGATGTAAATTGCTAAAAATCAATTCATCCTTCAGGATTGAGGCAAAGGAAGAAAATAATAAATTTACATCCTTTTAGCTTAAATGTTTTTTTTATCGGACATTA
>JBBQSF010000095.1:0-12325 GCA_038214085.1 Bacteroidales bacterium | reverse complement strand
AAAATATACATTGCCGGCCACCTGGGACTTGTTGGTTCTGCAATCTGGAAAAATTTACAGAATAAAGGATATTCCAATCTTATTGGAAAAGCCATAAATGAATTGGATCTGATGGATTCTGCTGCTGTGTCAGCCTTTTTTATAAAAGAAAAACCTGAATATGTTTTTCTGGCAGCGGCAAAAGTTGGCGGGATAATAGCAAATAATACCTATCGAGCTCAGTTCATATACGAAAACCTGATGATCCAAAACAATATCATTCATCAGTCGTACCTGAACAATGTAAAAAAATTATTGTTTTTAGGCAGTACTTGCATTTACCCTCGCGAAGCGCCTCAGCCGATGAAAGAAGATTGTCTGCTCACTTCTCCCCTTGAATACACAAATGAACCTTATGCAATTGCAAAAATTGCTGGAATTAAAATGTGTGAAAGTTATAATATTCAATACGGAACAAATTTTCTTTCGGTAATGCCAACAAACCTTTATGGGCCTAAAGACAATTTTAACCTGGAAACTTCCCATGTATTGCCAGCACTTCTCAGAAAAATGCTTCTTGCAAAATACCTACTGAATAACTTATGGGATAAAATCACAATCGATTTAAACAAAAGACCAATCGAAAATATAAACGGAAACTCAAGCAGAGAAGAAATAATCGGAAGTCTATCCAAATATGGTATTTCAAAAAAGGAAAATGCTGTTTCTGTTGAAATATGGGGAAGCGGAAAACCAATGCGTGAATTTTTATGGAGCGAAGAAATGGCCGATGCTTGTGTTTTTGTGATGGAAAATGTCAATTTTTCAGATGTCAGTCCAAAAAATCAAGAAATAAAAAACACTCATATTAATATTGGTTCAGGTGAAGAAATTTCAGTGAAAAATCTCGCTTTACTTATAAAAAATATTACAGGTTTTGAAGGTGAAATTCTTTTTAACACCAATAAGCCCGACGGAACCATGCGAAAACTGACCGACCCTTCTAAAATTCACGCTTTGGGATGGCATCATACTATCGACATTGAAGAAGGAATTAAGAAACTTTTGTATTGGTATCAAAAGGATTGAAAAACCGCTGACTTAAATTATAAAGTTCAACTTAAAAATACAAAGAATTCCCTCAAATTATTGAGGTAAGTTGAAATTGGAATTGCTTTGATTATTTTTAATTGGTGTAATGATCCTAACCCGCATTCTCTTCTCCCTTGAACATATTCAAACCTGTTTTTACAATTATCTTTAAGTCGAGAAAAAGCGACCAGTTTTCGATATACCAAATATCAAACTCAACGCGTTTTTCCATCTGTTCTAGCTCTTTGGTTTCGCCCCTGTAACCGTTTACCTGAGCCCACCCTGTTATTCCTGGTCTTACAAAATGGCGCGCTAAATAATTCTTGATTTGCGCTGAGTATTCTTCTGTATGCCTCAGCATGTGAGGTCGGGGACCAACTATTGACATTTGCCCCATTAAGACATTAAAAAACTGTGGCAATTCGTCTAAGTTTGATTTTCTGAAAAACTTTCCTGTTTTTGTAATACGCGGATCACACTTTGACGCTTGTTCCTCGTCGGATTTTGAATTCATTTTCATGCTCCGAAATTTCCAACAAATAAAAGTTTTATTATTCTCTCCCGATCTTTTTTGTTTAAAAAAAACTGGGCCTCTGGAGCTGAATTTAACCATTGCAATAAGTATTGGAAACAACCAGGGGAAAATGAGCAAAATCACACAGAGAGAAAAAATAAAATCAAAACTTCTTTTTACAATACGATTTGCTGTATGCTGCAAAGGCTCTTTACGTAAAGAAATTACTGGTATGAAATCATAAAATTCAATGTGAACATTTCTTTTGGAAATAAACTTTGTAAAGTTTGGAACAAATTTAATTCTAACCAGATTATTTTCGCAGAAGTTGACTAATTCATTAAGTTTTTCTGTGTCAAATTCCTGAATGGTCCAATACAACTCATGCACATTGTTTTTTTCAATATAATTTTTTATTTCATCTAAACCCCCCAGATGCTCAAAAGTCTTTTTATTTTTTGGGTCATCGTCAAAATAGCCCAACAACCTATATCCATATACAAGATCCCTTGACAGAAAATTATACACAGACCTTCCCTCTTTTTCTGCTCCGGCAATAATTACATTTCGATAATTGTATCCTTTAAGTCGGAGATTTTTTAAAATAGTTAACAGAACTATCCTGAAAATAAAAACCTCTGAACAAAATAAAATATAAAAATATAATAATCTCAACCTTGAAATATCAGCATATTTCAAAACGTAAACTATTGTAACCAATAACACAAGATGATACAATATCTGCCTAGAAAAACGGTTGAAAACCTTTTCAATTCCTTCTGTACGGATAAATTTATACGTATCTGAACCTATGCTTAAAAGCAGCCAAACAAGATTTGAAATCAATACCAATACGGCATTCTCTTTGCTAAAAAGCCTGTCAGTTGAACCAAAACGAATGTAAAAAGAAATTATGTAGGCAATGTTCAGAAGAACAACATCCCAAGTTAAAAACACCAGTTTGATATATCTTGAATACCTTCGCAATTATTTTTATTTCTGATACGCAAATGTAAAATAAATTTTATTATAAAAGCTTTAAGATAATAAGACGCCAAATTTCTTAATTGATTTTTATTTTTCGTCTTTTATTTTCATTGATTAATCCTAATATTATTCCCACATATTAACTAGAAATCATAACAAAAAAATATTTTTTATTATGATTTCATTTTATAAATCAGGCTGTGTGCTGAATGCAAATATATTCAATCCTCATTAGTCTGAAAATAGCACGGAGCTATATTTTTTTATCTTTGCATAAATTCTTTTTTTAT
This sequence comes from Bacteroidales bacterium, assembly GCA_038214085.1. GTDB lineage: Bacteria > Bacteroidota > Bacteroidia > Bacteroidales > CG2-30-32-10 > JBBQSF01. The sequence continues at coordinate 9,463 of JBBQSF010000095.1, read as the reverse complement.
GCCTGAATTTAAAAAACTTTCTCTAATAATCCCTGCATACAACGAAGGGCCTACCATTCATCGCATTCTTAACAAAGTTAAAGAAGTTCAGCTCATTAACAATATTGAAAAGGAACTTGTAATTGTAAACGATTGTTCCAAGGACAACACCGAAGAATCAATTAAAAAATACATGGATGAAAATCCGGAAATGCTTATAAAATATATAAAGCATGAAGTTAACAAAGGCAAAGGAGCCGCAATTCATACTGGCATAAAAGAAGCTACGGGTGAATATCTTTTGGTTCAAGATGCCGATCTAGAATACGATCCTCAGGAATACAATATTCTCATTAAACCAATACTCGATGGGTTTGCAGATGTGGTTTATGGTTCACGTTTTGCTGGAGGCCGGCCGCACCGGATCTTGTTTTTCTGGCATACCATCGGAAATCGTTTTCTTACTTTTCTGAGCAATATGTTTTCAAATCTCAATTTGAGCGACATGGAAACATGCTACAAACTCTTTGATTCAAGTATTATAAAAAAAATAAATCTGCGCGAAAAACGATTTGGATTTGAACCGGAAGTTACTGCAAAAATTTCCCGCGTTAAAAAAATCAGAATTTACGAAGTAGGAATTTCCTATTATGGTCGCACTTACGATGAAGGAAAAAAGATTAGCGCCAAAGATGGATTCAGGGCAATGTGGTGTATTCTCAAATACAATATATGGTCGAAGCGCTAAAAAAATCGAAGCATTTATTACTTTTCTTACTTCTCATCCTGCTTGTTTCATCTTACTTTTCTTCAGTACGATGGGCAAAGGGAGAAAAATGGGAATGGATTATTTCAATGGACGGAAGAGGATATTATGCCTACCTGCCCGCTTTGCTTATTTATTCTGATCCGAGTTTTTCATTTTATGAGAAAAACACTCCACTTGATGGAGATAAAGTGAATTTTACAAATATCACTGAAAAAGGTACTGTTAATAAATATTTCTATGGCGAGGCATTACTTTTATCTCCATTTTTCGCTGGAGCTCACTTAGTTGCCAAAACAAACGGTTTTCCGTTAAACGGATATTCCCCGCCTTATTATTTTAGCGTGTTGTTTGCAAGTTTGTTTTATTTTTTATCCGGCATCCTTTTTCTTTGGTTATTGCTGCGTGCTATGAAATTCAATAAACTTATTATTTTTATTGTCTGTACTTCTTTTGCATTTGGAACAAACCTTTTTTATTATGCAGTTTATGAGCCTTCAATGTCGCACGTGTATTCATTTTTTGCGATTTCTGCTTTTCTGTACTTTATTTATTCCTTTTTTAATGAACCTCAAAAAAACAGTTTACTTTTTCTTGCTTTTTTTCTTGGTCTTGTCCTGATAATTCGACCTGTAAATGTTCTTATACTAACAGCCATACCATTTATTGCGGGCGATACAAAACATTTAAAAAACGGGTTTCTTTTTATTTTTAAAAATTATTTTTTGCTGATACTTTCTCTAATTATTATTGGTGGATTGGTATTTGGGCAATTGCTATTGTACTATTGGCAAACAAATCAATTTTTAGTTTGGTCATATTCAGGAGAAGGTTTTAATTTCAATAAACCTGAAATAATAAATTCGCTATTTAGTTACATGAAAGGGTTTTTCATATACACTCCTCTCGCTTTAATCTCAATAATAAGTTTACTGTTGTTCCTCCCAAAAAAAAGCTATCTATTTATATCAGGATTGCTTCCGGTTCTATTTATAATTTATATTGTTTCAAGCTGGCATGCTTGGCATTATGGCTGGAGTTTCGGATTGAGAGCATATATTGATTATTATCCACTTTTTGCGGTTTTTTTGGCGTTCCTGCTTAGTAAAGCTTATGTTAAAATATGGAGTTCGTTGCTTGCAAGCACTATTTTAATTGCAATAATTGCTTTGTCGGCAATTCAAACATATCAGGTTAACTCACGTATTCTTTTATTAGGCGACATGAATAAAGAGCGCTACTGGAAAGTTTTTCTGAAAACAAGTCCAAAATATGAAAATATTTTTTCTGAAACAGTCGAGCAAATTCCGGAAAACTCCAAATTGCTTGTTAAACAAAGTCAGCAGAATGACATGGAAGGTAACTTGCAATGGCTGAATATGGAGTCAACAAAAGAAGGTATTGCACATTCAGGGAAATATTCATCCGTAATAAATTCTAAAAATCCTTATTCCGTTACTTTTTTAGCAAAATTATCGCAGGTTGATTCTTTGGGAGCGAAGCAAATAAGGGTGGGTTTGTGGATTTATTATGAATCAAATGAAGCTAACCCTAAACTGGTGATTAGTTTTGAGAACGATGAGGGTTCTTATTCTTTCAACTCTTATCCCTTGTTTAAAAAAACCGAAAAAGACATATGGAGCTATATTGAACAATCGCTTTATATTCCGGACAAACATGACAAAAAGGATATTTTAAAAGTATATGTTATTAACAAATCCGGTGTAGTTTATGTTGATGATTTGAAAATAAACTTTTTAAAATAATTTTCAATGAACTTTTTAAAAAACAATATTTTACGAAATAACATTATTCTCTTCGGAATATTATTTATAGCACTGAACATACTTTTTTCTTTTTGTTATAATATCCAATACCGCCTATATATTTGGAGCGATGCTGAAGGCTATTATCAATATCTACCATATTTATTTATCAAGCATGATATAACTCATCAGTCGTATGCATATTATTTGGAAAATGGCATGACCATGAATAAATATACTTTTGGCGTTGCTTTTATGGAAATGCCCTTCTTTCTTGGGGCACATGCTTACAGCATCATTAAAGGGCTTCAAAGCGACGGGTATACATCGGTATATGGATTTTCTCTGCTGCTCGCGGCTTCGGTATATGTATACATGGGACTGGTTCTTTTATACAAACTAATCCTGAAGTTTTCCAGCAAGCTAACAGCATTCATTTCTGTATTTATAATTTATTTCGGGACCAATCTTTTTTATTACACGGTTTGTGAATCAGGAATGTCTCATGCCTATTCGTTTTTCGTGTTGACATGGTTTTTATATAGTCTTGACCGCTTTATTCAAACACCCAATTTTAAAAACACCTTGATATGTGGAATACCAATTGCCTTGGGGGTTCTTATCCGGCCTACAAACAGTATTTACCTTCTTCTGTTTTTGCTTTATAATGTATATTCAATAAAAGCCCTTAAAGAACGTTTCCTTTTTATTTTCAAAAACTACAAGTACTTTCTCCTTATTGCTATAATTGCTTTCATCGTGTTATTTCCACAGTTTTATTACTGGTCGCATGTTGCAGGAAAAATAGTTTTTTATTCTTATGTAAACCCTCAGGGAGAAGCTGAAACATTTAAATATATTTCAAATCCAAAACTTCTACATGTACTATTTGGCGTAGAAAGCGGCTGGTTAATCTATTCTCCAGTATTTTTATTTTTTGTTGCAGGTATGTTTTTGATCATCAAGAAAAAAGTGCTGAATTATCTGGCAATTCTTATGATTTTTGCAATCATTCTATATATAAATGCGAGTTGGTGGGCTTACACCTACGCTTGTTCTTTCGGATACCGCAGCTTCATTGAATATTATCCGCTCTTTATAATTCCAATGGCATATTTTTTCTCTAAAATTTTTGATGTTCCTAAAAAATATTTTCAAAAAACGGTCATAGTCTTCTTTCTGGTTATCTTTTCCTTTACCAATATTCGGATGTCGCTCTTATATTATAAAGAAAAATGCTGGATAGTTGATGAAGGCTTTAACTGGTTTAAATACAATAAAGTCCTCAATAAAGTATTTTTTATTTTACCCGAAGATACTTCCGTAAAATAATCCACCAAACAAAGAACAGCAAAAAAGCTGCTAACGAAAAAAGGGAAATATAAAATCCAATTTTTACAGGGATAAAGTTGTAACGGAAATCTATTGTGCTTTTTCCCGCAGGAACAATACAAGCCATCAAGCCAAAATTCACTTTTGTTATTTCCGTTTCTTTATTATTTACAAACACTTTCCAGCCCTGATAATAATTCTGGAGAAGGCACAAAAGTTGAGGGTTTTTGGTATAGCAATTTATTTCAATTTTCTCTGGTGAAAATGCTGTAATAAATGCTGTATCACCTGAATTTGCTGTACAATTTGATTCCTTAATTTTTTGAAGTGATTCATCTTTTAAATAACAATTTTTCTGTTTTGCAGAATTGCTTTGTTGGTGCACTTTCGCAGAATCTTCAGGAAAAAATTCGGAGGATAAATATACAGGGGGATTGCTCAATACTTTTCTGAACAGATCTGGAACACTGTCCGCCAGATAAGCATAGCCTTTAAAAACAATGGGAGCAAACCCATCCCATGCTATTTGTTTGTGAAATGTATTCAAGTTTTTCCAGAATGTGCCGTTTCCTATGCCTGCTGTGTCATTGTTAAATATAACGTTTTTGTTTTCCGGAACAGGGAATTTTTTTGGAAATGTTTCGCTGATTTGTTTTACAGCTTTGGTTTTATAGAACTCTGAATATACCGTGTATGGTGCATTTAGCTGAGTTGCAATAAGCATATCCGCAGAAGAAATAATAATAAAAGCAAGAATAATTTTCTTCATATTTTTAAATACAAAAACAGAAGCGATAAATAATCCTGCAAAAAACAATTGGATCACACTCTGAAAAGCAATATGCTGGCGGATTAAAGAAATTTGTGAGGCTTTAAACAATTCATGTTTTACAAAATCTTTCATCATCAGATATCCATCAAACCTCGACAGGATAAGACTTATAATAAATATCCCGAATAAAACTACCGAAATAATTATCAGTTTCGTATCCTTAATTTTTTCTTTTGCAATAAATTTATTCAATCCATAACCTGCAATAAGCAGAAAAAATAGTATTGGAAAAAGCCTGAAGAGACTAGGAAAACGGAACATTCCCATAAACGGAACATAATCATACAGAAATTCTCTTATGGGCAAATATCTTCCCAATGCGGCCGCCAGGCAAATCAGTCCGTATGCAAAAAAGAGCCAATAAATTCCGGGTTTCTTCACAAGTATGGCATAAATAAAAAAGATGAGCGGAATCAGTCCAAAGTATGCATTCGACATAGAAAGATCAGTATCGTAAAATGCCATATCGCGGATTGTTGCAAACGGAAGGATAAATGAAATAAGGCTTTTGGGCGACAAAGGACATAAGAAAGCCATTTCGAGGGGAATTTTTCCTCCACGTGTAATGTAAGGTGTAAGATTTACAATTGAAATTAAAACCACTGAACTTAACAAAAGAGTAGCAATTACGGCAATTCCATTATGCAGTATGAACTTTTTCAAAGCATGAAATTTCTTTTCTCTGTATAGTTTAATCAAGTAAAAAGAAAACAGCACAAACAAGAAGTAAATAAGAATGAATAAAAACGCAGGATAACCCCCTGAAATAAGCATAAACATAAAGAACGAAAACCAGATGGCATGTTTAAAATGTTGTTTTTCGAACAGCAACATGTACTGTGCAAGAATCAACGGAATCCATGCCCCGCTTATGGTGTAAGTAAAATGCTGAGAATTTCCAATAAAAAAACCTGAGAATACATAAGCAACAGCAATAATAAAACTTACACGCTTATCAAATTTTAAAGTATTTCCCAGGAAAAACATTCCAAAAGCCGCGATACATAGGTGAATTACGTATTCAATATGCAGCGAATAAATATCATATTCTCTCAAATAACTTATAATCCAAACAAGCGGATACCAGGCTCCACTTTGTGGATCGGCATGTATAGGATACCCGAGTGTTTGGTAGGGATTCCAAAAAGGGAGCATTCCGTTACGCAATGATTCGCTCACCATAAAACGCCATGGGTAATAGCAATCAATCATGTCGTATTTTAAGGCATACTGCATCATTGAAACCTGCCAATAGCCGGTTATGACAACAATAGCAAGTAAAAGATAGGGAAACCATGCCTTTTCAGCAGTATGTTTTAAAAGTGCCGATAGTTTGTTGGTTTTCATGCCAGCACTTCTTCTAAAATTACATTCGATTTGAGAACCCCAAAACCGTTTACATGAATCCTGAAAAATTCAAGGATTTTTGCGAGAATTTCCTTTCGCTGAATATAGGATAAGGATAAATCCTCAAGGTGTTCGTAAGCGCAATTCATTACCTGTGCAAATAATTTACTCAGATTTTCATCAAGATAATACTCATCTTTTGCTTTGCTTTCGTCAAATTTTCCTTCATGCATGTTAAAAAATCTGAACGCTCCGGAATAATTATTCTGTGGCGCAAAACCCAGATATATAGCAAGATTTAACAAAAATACCAAATGAAAGTCAGCTGCTCTTCCCGTGTAATTATCAAGAAAATCAAGTGATCCGGTAACAAAGCAATATAAGTTATAGTTCGACTCTGATTCACGAAGTGTTTTCAGTAAAACTTCAGCAATAAATAATGCTTGTGCACTTTTAAAAACATCATAGGGAATTGCTTTATACTGTAGGCAGGAAGAAATTTCCTTGAGCTGAGCTATTTCTCTGTTTTCCTTGTAATACGCAACAAAATCCAGAATGGATAATGGCTGAAAATATACCGGTTTGAAACGGGAACGCTTACTTTTTACAGAATTAACCATAAAGCTATTGATCCCTTTTTGCTCGGTGTACATTTTAACAATCAGGCTGTTTTCGGAATATTTAACAGTTTGTAAAACGATACCATTCGTTTGCGAAAGCATGCCTACAACTAATTAATGAACAGTATTTTTGTAACAAGTGTTTCTGTTCCATCAGCATTTGAGGAAAAAACAAGGTAAACTCCTGTATGTGCCCGTTCTCCTTCAAAATTATTACCAGTCCAGATGGCTTGTCCGCCCTCGGCTACAGTTTTAAAAACCAATGTTCCTGAAATATCCGTAATTTTAACATCGGCATTTTCCACTAAACCTTTTATTGCAATGGTTCCGTAATAATTTTCGCGAACCGGATTTGGATAGGCATACACATCCGAAAATGTTTCTCCGCCTTCGGTTGAAGTATATTTAAATGAAATGATCCCTTTATCTGTTCCAAAAAAAACTTCACCGTTTTCCTGATTTATTACAATATTATTGATTGTGTTTGACAAAAGCGGACTGTTATCTTCGGTGAAATGCAAAAGTTCAGTAGAGCCATCGGCCGACATCAAAAACACTCCGGTTCTTTGTGTTCCCAACCATTTGCGGTTCGAGCCATCAACGGCTATTGAAGTTACAGTTTCCGACTCAAGTAGTGGCTGATTGTAGCCGCCTTGATTTACAAGTATGTGCTGTGAGTCAAAGTTTGACCCAGAGAAAACATTATCTGGAGAATAAAAAACGGTGATGCCTTTATCAGTACCTACCCATATTTCTCCATCGCGATCCTTTGCAATGCTGAAAACATTATTGCTTGGAAGGTTGCCATTACCAAGTGAGGAAGTGATTTTTTTTGATTTATCATCGCTGATATTGCTTATAGTGTTGTTATCGTCAAATACAAGTATCCCATTATTTCGAGGAAGCACTGCCCATTTCTGATTAAAATCATCTACTACAATGGCTCCAACTTCATTATTATTAACCAAGCCACTGAAGTTAAATGCTATCCAAACGCCTTCATTGGTAAGTACATTTATTGCAGTATTCACACCTGAATTGGTCACCCACATATTATTGTCTTTATCGAAGCAAATACCCCCGATCTGAACTTTAGTTGAGTTTTCTTTATTGGCCAGCGAGCTGTTGTATTGGTTATATACAGTTGTCATTGCTTGATCGGTAAATTCAACCAAGCCCTTGCTCCATGAACCAATATAAGCTTTTGAAGTATTGGCGGGATTTACAGCAACAGAAATAAAATCATAAATGCTGTCAAATGCAGGAACATTGGAATAATTGAACTGTTTCCATGTTTCATCAACAAATGAAAACACGCCATCGTTATTGTAAACATTATTCCAGGTATCATCATGCCCGCCGGGAGCCACCCATAATTTGTTTCCCTGAACCGACATTGCAGTAACATTAGTTGTTGCAGGGCCATTGGGCGTAATTTTAGCATAATTCCAAACCAGCCAGTTTTTAACTAGTCCGCAATCCTTGTCGGCAATCCAATTTACATTATCATCATCAATTATCATATCTCTTGGATACGGTGTGCCGGGATTGTAATCGTAGATTTTCTGAATGCTGTGAAAAGTGGTATCATAAATATCGATATCGCCATCATTCACCAAAACAAGTTTATCACCAAAAACTGACATCTGGTGACGCGTGTAGGAATATGTCTTATCAAAATAATCCCAGTTTGTTCCGTTGTAAGTATAAATTGTATCGGTATTAAATGCTAATTCGGAAAGATTTACCAAAATCTTGTTGTTATAAAAAGCAATGTGATTAAATTTACCATTGGCATTAGGAATAGAGACATCTTTGAACCAATACTGGTAATTGGACAGAAATGGGTTTGAGATTTCAGCTTTATAAACACCATTAATGGTTGCTGCGTATAAAAGCGAATCAGCCAGCTCTAAATCAAACACTTCAATATGCGCGCCATTGGGACCGATGTAATAAGTGTCCAGTATTTCTTTTTTTGTAAGGTCGAGCAATACTATACCAAAGCCGCATGATAAATATGCTTTATCGTCAACAAATAAAATGTCGTTTATCATTTTACTACCGGGCATCGCCTTTCGTTTAATATCGGAAATATTACTTATGGTATTGTTGTGTAGCAGATCGATATTTCCATTGGTATATGCAATCACAAGTACATCGTATGCTTTATTATAGCGAATACGACTGACTCCGATATCAGAAAGTGCATTAACTTTAGTAATTCTTTCAATGCTTTGATCGTCCTTTTCGTAAGAAAAAAGAGCATATTTGGTAGCGCAATATATTTTATTGTTTGCTTCTGCAATTGAGAAACAGCTGTTAAATGGAAGGTGTGTGCGCCATTCGCCAATAGCAATACCTTGCGAGCTAACATTAAAAGCGCTCACATAAAACGCAAAAAAGAGCAAATATCTAAAGAAACGCATTGGGGTTTATTTTATGCAATATTAGTAATTTTTAAGAATAATAAAACTAAAAAAACGCTGAATTATTGTGTTGTTGAGGGAACGTGAATTTTTGTATTTTTGCACGATTAATAATGGTCCCGTAGTTCAATGGATAGAATAGCAGATTCCGGTTCTGTCGGTTGGGGGTTCGAGTCCCTCCGGGATCGCATTTAATAAAGAAAACCCTTAATTTCATTTAGATTTTAAGGGATTTTTTTTTGAATTCTTGAAATTTATTTTTTCACAAATTTCTTACTAAACGTTTTGCTTCCGTCGTTTACTTTTATAAAATACAAACCGGGTTTTAATTCAGCTATGCTGATTGTTTTGCTTGCACCCTGGTTTATTTTTCCCGACAGCACTTTTTCGCC
>JBBQSF010000094.1:0-12430 GCA_038214085.1 Bacteroidales bacterium | reverse complement strand
ATTGTTTAGATTATTTCTAAATTGCAGCCGATTTGCAGCAAATGAATTTATCAGATCTTCATGAAAAAGATAAGGGAATAATCCTTAAAGTTAGAGGGCGTGGCGCTTTCCGTAGGCGAATATTGGAAATGGGCTTTGTTGCCGGAAAAGAAATTCAGGTTGTTAAACGTGCGCCACTAAAGGATCCTATTGAATATTCCATAATGGGCTACAATCTGTCACTCCGCGAAAGCGAGGCTGAATTGATTGAAGTGATCCCGCTTTCTAAAAGCATTGAAAATGATCGGAAAATTTATTCCGGAACCATTGACGATGCCGGTTTAAAAACAAGTGCAACTGGAAATTATTCAAAAACAATAAATGTAGCACTCGTAGGAAATCCGAATTCAGGAAAAACCACATTGTTCAATAATGCTTCAGGTTCGCACGAAAGAGTTGGTAATTACAGCGGAGTTACTGTAGATGCTAAGGAAGCACAATTTAAACATAAAGATTATTTTTTTAATATTGTTGATCTGCCGGGAACTTATTCCATTTCGGCTTATTCTCCTGAGGAAATTTATGTAAAGAATTTTATTTTTGAAAACATTCCTGATGTGGTTGTTAATGTGGTTGACGCTTCCAATCTTGAGCGAAATATGTATCTTACTACACAGCTCATTGATATGGATATTAAGGTGGTTATGGCGCTTAATATGTACGACGATCTTTTAAAGCGGGACGACAAACTCGATCATAAATCATTGGGTACATTAATGGGAATGCCAATAATACCAACAGTAAGCAGCAAGCGTAAAGGCATTTCAGATCTGTTTGATAAAATTATTGAAGTGTTTGAGGATAAAGATCCCGTGCTTCGACATATTCACATTAATTATGGAGCACCAATTGAATCGGCAATAAAAATAATACAGGAAAAAATAAGGCAGGAAGCTAACTACAAGCTGAATATTCGTATTTCATCCCGATACCTTTCCATTAAGTTGCTTGAAAAAGATAAGGAAGCTATTAAGATTGCTCAGAGTTGTGCGAATGGACTCGAAATTATTTCTACTGCTATTAAAGAATCGGAGAAGTTGGAACGCTTATTAAATGATACCACCGAAACACTTATTACTGATGCGCGTTATGGCTTTATTTCAGGAGCTTTAAAGGAAACTTTTGTGCCCGGAATTCATACTGAACGTCGTCATAGCGATGTGGTTGACGAAGTACTAACACACAAGGTTTTTGGATTGCCATTGTTTATCGGAATTATGTGGCTTGTTTTTATGTCTACATTTCGTCTTGGGGCATTTCCTTCGTCATGGATAGAATCTGGTGTAGGTTTGCTTCATTCATGGGTAAATGTAATAATGACCGATGGAATTTTAAAGGATTTGATTGGTGATGGAATAATTAGCGGAGTGGGTGGCGTGATTGTTTTTTTACCCAACATTCTTTTGCTTTTCTTTTTCATATCGCTTATGGAGGATACAGGATACATGGCTCGGGCGGTTTTCATCATGGACAAGCTGATGCATAAAATAGGGCTTCATGGAAAATCTTTTATTCCCTTAATTATGGGTTTCGGATGCAATGTTCCTGCAATTATGGCAACACGTACTATTGAAAATCGAAATGAACGCATGCTTACCATTTTGATAAATCCCTTTATGTCCTGCAGTGCCCGATTGCCTGTTTATATTCTTTTGATTTCTGCATTCTTCCCTGATAACGCAGGTTCTATGCTATTTGTAATTTATTTTACTGGAATAATAATTGCAATTATTGCAGCCCTGATATTTAAAAAAGTGTTTTTTAAACATGCCGAATATCCATTTGTTATGGAACTTCCACCATACAGGGTTCCCACAACACGTTCGCTTATAAAACACATGTGGCACAAAGGTGAACAATATCTTAAAAAAGTGGGAGGAATCATTCTTATTGCTTCCATTCTTATATGGGCGCTTGGTTATTTTCCGAAAGATAAAGAAAAAGAAATACTTTTTGCCAATCAGCTTGCTCAAAAAACGCAGCAATATGATTTGGATAAAATTAATTCTGGTAACAAATCTAAAACTGAACTTAAGAACGAAAAAGACAGTGTGCTTAATTCTATTGCAATTAATTTTAAACGCGACCAACAGGAAAACTCATATATAGGGCGTATTGGAAAATTTATTGAACCAGTAATAGCTCCAGCAGGTTTCGACTGGCGTATGGGAATTAGCATATTAACGGGTGTTGCTGCAAAAGAAATTGTGGTAGGAACCATGGCTGTACTTTTTCAAAGTGAAGATGATCTCGGTAAAAATAGTAAAACACTTGGGGCGAAACTTAAATTGCAGGTATATACAGAAGGAGATAAAAAAGGAGAATTAATTTTTTCACCATTAGTGGCTTTATCTTTTATGATTTTTATACTTTTATACGCTCCATGCATTGGAACATTAACTGTTATTGCTCGAGAAACCGGATCTGTAAAATGGTCCTTGTTTGTGTTGGGATATACTACTTTTTTGGCATGGTTTCTTGCAGTGCTTGTATTTCAAATTGGAACTTTATTAGGATTTTAAATTATGAACGATTCATTTGAAAAATATTTTTTGTATTCTCTACCTTTGATTGTTTTACTGGTAAACAGAATTCCTGTTGTGGGCAAGTATATCAGAGTAGTGAACACACTGATACATGAAAGCGGTCATACATTGTTTGCACTTTTGTTCAATGGAGAAGTATTATCAGTTGAACTTTTTAGTGATACTTCAGGCACTGCTGTTACCAAGTCAAAAGGTAAATTCAGCCAGTTTATTGTTGCGTTTTCAGGTTACCCTTTTGCCTCTCTTGTCGCATACCTTATGTTTCTACTTGTAACCGAGGATAAAAATCTTATTGTTTTGTATGTTTTGGCATGTTTTGCATTAATCAATCTTCTTATGTTTGTGAAGAATGCTTATGGTATTTACTGGCTCATTTCTTTTACTGGACTACTGCTGATTGTGAATTTTTATGGCACGGAACAAATATATTTTTTCGTTGCGTCATTTTTAGCAGGAATAATTTTATTCGAATCATTATACTCATCATTACAATTGCTCGGAATTTCTTATAAAAATTCTAAAAAGGCTGGAGATGCCACCAATCTTGCGAAACTTACTCATGTCCCGGCTTTGATATGGTCGCTGATATTTGTGGCTCAGTCTGTCTGGTTTATATATCTTTCTATTGTATTGTTTTATCCCTTGCAACCTTAAAAATCATGATACAGGAAATAATAGCGGCCATAATAATAGCACTTGCAGTTGGATTTGCTGTTTATCGCATTTTTAGATCGTTTCAGAAAAAGAATGATCCCTGCAGCGGTTGTGGCTCTGATTGCGGTGGCTGTGCTGTTGCTGATTTGAAAAAAGAAATCGAAAAGAAAAAGAAGAAATAAATTTCTAGATTTTACGCTCCGTTTAATTTTTGATACATTTGTAAAAAAACATTTTGAACTTATCTGATTATCTTATCAATATTGTTCTGGCAATTATTATGCTGGGAGTTGGCCTTTCGCTTACTGCTGCCGATTTTAAAAACGTTTTTAAACATCCCGCTTCTTTAATTTGTGCACTTGCAATTCAGATTTTTATTGTTCCTGTAATTGCTTTTATTGTTGCATACTTTTCACCTTTAAATAACGAAATGAAAGCCGGATTGGTAATTGTGTCAACCTGTGCAAGTGGTGCTGCATCAAATTTAATTACGCATTTATTCAAAGGAAGAACTGCTCTTGCAATATCTATGACCATAATGAACAGCCTGCTAACTCTAATTACTGTTCCTATTACAGTAAGTTATGTCTTATTCTTTTTTCTTGGATCTGCTTCACAAATTGTGTTGCCAGTTGGCGAAACCATTATTCAGATTTTTATAATTGCTTTGATACCCGCAGTTCTTGGTGTTTATATTCGTTCGTTCAGCAAAAAACTTGCAATTCGCGTTGAAAAACCTCTTAAATTTATAATGCCAACATTACTTGCAGGTGTTTTTTTAGTTAAGATTTTTGCCCAAAGCAATGTTGGTGGAACAGAAATAAAGTTTACGGAAGCTACACTAATTTTACCAGCTGCAATGTTATTAAACTTTTTAGCCATGTCTGCAGGATTCTGGCTCATGAGAATACTGCGTTTTGATTTTAAAACACAATTTACTATTTCCATTGAAGTTGGACTTCACAATACAGCTCTAGCACTTATGATTTCAGGCACCATGATTAAAAATGTTGACATGGAAAAGCCGGCAATTGTTTACGCTGCATTTAGCTTTTTTACAGCTGTAATATTTGTTTTAGTTGTGAAGAAAATTTTCGGAAAAAGGAGGAAAATTACATCCGTATAGGAACTTCAATCCCAAGTAATTTCATTGAATTTTTTATTACATTGGCGGTGCAATTGCTTAATGATAATCTGAATATTGAACGTGTTTCATCGGGTTCGTTGAGTATGGAATGTTCATGATAAAATCCGTTGAATTCCTTTGCCAGTTCATAAACATAATTTGCAATAAGCGAAGGATCCAGGAATTTCCCTGCATTTGCAATTGTTTCAGGAAATTCATTCAGCAATTTAATGAGCGATTTTTCTTTCTCAAAAAGTTCAAAATCAAATTCTGAATGCTGAGATATTGAAAAGTTTTCCAAATCTGCTTTTCTCAACACAGAACAAATTCGCGCATGGGTGTATTGAATAAAAGGTCCGGTGTTTCCATTAAAATCAATTGATTCCTGAGGATTGAATGTCATGTTCTTTTTCGGGTCAACTTTAAGAATAAAGTATTTTAAGGCCCCAAGTCCTAAAATCCGGTAAAGGTTTTCTGCTTCTTCTTCCGGAAAATCATCGGTTTTTCCAAGTTCAGTTGTAGTAATGCGGGCAGTTTCAATCATTTCGTCAATCAGGTCGTCGGCATCTACAACAGTGCCTTCGCGCGATTTCATTTTTCCTTCCGGCAGTTCTACCATGCCATACGAAAGATGATAAATATCCTGTGACCATTGGTAATCAAGACGTGCAAGAATTTTTTTTAAAACATCAAAATGATAATTCTGTTCATTCCCAACTACGTAAATAAGCTTTTCGGGCGAATAGTCCTTGTGCCGGAGCAATGCCGTTCCCATGTCCTGTGTGATATACACGGAAGTGCCATCAGCCCTCAGAAGCAGTTTTTCGTCAAGACCTTCCTCTGTCATATCAATCCATACGGACCCATCTTCTTTTTTTACAAATACACCTTTCTGTACACCTTGTTCAACAAGCTCTTTACCTAAAAGATACGTGGATGATTCATGATATGTTTTGTCGAATAGTATTCCGAGTTTTTCGTATGTTTGATCAAAACCCTTATAAACCCATGAATTCATAAGAGTCCATAATTTCAATGTTTCAGTATCGTTGTCTTCCCATTTTTTAAGCATATCTTTTGCCTGAATCATGAGGGGTGCTTTTTGCTCAGCTTCTTCTTTATTTAAGCCAGATTCAATTCCTTCACTTATTTGCTCTTTGTATTTTTTGTCAAATTCAACATAATATTTTCCAACAAGTTTATCACCCTTCATTCCTGTGGATTCAGGGGTTTCGTTGTTTCCGAACAATTGATGCGCAAGCATTGATTTGCAAATATGTATTCCACGGTCGTTCACCAGATTTACCATTTTAACATTTTTTCCATTTGCTTTCAATATCTGCGAAACGGACCAACCCAAAAGATTGTTTCGGATATGTCCGAGATGCAATGGCTTATTGGTATTTGGTGAAGAAAATTCAATAACAACAGGATTTTCCTCTGTTGTCTTTTGTAGTCCGTAATCACTGTCTGGTGCAATTTCTAAGAACTTTTTCCCCCAATAACTGTCGCTTATAACCAAATTCAAAAATCCCTTTATTACATTGAAATCAGCAATTTCAGAAACATTTAATTTCAGAAGAGTTCCAATTTCTTGTGCTGTTACTTCAGGCGCTTTTTTCGAAATTCTAAGAAATGGAAAAACAACTACTGTAAAATCTCCGCTAAAATCTTTATTTGTTTTTTCAATTTGTACTTGAGCTTCTTGTATCCTTTGTCCATAAAGGCTTTCGATAGCTTCGGCCACGTTTCTTGAAATAATTTCTGAGATCATTTGAAAGGGTTTGATGCAAAAGTATAATTTTTTTTTAGTTGACGACGTCAGGTTCCTGAGAAGTTTTTATAGCGATGTTTCTGTTTCAGAAATGAATTGAAATTTCTTTAACCTGCTGTTTTCTTAGTAAAAACAGTATTTCCGGAACGGATTATTTCGCCAGTTTCATTTCTTTAGAAATACTGTCGGCCAGCAACTGAACTTCATCAAGCAATTTATCTTCATCAATGTTCAGTATTTTCCGGTTGTCCATAACCACTTTCCCGTTAATTATCACTGTGTTTACTGCGGAAGAGTTCATGCTGTATACTATTGAAGAATAAATATTGTCGTAAAGCGGATAAACTTCAGGACGTTTTAAATCAATAATGATCATGTCAGCGGCTTTTCCCTTTTCTAGCGAGCCAATGAGCTTATCCATTCCAAGTACTTTTGCACCGTTAATGGTGGCCATATCCACAACTTCCTGCGCATTCATTACTGTAGGCTCATTTGTTGAAAGCTTATGAAGCAAAGCGGCGGTATACATGGCTTGAAACATATCAAGATTGTTGTTGCTTGCAGCACCGTCAGTGCCAAGTCCTACTTTTAAACCTTTTTTAAGCATTGCAGGAACAGGCGCTACACCGCTGCAAATTTTCATATTACATTCCGGATTGTGCGCCACGCCAGCTTTTTTCTCTGCCATAATTGCAATGTCTTCATCGGTAAGATAAACACAATGTGCAGCAATTACATTTTCACTAAGTGCTCCCAAACTATTCAGGTATTGAACAGGTGTAAAGTTAAATGCTTTTTTAATGGTGTCTACTTCCCACTTTGTTTCAGCCAAATGAATGTTGAAAGGAACTTTATACTTATCAGCTAGTGCCCAGGCGTCTTTTATAAGTTGAGAAGTGCATGTATAGGGCGAATGAACCGAAACACCAACCGTTATTAGCGAATCACCTTTGTATTTTTTAATCAGCTTCTCAATATATGCCAAACCTTCCTTGTAGTTCTTTGCGTTAGGAACAGGAAAAGAAATAAGTCCTTCGCAAACAATACCGCGCATTCCGATTTCCTTCGCTGCTTTAGCCACTTCGTCCTCGTAATAATACATGTCGTTGAAAACGGTGGTACCACTTTTTAACATTTCAACCATGGCCAATTGTGCACCAATTCTTACATTTCGGGCATTTACGAATTTTGCTTCGAGCGGAAAAATATATTTATAAAGCCAGTCGTGCAAAGGCTGATCATCAGAATATCCTCTGAAAAGGTTCATGGAAACATGCGTATGGGTATTCACCAAACCGGGCATAACCAACTTATTTTTGCCTTCAATGGTGCGTGCAGCATTATATTTTAAGGAAATGGAATCACTGGGTCCGATGTCTATAATACGGCCATGACTAATGACAATAGATGCATTTTTAAGAATAGAATGGTTGGTGTCCTGAGTCAGTAGGGTAGCATGTTCAATAATAATATCTGCAGAAATCAGATCTTTAGAATCTTTTTTTGAAATACAGCCTTGTATGGAACCCAGCATAAACGCAAGCAATGCAATGAGCAAGAAATTAGTTTTTATTTTAATTATTGTTTTCATCGTTTATTAATTAAAAAATGAATAAAGATATTTTTATCTTTGCCAAGGAGCGAAAAATATTTGCTTTTAAAAAAATTACGCAAAGGTACAAATAAAACACAAGCAAATGGTTACAAAAATTAAGGAAACAGCCGCTTTTATCGAAAGTTTTTTCGGTGAAAAACCTGAAGTAGGAATAATTCTTGGCACTGGTTTAGGTGGCCTGGTGAATGAAATAAAAATTATAAAAGACCTTGACTATCATAAGATTCCAAATTTTCCAGTTTCAACTGTTGAAGGCCATAAAGGACGTTTGATTTTTGGAGAACTTGGCGGGAAAAAAATAATAGCAATGCAGGGACGCTTTCATTTTTATGAAGGCTATTCAATGCAGGAAGTTACATTTCCTGTTCGAGTATTGAAATTATTGGGAATCAAATATCTTTTCCTTTCTAACGCTGCCGGTGGTTTGAATCCTGCCTTTAAAGTCGGAGACCTGATGATTATCACTGATCATCTGAATCTTTTTCCTTCAAATCCGCTTATTGGAAAAAATCTTGCTGAGCTTGGGCCACGCTTTCCAGATATGAGTGAAGCATACAACAAAAAATTAATTGCTAAAGCCAAAGAAATTGCTGCTGCTAATAATTTTCATGTTCAAGAAGGTGTTTATGTTGGAAGTTCCGGACCCACTTATGAAACTCATGCCGAATACAAGTATTTCCGTGCTATTGGTGCTGATGCAACCGGAATGTCAACTGTTCCCGAAGTAATTGTAGCAAACCATATGGGTATTCCTTGTTTCGCAATTTCAATTATTACCAACATAGGAATACAGGATACTGTTGAGAAAATTTCAACCCATGAAGATGTGCAGGAAGAAGCGTCAAAAGCCGAACCTAAAATGACCATTATCATGGAAAACCTTATTGCTTCGCTTGATTAATTGATGTTATTTCAGATTTTAATTTGTTCAGACTTTTTTGCAAATAATCTGTGCCGAAATTTGACGTGTTTTTGTTTTGAAAAAAAAATACGTAATTTTGCACTGAAATATTTAATTATAAATTAAAAAAGCGATAATATGAAAAGATTATATACACTTCTGCTTTTTGTTGGAATAACTGTGAGTTCTTTTTCTCAGAATCAGGATACGATAAAACTTTTAAAACCTGACACAGTTGGCGGGAAACCTCTAATGCAATTGTTAAAGGAGCGAAAAACAACTAGGGATATTAAAGAAGGCGTTCTCACTGATCAGCAATTGTCAAATTTATTGTGGGCTGCTTATGGCGTAAACCGCCCAAACGGCAAGCGTACGGCTCCATCGGCTATGAACCGTCAGGAATTCGACCTTTATGTCTCCCTGAAAAAAGGATTATTCGTGTACGATGCCTTAAAAAATTTACTAATTCCGGTTCTTTCAGAAGATTTGCGTGGACAAATTACAAAACAAGATTTTCCAGCTAAGGCAGCAGCAATGTTGGTTTATGTAGCTGATTATGAAAAAATGGGAAATACCTCCGAGGCCGATAAACAGTTTTATGCAGCCACCGATGTGGGATTTATTTGCCAGAATGTTTATCTGTATTGTGCTTCTGAAAATCTGGCCACGGTTGTGCTTGGTTGGATTGATAAAGATAAGGTTGCAAAATTATTTAAACTCAAGGATACTCAGAAAGTGATTTTGACTCAATGTGTCGGAATACCTGAATAATTTGTGAATTTGCTTTATGGGAGGCAAATGCAAATAATGCAGATTAAAAACTGAAATAAACTGAAAGTTTTGTATTCTACTTTTTTGAATTATGGATTAGAATGAACTTTCTGATTCAAAAAAATGTTAAAAAATATCTTTTTTCAAGCTTCTTAATAATTTTATAAGTCAGTCCCAAATTATGATATGCATATATGCCGAATGTTTGTAAAGTGTTGTTAGCAAATAAAAACCTATAAAAAATTTGGTTGCACTACTTAAACATATATCTTTGCCAGAATTAAAAAATAATCAATTCACAAACCTTAAAACCATTTTTTATGGCAACCAAAAGGAAAAATGTAATTATCATCGGCGCCGCCGGACGTGATTTTCACAATTTTAACACTTATTTTAGAGGAAATGAAGAATACAATGTTGTAGCATTTACAGCAGCTCAAATCCCTGACATAGATGGTAGGAAATACCCTACTGAACTTGCTGGAGAACTTTATCCACAAGGAATTCCCATATATGCTGAAAGTGATTTAACTAGACTCATTAAAGAACTAAATGTTGACATTTGCGTATTTGCATACAGCGATGTTCCTTACCAGAGAGTAATGAATATGAGTGCAATTGTAAATGCAGCCGGTCCGCATTTTATGCTCATGGGCCCTGCAGACACACAGGTAAAAAGCACCAAACCGGTTATTTCCGTTGGAGCTGTTCGCACAGGTTGCGGAAAAAGCCAGACTTCACGTAAAGTAATCGAAGTTCTCATGGAAATGGGATTAAAAGTTGTGGCTATCCGTCACCCAATGCCTTACGGAAATCTAGTTGAACAAAAAGTTCAGCGTTTCGCAACCATTGAAGATCTTAAAAAACACAAATGTACCATTGAAGAAATGGAAGAATACGAACCACACGTTGTTCGTGGAAATGTTATTTATGCTGGTGTTGATTATGAAGCAATTCTTCGCGAAGCAGAAAAAGAAGCTGACATTATTCTTTGGGACGGTGGAAATAATGACTTCCCTTTCTACAAATCAGATCTTTTAATCACTGTTGTTGACCCACACAGACCAGGAAATGAATTAACATACTATCCTGGCGAAGTAACTTTAAGAATGGCTGATGTTGTTGTTATCAATAAAATGGACAGCGCTTCTCCAGAAAATATTCAGATCGTTAGAGAAAGTATTGCAAAAGTTAACCCTAATGCAATTGTTGTTGATGCTGCTTCTCCTCTTACAGTTCACAATCCTGAACTTATAAAAGGAAAACGCGTATTGGTTGTCGAAGACGGCCCAACATTAACCCACGGCGAAATGAAACTTGGTGCAGGTACTGTTGCTGCTAAAAAATATGGCGCAGCTGAACTTGTTGACCCAAGACCATTTGTTGTTGGTAAACTTGCAGAAACATTTAGAATCTATCCTAACATAGGAACTTTACTTCCTGCAATGGGATATGGCGACCAGCAAATTGCTGACCTCGAAACTTCAATTAATAATGTTGATTGCGATTCAGTAGTTATTGCAACTCCAATTGATCTTCAGAGAATCATTAAAATAAACAAACCTACTACTAAGGTTGATTATGAACTCGAAGAAATCGGTCGTCCAAAATTATCGGATGTACTTTGCGATTTCGTTATGAAGCACGACCTGGTTAAAAAAGGTTGCTCTTGCTGCTCATAAATAATTATTTAAGGCGACTACGGTCGCCTTTTTTTATGTCTAATTATTAATTATGTAAATATGAAGAATAAAAGTTTAGTATCAATTAATGATTTCACAAAAGAGCAGCAAATGCATCTGCTCGATATTGCAGAGGATTTTGAAAAAAATCCCCGTCAGCGTTTGCTCGAAAATTATGTGGTAGCCACATTGTTTTTTGAACCAAGCACTCGTACCCGCTTAAGCTTTGAAAGCGCAGTATCATATCTTGGTGGAAAAATTATCGGGTTTTCGGATACTTCAAGCACAAGTGTTCAAAAAGGGGAGTCGTTGCGCGATACCATAAAAACTGTTGCGAATTATTCTGATGTAATTGTTATGCGGCATCCTAAAGAAGGAAGCGCAAGATTTGCAAGCGAAGTTTCTTCGGTGCCTGTTATTAATGCTGGCGATGGTGCGAACCAACATCCAACACAATGTTTATTAGATTTGTATTCAATTCGTAAAACACAAGGTACACTCGAAAATTTAAATATTGTTTTTGTTGGTGACCTTAAATACGGAAGAACTGTTCATTCTCTAGTGCAGGCATTATGCCAGTTTAATACCACCTTTCATCTTGTGTCACCTTTTGAACTAAAACTGCCAAGTTCAGTAAAAGTGCATATCAAGGAAAATAACCTGAACTATCATCAGTACACCGAACTTGATGAAGTAATTGAGAAAGCTGATATTTTGTATATGACAAGAATACAAAAAGAACGTTTTTCTGACCCAATGGAATATGAAAAAATTAAAAATTCCTACATTTTAAAAAATGATATGCTATCAAATACTAAGGACAACCTTCGCATCATGCATCCGCTGCCACGCGTAAATGAAATTAACGAGGATGTTGATGATAACAAACAAGCGTATTATTTTCAGCAGGCACTCAATGGAGTATATGTTCGTCAGGCATTGGTATGTGCAATTCTTGGTTTAAAATAATTTAAAACTTAACTCATGAACGAATCTTTAAAAGAATTAAAAGTTACAGCCATCGAAAACGGAACTGTAATTGACCATATTCCTTCTGATAAATTATTTCAGGTAATGAAAATTTTACATCTTGATACATACAAGGATATGGTTTTATTTGGAACGAACCTCGAAAGTAAAAAGTATGGCAACAAAGGAATAGTAAAGGCGAGCAATATTTTCTTTGATAAAGAAGAAATTCAAAAAATTGCACTTGTTGCACCCAATGCCACACTTATTGTAATTAAAAACTACAATGTGGTTGAAAAAACACGGGTTCAGGTTCCTGATCATGTGGAAGCTTTTGTAAAGTGCTTTAACCC
>JBBQSF010000093.1:0-12458 GCA_038214085.1 Bacteroidales bacterium | reverse complement strand
GCTTCTTTGTCGAGATAATTTGGAACGCCATCTTTGTCATCATCAAGTGGGCAACCGCTTTTGTCAACCAATACACCCTGAGGAGTATCCGGACATTTGTCTTCTTTGTCTTTAACTTTATCACCATCGGCATCCCCTTTAGTAATAGTAGAAAAATCAACTCCTTTATAAGCCTGATTTCGAATTCGCATACCTGATTTGCCACCTAAATTATATTGCAAGCTTACTCCTGAGAAAAAATATCCATCGTTATGCTTTGTAAAAAACTTTCCTTCTTTAATTTTTTTGTAGGAATAACCGTCGATATAATCAGTATTGGAAAAGAAATAAGTGGCATGAATATTTGCCTCAAGCTTGTCGGAAAATTTAAAATTAAAACCAATTCCAACAGGAAGAGTCAATGCATTTTTTTTAAAAGTATTAAGGCTATCGATTTTTGTTTCAAATTTATAATCGCGTTCGATAACTTCACCAAGCTGTGGATTTTCAAAATCAAGTTCTCTGTCGCGGATTGAACCATCGGGCCAGAAATAATATTTAAGCCCGTTTTTATCTTTTTTGTCGGTATAAGGATCGAACGTAAAATAACCAACACCAGCAGTAATATAAGGCGAAAGGCGAGATGTTTTGTTAAGCAGAAACCCATTGTCAAAATGAAAAATCAGGTTTAGGTTTCCCTGAAAAACATCGGATTTGAAATTTATCTGCCTGAACTTTCTGTTGTCGATTTCAGCAAGGCTTCCTAAAAGACCATTTAATGAAACTCCTAAAGCACTTCCTATGCGTTGTTCGATCCCAAACTGAAATCCAGTATTGAATTTTCCAATAGGCCAAACTTCGCTTTCATATGTTCCTATATCGCCAAAAAAAGACAATATTCCCACGCCTCCTGTGATCGAAGGAATACGATATTTATTATACTCAAATACATCGCTTGATGTAGTTGTTGCAACTTGTCCCTTTAAATTAAACACCAATATTAATAGGAGAAGAGGAAGTATAATTCTTTTTGTTGTCATAGTAAAAAAATTATTGTTCGATAAAACCGGATAAATGTACGAATAAAATAATAAATGAAAACATAAAATATTAAAAATTCGGTTTTAATGAATATTTATTATAAAAGTCTTCAATATGTTTAATAGCTTCATCAGCAGTATCAACCAAATGAATTAAATGCAAATCATCAGCATTGATATTGTGTTCGGAAACCATTTTGTCTTTTACCCAATCTATCAGGCCGTTCCAGTATTCTGAACATACCATTACAATTGGAAAACGAGCAATTTTTTTTGTTTGAATCAGTGTAAGAGCCTCAAATAACTCATCAAGGGTTCCAAATCCGCCCGGTAAAACCACATATCCCTGAGAGTATTTCATAAACATTACTTTTCGAATAAAAAAGTAGTAAAAAGTAAGCAATTTATCCTGATCGATATAAGGATTAGGAGATTGTTCAAATGGAAGGTCAATATTTAAACCTACAGATTTTCCACCGGAAAGTTTTGCGCCTTTATTTCCAGCTTCCATAATTCCGGGTCCACCGCCGGTAATAATTCCAAATCCTGCTTTTGTCAATTTTGATGCAATTTCTTCCGAAAGTTTATAATATCTGCTTTCAGGTTTTGTACGGGCAGAACCAAATATTGTTACACAAGGACCAATAATTGCAAGTTTTTCAAAACCTTCAACAAATTCGGACATGATTTTAAAAATCTGCCACGAATCGGACGATTTTATTTCTGTCCAGTCTTTTTGCACAAATGCTTCCCGGATTTGTTCTTCTTCTTTTGTGTCAGGTATCATGCTCATGTTCGGAGAAATTTGCTGTAAATATAATTAAATATTAGATTTTATGAATTTCTTTTCACTCAGTTCTTTTTTTAAGAAAGCTGCAGTATAACTATTTTTATTTGAAATGATATTTTCAGGAGTACCTGAACAAACAATATAACCGCCTCTTTCACCACCTTCAGGGCCAATGTCAATAATATGATCAGCTACTTTGATTACATCTAAGTTATGCTCAATCACTATTACGGTATTTCCTTTATTCACGAGCTTGTGAAGCACGTCAAGCAAAATACGGATATCTTCAAAATGAAGGCCTGTTGTGGGTTCATCCAAAATATATAAAGTTTTGCCAGTATCTTTTTTTGATAATTCAGTAGCCAGTTTTACACGTTGTGCTTCACCGCCTGACAGTGTTGTCGACTGCTGCCCAATTCGGATATATCCAAGTCCGACATCGTGAATGGCTTTTATTTTATTCAGAATAGACGGGATGTTTTCGAAAAAAATAATGGCCTGATCAATACTCATATTCAGAACATCATTAATGTTTTTTCCTTTGTATCGCACTTCTAGTGTTTCTCTGTTATATCGTTTTCCGTTGCATGTGTCGCATTCTACATAAACATCAGGCAGAAAATTCATTTCAATCGTTTTCAATCCAGCACCCTGACAGGCTTCGCATCTTCCACCTTTTACGTTAAACGAAAAGCGCCCCGGCTGATAACCTCTTATTTTTGCTTCTGGCAACTGAGCGAAAAGTTTTCTGATTTCGTCAAAAACACCAACATAGGTTCCGGGGTTTGACCTTGGAGAACGACCAATTGGCGACTGATTTACTTCAATTACTTTGTCAATGTTCTCGATACCTTTAATTTCTTTATAAGGTAATGGTGAAAGGTCAGATCTGTAAAAATATTGGCTTAAAATAGGATACAAAGTTTCGTTAATCAGCGAGGATTTTCCGCTTCCGGATACGCCTGTTATGCATATAAATGTTCCTAAAGGAAAGGACACTTCCACATTTTTAAGATTATGACCTGTTGCTCCTTTTATAACTAAAGATTGCCCATTTCCGGGTCTCTTTTCTGCTGGAATATTTATTGATCTTTTATTGTTGAGGTATTGTGAAGTAATACTTTCGGAGTTGGCTAATAGTTCTTCTGGAGTGCCCGACCCCGTGATAAAGCCTCCCAATTCTCCTGCGCCAGGCCCTAAGTCAAGAATATAATCGGCAGCCATAATCATTTCTTTGTCGTGTTCAACAACAATAACTGAGTTGCCAATATCGCGGAGTTTACATAAAGTTGCGATCAGGCTTTGGTTGTCTCTTTGGTGAAGGCCAATGCTGGGCTCGTCTAAAATATACAAAACACCTACTAAATTCGAACCTATTTGACTGGCAAGCCTTATTCTTTGTGCTTCGCCGCCTGACAGTGATTTTGCAGGTCGATCTAATGAAAGATAATCAAGCCCGATATTTAGAAGATATTGAAGTCGCTTAATAATTTCTTTAATAATTTCACTTGCAATTTTTATGCTTCTATCATCAAGTATTTCGGTTAATTCCATAAACCACTGGTGCAAATGAAATATATCCATTTTAGCCAGTTCCGAAATGTTCTTCTCAGCAATTTTAAAATGAAGTGATTCGTCTTTTAACCTGCTTCCATTACATTCTGGACATTTTATATCGTTCATAAAACCAAAAGCCCACTTTTTCAAAGCATGGGAATTGGCTTCCTGATACTGGTTGTGAATAAAGCTTGCTATCCCTTCAAAATTAAGAGAATAAGCGGAAGAAATTCCCAATGCTTCATTTTTTACTTTAAAAATTTCATCGGTGCCGTATAAAATAATATTTAAGGCCTCATCAGAGAATTCTTCCACTGGTGTGTTTAGGGTAAAACCGTATTTGACACCAACTGCCTCTATTAACCCAAATATCCATTTGTTTTTTGATTCGTCCAAAGGAATAATTGCTCCTTTTTTTATTGATTTTTTTCGGTCGGGAATAATTTTATCAATATCAAGTTCTGTTATTGTCCCCAATCCATTGCATTTTGTACAAGCTCCGTATGGTGAGTTGAAAGAGAAAGAGTTGGGTTCGGGTTCATTATAAGATATTCCGGATGTAGGGCACATGAGATGTTTACTGAATTGAAATCCTTTTTTTGAATTTCCATCCAAAATCTTTAACAAACCTTTTCCATGTCGCAAAGCAAGGTTAACCGATTCTGAGAGTCTGAATTTATCCGAATTATCAATAAGTAATTTATCAATAACAATTTCTATATTGTGTAATTTGTAGCGGTCGAGCTGCAAGCCGAAGGTGATATCTTTTAACTCCCCATCAATTCTTACTTTTAAAAAACCTTGTTTCCTGATTTGCTCAAATAATTCTCTGTAATGCCCTTTACGACCTTTAATAATCGGAGCTAAAATAGTAAGCTCTTTTCCCTGATATTTTTCCGCAATTAAATTAATTATTTCCTGTTCGGAATATTTAATCATCTTTTCGCCTGTAACAGAGGAATATGCAATAGAAGCCCGGGCATACATAAGCCTTAAATAATCATATATTTCAGTAATTGTTCCTACTGTTGATCTGGGGTTTTTTGAAGTGGTTTTTTGCTCAATAGATATTACCGGGCTTAGCCCCGTGATTCTGTCAACTTCGGGTCGTTCGAGATTTCCTATGAATTGTCTGGCATAAGCTGAAAAGGTTTCGATATACCTTCTTTGTCCTTCAGCATAAATAGTGTCAAATGCAAGTGAAGATTTTCCGCTACCACTCAAACCGGTTATCACAACAAGTTTATTACGCGGAATTGATGCGTCAATATTTTTTAGGTTATGTGCTCTTGCACCATATACTTTGATCATTTCATGATCAGACACCGAATTTGTAATTGTGCTTTTGCCTACAGTTGTTTCACTATTCTTGTTCATTGATTACGGTTAAAGGCTGTCGGGAAGCACAAATGGTTCGTCAGGGATCTTAAACAAAAGGGTGTCATAGTTAATGTAACCCTTTTTTGGAATTGTTAACGTGTATTTTTTCTTGCTATTGTTAATCAGTGACGATTTGCGAATCCATAAATTAAATTCTTTAAGAATTTTATAATTGATATCGTGCTTAATAGCAAAATCGGGCAAATTGTTAATTGTGGAATCAACAACCACTTGATAAGTGGGGATAGAAGGATAAAGATCCTTTTTTCGCAAGTAAAAACCGTATTGTTTCGGGTTTGAGATAATAATTTTTAAGGCTATAATCCGATAAACATACCGCGCTGTTTCGTTATTAAGAAACAAATCATAGTAGTTTACGGTACCTTGAGCTTTAATTTGTTTTGTTGCAGCTCCAATACCCATATTGTAAGCTGCTGCAGACATGGTCCAGCTTTTATATGTTTTGTATGAATCCTTTAAGTAATTGCAAGCAGCAACAGTTGCCTTTTCAATGTTATAGCGTTCGTCAATGTCGTCGGTAACTTCAAGCCCGTATTGGATTGCGGTTTCTTTTAAAAACTGCCACACTCCTGCTGCTCCGGCAGGGGATACCGTATTGTTTGAGAATCCGCTTTCTGCCAAAGCAAGATATTTAAAATCTTCAGGAATATTGTTCTTTTTTAAAATTGGTTCAATAACGGGAAACCATCGGTTTGCACGCTTTATCATGAGTATGGTTTGCGAATGCCAGTATGTGTTAGTAAGAAGTTCCCTGTCAATGCTTTCGCGCACATCATAGCGATTGGTAAGAATTTTTTCGCCTGCAAAATCTAATTGTTCAGGAATTTCAAGAGCAAAAATTTTATAATTTTTATAAAATGCTTTTTGATATTCGGAATCTGAGCCTGTTTTTCCGGAAGAAAAGGTGAGCATTTCCAGAATTAAAAAAATAAAAAACATAGCACAGAACAGATATAGAAACTTCCAGAATATTTTCATAGTAAATAACTTATTTTTTACTTGTATTGATATTCGCAATATAGAACAAAATCACAAACAAGATTAAAAAGTAAAGCCCAAGAAAAAATGTGTGCCATAAAGTCCAAATGCGGATAAAGTTAATCGCAATAATTGCCAGAATAATATTTAATAACGAAAGTCCGGCATAAATCCAAGCAACTTGTTTGTCGGAAAACCCAAGGTAAGAAATATGATGGGTTGTGTGATCTTTACCACCAATAAAAGGGGAATTTCCTTTCCGTATTCTTTTAAAGAAAACAGTTGTAGTGTCAATTATAGGAATTGAAAATACGATGATTGAAGTAAAAATTTGTTTGGTTTGAATTTCAATTCCGTTGCCTTCGCCTCTATTCCAGAAATACACAATTCCAATTGCTGCTAACAAGGCACCCAGAAATTGACTGCCTGTGTCACCCATATACATTGACGAAGGGTTCCAGTTAAACTTCAGGAATCCGGTAAGTGCAGCTAAAACACCAATAATAATAAAAATATCAGGATTGTTAAAATCACCGAAAATGAACAAATTCACCAAGGCACATAAAAGGATAGAAATAGATACAATTGTAGTAATTGCATCCATATTGTCGAGCATATTTATTGAATTCATCATTCCTACCACCCAAAATAATGTAATTACATAATTTAAAACTTGGCTATCGAAAAGGTGAATATAAACATCGGTGAAAATAAGAATCAATGCACAGGTTATTTGAGTAAATAACTTTATCAAGGGCTTTGTATTGTATGCATCGTCATATAACCCCATAAGAAAACCAAGGGTGGAGGCAAACAATATTCCTATAAATTGTTTATTTAAAAAATAATGACTTTTTTCAAAAAAGAATGAATAAGCAACAATTGACAACAGGAAAACAATATAAAAACTTAGGCCTCCCATTGCAGGTTTCGATTCAGAACTCCAACGTATAATGGTTTCTTTGCTGTCACGAATTCCTAAAGTCCTGACAAACTTCATAAAAAGCCCATTGATCAGTAACGAGAAAGCGAGACATGCTGCAAAAAAAATCAGATATTCAATAAAAACGTGATATTGCCCAAGCATATTCAATAAAATTGGGGGCAAAGGTACGAAAAAAAACCTTAAAGTTTTCCTAAAATATCGTTAAGATAAGGTGCCGTTGCATCTTTATCAGATAACAAAGGTGAAGAAATACCCCATTGGATATTAATATCTCGATCGTTCCACCTAATAGAACATTCGGCATTTTTATTATATGCTGATGAGCATTTGTATGAAAAAATAGTTTGGTCTTCCATTGCCAGAAAGCCATGCGCAAAACCAGGAGGAATCCAAAAAAGTAAATTATTCTGATCGTTTAATTCAGCTAAATAATATTTGCCAAAAAATGATGAGTTTTTTCTTAGATCAACGGCCACATCCAATGCGGCGCCCTTTATTACCGAAACAAGCTTGCCCTGTGCATGGGGCTCTGTTTGAAAGTGAAGACCGCGTAATGTATTCTTCGAAGAAATAGAAATATTATCCTGAACAAATTCAAAAGGTAAATCTTTTTCCGCAAATTTAAACTGATTAAACGATTCGTAAAAAATACCCCGGGAATCTTTATAAACATCAGGTTTGATTAAAAGTAATCCTGGAATTTCAGCTTTAATTATTTCCATTATTTATTAGCGGTTTCTTCTAAATATTGTTTTTATAAAAAAGTCGGTTATCCTGTCGAGGATGAATTTCTTTTTTGGTTTTACTAAATGGTCTTCATCATAATATCCATAACCATATCCGTAAGCATAACCGTAGCCATAACCATATCCATATCCGTAACCGGGACCGTAAGAATTTCCTTTTCCATAACCATAGCCAGAGTATTGTGGTTCAACTGCATTGAGAATGACAGCCATTCTTTTTATGCCACTTTCTGCAATGAGCCTGTCCACATTTTGAACAAAAATGCGTTTGGAATGGTTTGCTTTAAATACATAAATAGGATAATCAGCCATTTGAATACTTTTCATTCCATCAGTCACTAGCCCAATTGGTGGATTGTCAATAATTACAAAATCATAAATGGTTTTCAAGTGAGCAATCAGATTATCCATATTTTTAGTAAGCACTAGTTCTGCAGGGTTTGGTGGAACAGGTCCAGCAGTGATAAAATCCAGATTGGGGACAGTGCTGTGCTGAATACATTCTTCAGCTGTATTTTTGCCCATTAGAATGGTAGATACTCCTCTTTTGTTTTCAACGCCAAAACCAAGATGTATCTTCGGTTTACGGAGGTCGAAATCCATAACAATTACCTTTTTTTCAGAGAAAGCAATTACGCCAGCAAGATTAATTGTAACAAATGTTTTTCCTTCACCAGAAATGGTTGAAGTAACTGCGAGTAATTTTGGCCCTTCCGTATTGTCAATAAACTGAAGATTTGTACGGATTGAGCGCAAGGCTTCGGCAATTAATGATTTTGGTTTTTTATCAACAATCAACTGGGAAACAGGAATATCTTTTTTATACTTCGGTATGATACCTAAAATAGGAGCTTCGCTGTATTTAACGATATCATTTACGTTTGTGATTTCGTTATAAAACAAATAGCGGATCAAAATTAGTCCAAGGCTTATAAGCAATCCAATTACAAAACTTCCTAATAAAATCATTCTTCGTCTCGGCGAAATAGGTGAATTGGGAATAGAAGATTTTTCTAAAACCACATCTTCTGACACGAAACCGGCTTTTGAAATAGAATATTCTGCTTTTTTATCAATTAAATTGTTGTAAAATTTTTCATTTATTGCATACATTCGCTGAAGGCGACTAAGTTCCAGTCCATTATAAGATTCTTCTTTTGTAAATGCAGTTGTTTCATACGAATCTAAAAATTTCTTCAATTTTTCTTTTCGACTAGTCAGGTTGGTTTTAATTGTTTTAATCGTTTCAACAATCATTTTCTTCTGAATTTCGATCTGATAATTCAAAGCCTCAATCTGAGAACTATTTTTAGTAACTTCATATAGCATTTGCTCTTTCTTCAAAAGCAATGACTGCAGAGATTCGAGAAGTTTTGAAATAGAACCTTCGTATTCGCTACCGGCAACAATTGCAATTAATTTATAGATGTCAATATCCTTATCTTTAAGTTGCTTTTCAACATCTACCAATATATTTTCTTCAAGTTCAATGGTAACTATTTGATCGTTAAAATCGTTAATTCTGTTGTAAACACTTGGAAGTTTTTGAATAGCTGTAGAATCAATATCGTTTAGCCTTTTAAAATTATCAAGTTCCATTTCAGATTTATAAAGTGTATCATAAATCTGTTTTAATTGCATATCGATAAAGTCGAGAATGCTGTTGGCGCTTTCCCCTTTTTTCTCTACATCATAAATTTTAAATTCATCTAAAATGGCATTTACAATATCTGCTGCTTTGGAAGCATTGCGATCGCTGAAACTGATTTGAAGTGTTTTGGCCGCTTCATTTATTACGCTCACAGTAAGTGAACTGGAGTATGTGCTTACGATCCTGTCAGGATTATTGATAATAAAATAATAAGAATCCTGATCCAGTAAACCTGATTTGTATGAGAGCTGGCTTTTATTTTTAATATTAATTTTAAGAGTCGCTTCGGGAAGAATGGCATCAGTACTTAACGGAAAAGTTTTTTCGAATTTGTTTCCTGATGCTGAAGTATACGAAATCTCATATTTGCCATTGCCATCAAAAATTATATATATTGGTATGTCGTAAAAAGAAGGATCTTTTACGATAGCTTCAATGTTATAAGGTGAACTTTTGTACTGTTCAAAAGCCAGAATCCTGCCTTCGGTGTAATAGCTGATATCGAGAGGGAGTTTTGATAATGCCCGGTTCAAAAAAACAGAAGATTTTAAAAGCTCAATTTTCTTTGCAAGTCCGTCTTCATAAATGTTTTCTGTTTCCATAATTTTCGCAGCCCTGTCATCAGTATTTATCTGAATGGTTGCCTGAGCCTGAAATATTGGGTGAGTATAACGCAAATATAAATATGCTCCTATCATTGCGAGCGAAATAAAAATAATGACATACAGCATACTTCTCTTGGCAATGAGAATAAAAAGCTTTATATCCAGCTCATCATTAATATTTGATATTTTTTTTACAGCCATTATTTAAATAAGGTATATATCAACACAATAGTTGAAAACAGTGAAAGGTAAGGTGCAACTGAAGTAAGAATCCGTTCTGGAACTTTATTGCGGGGTTCAATATAAATAATATCATTTGCTTGTAAAACCGTATTCCCGAATTTTATTCCATCAATGGTTGAAAGATCAAAAAGATAAATTTTTGGGTTATCAGGTCCGCCTCTGATCAGTTTAATGCGATTGGCTTTTCCATCGGAAATTCCCCCGGCAAGGGCAAGAGCTTCGAATAAAGTGGTGTTTGTGCTTTCAAGTTGAAGAACCTGAGCCGTACTTCCTGTGCCTCCCGGAAAAACAATTACCCTGTTGTTGGTAACTTTAAGTTGAACAAATGGTTCATTGTAATATGTCGAGAATTTTTCCTCAAGAAAAGTTTCCGCCTCTCTTAATGTCATTCCTGCAATCAGCGTTCTGCCAAGAATTGGAAAGTTTACCATTCCGTCAAACTCAACAAGATAATTCATCCCGCTTACTTGGGCTACTGCTGCTCCTTCGGCTATAGGATTAATCAACTTTTCTCCGTTATTGGTTGAAATCTTAAAAGAGATTTCATCGTTGGCTGCAATTTTGTATTCATCTTTTTTTTGATCTGCAGGAAATTCTGAAAATTTATAATCTTTTGTTGTTCGCAACATCCTGCTGGGATCAACCAATTTACAGGAGAAAAGAAAAGTTAAAATAATAAAAATTAAGTATTTGTAATACTGTTTTTTCATCAAAGTTTAATATGCGACAAAGTTAACAAAATAAATAACTTTGATTTATACGAACTTATTAGGAAATTGTTTTATTTTTTTAACAGCTGATGGTAAAGTGCATCCATATCCTTTATCAGTCGTGTGTAATGGTATTTTTCTGAAACATATTGCCAGCCATAAAGCGACATTTGAGCTCTTGCATTGTTATCTAGAATTAATTTTAAAAGATTTTCAGCAAAAGGCAGCATCTTGTTGGGCTCTGACAGCAAAGCGGTTTTCCCTTCAAAAACCACATTTTCTATGCCTCCAACATTTGTTGTAACCACGGGTTTGTTTCCGGCCTGTGCTTCGATAAGGCTTACGGGTGTTCCTTCATTGAGCGAAGTTAGGGCAATGATATCCGAGGCGGCAATTACTTCATCAACTTCTTTTATCCACGATGTAAAAATAAGCTGTTGTTTATTATCCTCAGGAACTCCTTCGCAAAACGACAAATTTAAAGAACTGGCTTTATCTGTTATCAATTGTTTGTCCTCCCCATCGCCCACAATGAGAACTTTTATTTTTTTTGTGGTATGCTCTGTTACGTATTTGATTGCATCTAAAAACAGCGAATGGTTTTTTATTGGGACAATACGACCTATTATTGAAATAACTATTTCGTCGTCAGCAATTTTATACTTATTTCTTAGTGTATTTCTTTTTTCCGGAATATTTTCCTGAAATCGGGATAAATCAAAACCCAGTGGAATTATGGCGATTTTTTTTTCGTTACAAATTTTATATTTTACACTCAGATCATGCTTTTGAATTGGACTTAGTGCAATTATTCTGTCGCTTTTTTTTGATAAATATCTTTCAACATTGATATAAAATTTTGAAGAAATACTGCTGAAATAAGCATCAAAAACGTGTCCGTGAAAAGTATGAACAATTGTTGGTACATTTAGTTTTGATGCGGCAAGCCTTCCTAATGCTCCTGATTTTGATGCGTGAGTATGGACAATATCAGGTTTGAATTGCTTGATCAGTTTTTTAATTTTATGATAAGCTTTATAATCATCCGAAGGACTAATAGCCCTTTTCATTTCCGGAATTATTACAGGCTCAATTCCAAGATTTTTAACAATAAATTCAGAATTGCCTTCTGTTTCGTCTATTGCTCCACCCACTAAAAGCGTTTCATATTCCTGTGGCAAATATTTAGTCAGGTATGCTGCATTATAGGTTGGTCCACCTAAATTAAAACGGTTAATTATTCTTAGAATTCTAGGCATAATCTAATCATTAAAATATTTTTTCCACCACCATTGAAAAACAGTTAGTGCCCATATTCGTGCAGTTGCATCTTCCGGGTTTGAAGAAAATAACTTTTTTCGTAATTTCTCTATTTCGTTATAATTGAAAATATTCTGGGCTTCAACAAAATCTTTATTTAATAAGTCGTCAAAGATAATG
The DNA here is from genome assembly GCA_038214085.1 of Bacteroidales bacterium. Lineage (GTDB taxonomy): Bacteria > Bacteroidota > Bacteroidia > Bacteroidales > CG2-30-32-10 > JBBQSF01. The sequence goes on along the minus strand of JBBQSF010000093.1, from coordinate 372 downwards.
GTTTTTAATTCCTTGCGCATCCATTTTAGCAAGGGCACTTCAAATCCATGTTTCGGGCGGTTGTATAGTTCGGAAGGTAAAATATTCCTGAATGCGTCACGCAGAATTTTTTTCCGACCACCTGAATCAATTTTATAATTTGAAGGAAGAGCGGCTGCAAAATCAACAATTCTGTAATCTAGAAATGGTGTCCGAACTTCCAGCGAATTAGCCATGGACATGAGGTCAACTTTTGTAAGCATATCATTTGGAAGCACCAGTTTCATATCCGACAAAAGCACCTGATTAAATGAACCTTCCTTTGAAATATCAGAAGTTAATTGATCTTTTCTGTCCTTGTATTGAACAAAATCCACACTAAATTTCAACAGT
>JBBQSF010000092.1:0-12471 GCA_038214085.1 Bacteroidales bacterium | reverse complement strand
ATGAAACACCAAGCTAAATATGGGTTTTATGGGTTTCTTAAAAACAAGAGGTTGGTTTTTCGACATTTGATAAATTGATTTTTATCAATTTATTTTGCCTCTGTCCTAAAGGATGTAAATTGCTAAAAATCAATTCATCCTTCAGGAATGAGGCAAAGGAAGAAAATGAAAAATTTACATCCTTTAGCTTGTCTAATATTTTATCGGACAACAATGATTATTATTGAAAAATAATGATAAGGAATAAATATTTTTCGTTTAATATTAATTCAGCAATGAATCTCGCCAGCGCAATGCAGATGGGTTATAAATTGAACTAAAAGGTTATCACATCGATTGGTATATTATTCTATTTTCCTATCATTTCTCATCATGTACTATGATATAAATTCAATAGTTATGACTTGGTTTTAATGTGAATAATAATTAGAAAAAGAAGGTTACGGTTTCTTTTTTTGCTTCGGTTTTTTTGTAATACTAGATTTAACTCCTGAAAGAACAGATTTGAAGCAATAATTAATCAGCGATTTTTCCGGATCTCTATCATAATCAATAATACCAACCCTCAATTCTTCTTTTGGTAGCGGGTTAGAATTCAAAACTTTTATATTGGTTAAAATGGATACAATCCGCTCTTTAAAGGCAGTGGTATCATCAGTTATACTGTTTTTTACAGAAAGGTTCAATCCATCATAGTACAAGGTCATTGTTCCGGTGGCTTTGGCATTATTTGCATTAAAGTTGAATTGCATTGCATTTATTTTGCCTGATGTGGCATATACAAAAGCATTTTTCTCGAGAATTGGGTTCAAATCTTTTGCTTCGAACCTGGAAAGAGTTCCGCTTACTGAAAAGGTATTGTAAATGTCGAAGATCTTCGATTTTAATTTTATTGTAAATTTACTTTTTCCCATCAATAGAGCTTCTGCGTTAACTTCAAGAGTTGCACTTTTTGTTTTGTAAATTTTGTGATTTGAAATTTTGTAAATCTTAACCTTTAGTTTATTAAAGCTGATATACCCCGCTTCGTTTGCTTTTTCATCGTGTTCTCTGTAAATGATATTGCCACTTAAAATTCCAACAGAATCAATGTTGATTATTCCTGGATATTTATAAATCATATCCTGAAATATAGTTTTGTTTATATGCTCAAATTCTTTTCGTTTATCCCGGAATGCATCCAGTTCCATTTTTCCGATTTCGATATAGGAACATACCAAACTGTTAGATTTAAAATAACCTGCGGCAGAAAAACCGTGAACGTAAATATTGCTAAAAACGGCATCAAAACGATCTGTTTCATATCTAAACCGTGCTGTGAAATCATAATACTTATAATTCGGATGGACAGAAAATTCTTTTACAGCTAATGTGTTAGAAAATCCGGAATAGATAATGTTGTTGGCGCTATATGTGTAAATGCTGTCGGGCGAAACCCAAAGGAGTTCTCTGGCTTCGAAATCAAACTGATTGACAAGAATAGGAGTCAAAGTATCATTTTTCTCTACGTGTAAATTATACAGTTTCAAAATGCCTTCTTTCATTGAAAAGGACTTTGCAAATGAGGAGTCTGTTATTGCCAGATTAATTTTGTTAAAAAAAACTTTACCTATCTTGATTTTTATCGGTGAGATTTCCGGTTTACTTGCGTTCTTAGAATGTGGAATCTCGCCATTAATACTGCAATTGGAAATGGTTACTACTTTGATATTAATTTCATTTTCAAAAAGAGCCATCAGAAAGTTTATTCCTTTGAGTTTGAGTGAGGATATTTCCCCATTTAATAAAGGCTTTCCTTTTTTATTTTTTTTTGAGATGATTGTAACTTTTTCCAGTTCAATTCCTGAAGGGTAAATATAAAAATGAACCTTCCCTATTTCAAGTGTGTAATCCTTGTATTTTTTGTTCAATACTGCTTGTATCTTTCCCCTGAACCAGGGCTCAAAAAATAGAGTTGTCAGGATTATTGTAAAAACCGTAAGAAAAAACACACAAGCGATAAGAATAATCCATATTTTTCTTTTCATGATAATTAATCCCGATTAGATAAATTTACTGAAGCTATGATTTGCAAAGATTTTTTTTATTTTTGCTCATCAGTTTTTTCTTTTTCTTTTTCTTTTTTCTTAAAATACCCTTTCAGCAAAAAATTATTTTGTGCAGCTTTCAGGTCTTCATCAAGTTTTTGAGAACTTGTTTCTAAATTTTTGATGAGTTGTTTTAGTTGTGCTCCTGATTCCTCGTCGTGAAGCAAAACGCCAACTGAAGTTTTTGGATTGCTGCTTGCATCTTTTAAATTATTAATGAAAACTGTAGCAGTATCAGTCATTTTTTGTAATTGTAGTGCTGAAGTTTTCAGTGAATTAAAAACTACAGTATCTGTGGTGAGTTCATTTGCAAGGGTTCCCTTTTTATTGAGTCCTTGGCTGAAAGTTGAAAGCGAACTGATTAACTTTTGTGCTTTGCTTGCTGCATTTTTAAGAGCCACTGTAGCTGAGTCCAGATGTGTATAAACTGCATCGTCGTTTAACAACTTACCAATAGTTCCTTCGCCATTCGCCAGCTTATTGGTAATATTTTTTACATCTTTGGTTATTGCCAAAAAATTTATGTTATTTTCTTGCAAAGTCTTGATCATATCTTCGGAAGTAAAAGTTTCTTCAACCCTTAGGGTATCACCTTCTTCAATTTCGTGTGAGGTGGAAGTTCCGCCGTAAATTATTAATATTTTATTTCCGATTAAGCCATCAGTACTTAGCTTTACAAATGCATCTTTGCGAATGTATTGCTGTGTTTTTTCTTCAATTTCCATTACTACTATTACTTTCCGCTGTGCAAAAAATTCCATTTTTTTTACCATTCCAATTTTTACACCTGAAAACCAGATATTATTTCCTGCCTGTAATCCGCTCACATCATCAAAAACCGTGATAATTTTTATTTTCTTTTTAAAAGTTTCGTGCAGATTCCCGATAATGAGAATTCCTGACAACAGAAAAAGCATTCCGATAAAAACAAACAGACCTACTATTACTTTCCTTTTACTGTGCGATTCTTCCATGATTTATTGTATAAAATTATAATTATAGAAACCTCTTAAGTGTTCATCATCTTTTTTAAACACATCTTCAAATTTTCCAATACCTGTAAACCGGCCATCAAGCAGCATTGCCACTCGGTTACCCGTTTCCTTGGCACAGGTAAGGTCGTGTGTGATAATAATTGAACTTGTTTTGTATTGCTCTTGCACCTGATTAATAAGTTTGTTGATTTCGCCACTTGTTATTGGATCTAAGCCTGCTGTAGGTTCGTCGTACAACATTATTGCAGGTTGGAGAATTAAAGTACGGGCAATACCAATCCTTTTCCGTTGCCCTCCTGACAGGTCACTGGGCATTTCATTTATTTTACTTTTTAAACCAACAGCATCCAGTACTTCTTCAACTGCAATTCCAATTTCTTTTTTGCTTATATTTTTTTTATTCATTTTTAGCGGGAACTCCAAGTTCTGCCTTATACTCATGCTATCGTACAAGGCACTGTTCTGAAATGAAAAACCTATACGCAATCGCAATTCATTCAATTCTTTTTCTTGTAATTTATCTACATGTTGTCCAAAAACAATTACTTCTCCACTATCCGGTTTTAGCAATCCAATAATAATTTTAATTAAAACTGATTTGCCACTGCCTGACTTGCCAAGAACGGCAACATTCTCGCCATCGAATACAGAAAGATTAACACCTTTTAAAACATCAAGATCAACAAAGGATTTATGTAAATCTTTTATAACAATTACAGGCTTCTCGCTATTAATAATATGTGATATTTTTTGAGTTTCCATGTTAATAATATCTTATCCAGTTAGAAACCTGCACTATGAGAATTTCTTCCACAAAAATCAGGAACATTGCCATTACTACGGCCTGATTGGCGGCTTTTCCCACTCCGCGAGTTCCCTGTTTGGCGTTAAATCCTTTATAAGCACCAATGATTCCGATAGTAAAACCAAAAACAATGGTCTTAAATACAGAGGTAAAAACATCAAGAAAATGTATGGTAGAAAATGAATTTTTAAAAAACGTTAAAAAGCCGGTAGCCTCTTCAGAATGTACATTCAGATAAGAACCCATGAGTCCAACAAAAATGCAGTAAAAAGAAAGTATGGGAATGGCAATCATTGCTGCCGTAACCCTTGTAGCCACAAGATATTTGAATGGGTTTATAGCAGAAACTTCCATGGCATCAATTTGTTCAGTAACTTTCATTGAACCAAGTTCTGCACCAATGCCCGACCCGACTTTACCTGCGCAAATTAATGCAGTTACTAAAGGACCTAAAGCCTTCACAACAGCGATGCCGATTAATGAGGGCAGCCATGAAGTTGCACCAAAATCTTCAAGCGATGGACGCGATTGCTTGGTAAACACAATACCAATAATAAATCCGGTAAGTGTAATAAGTGGCAAAGATCTTAGACCAATTTCATAGCATTGGTTAATGATTTCTCCAAAATGAAGAGGGCGTTTAAATGCTTGTTTAAAATATTGCAAAACAAATCTGTAAGCATCATTAATACTTAGAAAAAACCCATCCACTTTTTTAGATAAAAAATATTTCTGACGAATAGTATTGTTCACTGGCTCATATTATTTAAAAAAATATTGCTAAAAACAAATAGGAACGAGGTAGTTTTTAGAAAATATTTCAAAGGCTGATTAAACAACAAAGTTGACAGTTTTTGCTTCAGAATGTGTTATATAACTATTAAAATAAGTTACATAGTTCACACATTTCTTCTGATTAAAATGGGTATCCAATCGCTATGTTAAAAACCAGATTTTCTCTTCGCCAAATGTTATAGCCTAAGTCAATTTTATTAAACACCCATCTATCGCCACTTGCGAGCCAAGGTTTGCGGACAGGGAAAGCGAGATCAGTGCGCAATATCAGGAAACTAAAATCAAACCGAAGTCCGATACCTGTTCCTACAGCCAGTTCATTCAAAAATGCTTTGCTGAATTTTGATCCGGGTTTATTGACATTAGTATTAAACAACCAAATATTTCCTGCATCTACAAATAATGCTGCGTTAATGATACTTGAGAATTTCATACGGTATTCTGTATTCATTTCTAATTTAATATCTCCAGACTGGTCCGGGACAAAGGTTTTTATACTTGCATCGTCTTGATGATACGTTCCAGGTCCTACTGAACGAGCCCTAAAAGCGCGAATACTATTACTACCTCCTGCAAAAAACTGTTTAATGAAAGGCAATTCCGAAGAGTTGCCATACGGACAACCCATACCGGCAATTATCCTGCTGGCTATTTTCGAAGATGTACCTGTTTTAATATAATACCTGAGGTCGATATCTGCTTTGATATATTGTGAATATCTTGCTCCAATTAGAGTTGCAGTATCTCCTGCAAGGCAATCAGCACCTTGAATCAATCCAGGAATATTTCCTGCGAGATCAATATTTCCATTAAAAAAAACATTATTTCTACGCGTTAATTCAAGTTGATCAGAATAAGTAAATGAATAAGTAGATCCAATAATAAACTGTTTTTCGATGCTTTTAGCCAACGTTATGTTATTTGCAATACTATCAAGATACAGCTGTGAAACATTGGCAGGTTGTACATAATTAATGCTAAGCCAATTTAATTCGTGTTCTTTACGAATGTTTTCATTCCAGTTATAACCAGCAGATGCACGAAAAGAGTTAAGCGTATATAGCTTACGCTTGTTAAGAATTTCATAACCGAGAGAAAACTTTGTTTTTGGAACGAATGCATTGCCTGTATTTGTTTCGAAAAACGGCACTACAAACCGAGGAATCACAAAAGTATTTTCTGTGCCAATTCTGTATGTATTATTGGCAGGATTTGTTCCGCTGATCTGTATTTCAAAACCACCATACGCTTTTATTTGTAATTGTTCGGCACCCCTGAATATATTCCTGTTTTTCCAGCTTAGCGAAAGTTCAGAACCAGTTAAGTTATTGGATTTGGTAGTTCCCAGCAATTCGCCTCGTAGTGATTTGCGTGGCAAAGGGGTAAGATAATAAAAGACATTAAGTGTTGGTTTTGTCGCGTTTTCATTACGTTCAAAGCGTGTCTTTACAAATTTAAACGTACCAATACTTACCAATCGGCTTAAGGAATGGTTGTGGTCTGAGAGCTTATAAACATTACCAGTTCTGAATAAAATGGAGCGGCTGAAAATACTGGGATTAAAAGTACTGTCTTTATCTATTACATAAATCCAATCGGTTAAAACAGCCTTGCTTATTGCTGTATCGACAGAAGTTTGAGTAAGGCTAAAATTAGGAAAAACATATACATCTCCGATAGTATAGCTATTTTGTGCAGGAATTGGTGTTTCGGGTTTAATTGTAATGTAAAGGTTAACCCTGTGATTGCCAATATTGCTGTCGACTTTCACAAGCAAATAATCTGGACTAAAATAACAATATCCATCTTCCTTTAAGGATTTGTCAATACGCTCGCGTTCCAATTTTATGACATCAAGGTTGTAAGGATCTTCCGGTTTAATAAAGGATTTGGAAGCAGAAGCCACTAAAGCTTTTCCAAGAAGGCTGCTGTCTGAATTGAAATTAACCTTATTAATCATGAATTGAGGACCAGGAAATGCAGTATATGTTGTTTTAACTTTCCTTTTTTTAGAAGTAGTATCGCTGGTGACTGTCGCATTAAAAAAACCCTCGTTCTCCAACTTGTTTTGCAAAATCAGTTCGTTATTTTGAAGGCTCGGGTAACTGAATATTACTGGAGGTTGGCCAACCTTAGTTTTTAACCAAAACCTAAAGCCTTTCTTTTTTTTTGGAGTTCCTGCAATATTGTAAAACATTAGCTTTGGACGTAAACCCAGAAAAGTGGAATTTGGTTTTGGACGGATCAAACTTTTCAGTTCTGAACGTAGTTCCTTTTTCTGACTCTTTTTTAAACTGTCGTTTTCAATCTTAACAGTTGCACCAACATATAGTTTTTCACCCTGTGGCAAGTACCTGGTATTGCCGCATGCTGTCAGGAATACTATGCTGCTCAGAAAAAACCAATATTTGAATTGTTGTTGCATTTTTGTTGATTTGAATAAGTCCATTAATTTCCCTTTTCGAGACTTTGCTTTTTTATTTCTTTTTCAGATTTACTTAAAAATAGTTCCTTAAACACCGTATAATCGAGGGTAAAAATAAAGCCAAGACCTGTTTCGATAAGATAACCTTCGGCGATACCATGATTTTCGTTTTTGCTGTAAGCCCTTAGCATATAACGTCCGTCGCGCGAAAGCTGGTAATCCAGAGTTACATTACCGGCAATATTGGACGAATTCTGGTCAGCACTCTGAGGTCCTTCAATCTCGGTATTGCTTCCCAAGCTCACTTTCAATCGATCGTTAAAAATATTTTTGGACACTCCAACATTAAGCTCAGTGCGGTTTTGCGATGAACCCGACGAATAATCTTCGCTTGTGGCAAGATCAATAGTCAGATCAACTCCTTTAATTAAATTTCCAGCAAGTTGATTGAGCTGTTCTGACAATAATTTGCTTGCGCTTGTGCGAGCCAGCGAAACTGCGCCACTACTTCCTGCAACATTTGCAAAAGGATCTTCGGCAACAAACTGGTTAAGCAGCAACAAGGCAAAAACCTGTTTGTTTAGCTCCGAAGGTTGCGTTTTTAAACGTATAAGCTGGTACTGCACGTTATCCACTACATCGCGGGTGACAGAATAGCTGCGGTTTGGCAAATTAATATCAAAAGTTATCAGTGGTTTCATCAGGTCGCCTTTCATATTCAGTGTTACTTCAAAAGGCAGTTTCTGCTTGTAACGGTTTAAGGTTTCTGGTGGCTCGTTCAACTGGCTTGCAACCAAATTATAAGGCGAGGCCTTGGCAACATACACCGCTGAAACATTTACATCGGCTGTGGTTGGCTCGCCCTGCCAACTGATAACGCTGCCTTTCTGAATAACAAACCGCTTTTTCATAAAATTGAATGAAAGCTCATAAGCGCCTTTTGTTACTTCAAAAACCCCTGTCAGGTTCACTTTCCCAGTTTGATCGATTCCCGCAGTTAAGCTGGCGTCGCCCTGCACTTCAAGGAAATCACCATTGGCTTCGTCAATAATGATATTGAAAACCGCATTGGAGTCAATCGCTACATTCACGGAAATATCCATACCGGTTAAGTCGCTGATATTTAACGAATCCAAACCAGAGCCTAAATCTGCTCCGCTTTCCGGAATACGCATGTCAACGAATGTTACAACGCCCTCGCGGTCAACAATACCCGGGTCACTTTGTGGAATCACCACCGAAAAATAAGTTCCTTTGTTGATTTTCACGTTGCCTTCAACTACCGGACTTTTCATATCGCCCCTAATCCTCATATCGCTGTTAATAAAAACCGTCCCCCAGAAAAGATTGTTTTCTTTTTTTGTACTGTTTAAAACTTTAAAATCAGTAGTGGCGAAATCTAGTCCAAAACGGTAATCTGTATAATTGGTAGTAAAAACTGAGCCGTCAATAACTGCTTTATTTCCTGCAGAATCTACCAAAGTAAAAGTATTGAAACTGATTCCTTCAGAAGTGAAACTTACTTTTTCATCAGCAATGGTGTAGTATGAGTTAAGCATGGCAATGTTGAATTCCGCTTTATTAAAACTGAGGTCACCGCGAATGGTCGGAGCATCAGCAGTACCCGTAATTTTCAGTTTTCCAAAAATGTTTCCGGATGTATTTTTCAGACTACCCATTGTAAAACCTTCCATTGTAGACAGATTCAATTTTTTGATATCCAGATCAAAGTCAAAACTGCTTTTGTTTTCAGGTCTGATAAGATATTCGCCTTCAAGTGCAATATCATTTCCTTTCCCGGTTATTTTAATTTCGGCGGCGTAGGTATTTGCCACGCTGTTATTTACTTTTAGACTTATATCGCCCAGTGTGTCGGCCTTGAAAGAAAAATCATTTATGGTGAGATCGCTTACAAAAACCGGACTGCTTTCAAGGTTGCTGAGTTCTACTTTGCCGTTAATTACTCCGTCGGCCAAAAGCGTATCCGTTTCATCAAAAGCAGTAAGTGTGGAAATTTTAAATTTTGTAAAATCAACAATTAACGGAGCATTAAGCTGCTGCGGATTACTGTTAACCGATAATGTCTGGCTGTTGCTGGAAAGTTTTAAATTGGCTGCCATGATGCCTTTTGAGCCGAACTGAAGTAAGTTTTCGGCGGCAACGCTCCATGGATCATAATTCAGCATTAAACTATCCTTGTTGAAACGGAACTGATACTGGCCGTCGATGACAGCAAACAAACCGGCAAGTTGGTATTTGTTCTTTTCGCTCTGATCTTTAATGTTAAGGTTTACGCTCACCCGGTTGTCCAGGGCCTGGCCATTCAAGCTGGTTTTGTTTAGATTTAATGAAGCAGTTGATATTTTATCGAGATTGAGGCTGTAATTCAATGCACTTTCATCGCTGTTTATAATCAGCTTAACATTATCGACCGCAGTTCCTGAATAAACGATTTTCGGAGTGCTAGCTTCCATTTTTAAGCCTCCGGCTTCGCTGTTAAAACTTCCTTTTACTACAACAGGTTCCAACTGGGACAAAAGAGGGACAAATTCTTGCACTATTGGGTGATTCGTAATATTCAAAGCAAAGTTAAAATCCTGAGCTTTAATTGCTTTCATTTCAAGGCTATCGCCGATTTTAAAATATTTATCGATTTCGTGGGTTAAGGCGTCACCAATTTCGGTTAAATTATAATGCCCAGTCAGGGTTGCCGTAATAATCTCAGACTGTATGTTCAGCGTTTTCTTAGCACTATCAGTGGATGCAGTTACACTTATACTGTCGAGCAAATAAGGATTTCCGTTTGCTGTTACCAAAAAATTGCTAACGGAAATGGTTCCGATTAAACTATCAGGATTTGTAGAAGGCAACACTGCCACAATTTTTCCGCGAAGGCGAAGATCAGAATCATACAGATTTAATTTTTGAAGATTCAGTGTGTCAAGATTCAGCGTGAAATTAACAGAAGGATATTGAGTGGCAATATTTGTTTTCGCATCTATATCAAACTGAATATTCTGATCATCCATTTTTGCAATCAGAGCAATGTTTTGGTCAACTATATTGCCCTCTAAAATCAGGTTTTTATAAATATACCCTTTTACTTCGGCACTCCCAGCAATAACACTAAGTTGTGCATTCATGGTTTTCGGGTCAATTCCTATTCCTTTTACTTCGGCACGGGCACTCACATTTCCCAAAACTGAGTCCTGCATTAATAAATGTCCAGCATTAAAATCGAACAGTTCAATTGTTGCATTAAAAGCCTCTTGCCCTTTTTTGTCTCCGTTTTGAACACCGGCAGAAACCGTTGCATCTCCATAACTGGAAGTCATATCCAGATTTGTTTCAAAGTTGCTTAAACCGCCTAAAAATTTACCTGAGAAGCTGAAATAATCTGGTAGATTAATAGTTTCAGGAATCATTCCGGAGGAAAAAAGCTGATTTAAATCCGCACGTCCTGAAGTAAATTCGCTTATGTTCACATCAAATATGGCGCGGTTCATGTCGGGTAAACCTTTGATACTGCCTGATACGTCAATAAGGGTGCTTTCAAAACCACTTATCATTAAATCAGAAATGTCAAGATCAGAGAGGCTTCCGTTGATATTTCCTGCAATATTTAAAATGGCATCCGGGTTATTTTTGAAAGGATCTACAGCAGCCAGTTGAGGTGCAAAAGTTAAAATATCTTTAAAACTAATTTTGCTTTTTTCAAAATTGACTTTGATATTCACTTTTCCAGGATCATTTGCCAGTGCTTCCAGCGATGGATAATCTATCCGGATATAATCTCTTATAGTTGTGCCTGGAGTTTCGAGATACAGGTCTTTGAGTATTGCACCTTTATTGCAGTAAATAAAATTGGTTTTGAGTGCGGACAGTTCAAAGCCGTCTTTATTTTTCAAACTCGTTTTTGCAATATGCCCATAAATAGTATCGTTGCTGTATAGAAATGTTTCTGCCTGCAGGTTTATTCCGGAAAGTCCTAAATGGGCATAATCCATTCCCTTATTTTGAACCGGTTGGTTAAAATCATCAAACTTCAGATCTATAGCGCTGAAATCAATATTCCCCACTGTTACTCTCCAGTTATTGTTTAGCGTTTCAACTGCAACTTTTCCAACATCTTCAGGCACCACTTTTTCTTGCTCTGTTTTTCCCAAAATAACTGCAACACTTGTGTTTGCCAGTTTAATTTTTTTCAGCGCAATTCGTTGTCCTTTAAGATTTGTTGATTCAACATTAACAAGGAGTTGACCAAGATTTAAATTGGTTTTTAGATTTGAAATATCGTTTTGATATTTGATTTTGATTTTGGATAGATCAATTATTCCTAATTTTAAATCCAAATCCAAAGGTTCATTGCTGTCGGGTTCAATTTTTGCAGCGCTTTCCTGTTTCAAAGCAGGTTTACCCTGAACAATATTTGCATACAGACCCGTTAACTTGATATCTGGTATCGAAAACTTCATTTTATCAAGATCAAATTCTCTGAAATTTGTTTCGAAATCATCGAAATGAAAACTGATATCATTAGCCGTTACAGCATCTTTGAACGTAACGCGAATCTTTTTTAGGTTGATCCTGTCCATGGAAATTTTCATTCCTGCAGTCGTGTCAACTATAGTATCTTTAGGTGAACTAAATGCATCGAGGATATAATCAAAATTAAAAATGCTGTCGGGCATTGTCCGCTTGATATTCACGGTTATTCCCTGCAAATTGATTTCGTTGATATGCAAATTGTTATTTAATAATTTTAACAGACTGATATCAACCCCAATAGCATCTCCAGCAAGCAATGTATCGCGATTTTGGTCTTCAAAATAAACACCTTCCAAAACAATATTACCCGAAAGTCCTATGCTAATTTTGTTTACTTCAACTTTGGTTTTCAGTTTATCCTGTAAATACGAAACTGCTTTTTTGCGGGCAATATCCTGAAACGCGGGCATCTGTATCAACAGAAAAACCATTAATATCAATGATATGATACCAATAATTAACCATAAAAAAAACTTAAATATTATTTTTATGCCCTTATTCATACACAAATATAAGTTGAATTTACTTTAAATTGAAAGGTCAAAATTTTTTCCGTAACTTATTTCTTTCTAAATTTAACATAAATTCCAATAACAACGACCAAAATTGCAATGGTAAGCATTGCACCCCAGCCAAAACCCATTATCATTCCTAAATTAATATTAATACTTATTTCACTACTCATAAATCCCACTTTTGAAAGTTATTTATATTGTTATTCATTCGCTCAAAGCAATGAAATACTTACTTCCATAGCTAAAGAACATAAATTTAAACAATTCAAAGGTGATAAGAAATACATTAAATTTCATTACA
>JBBQSF010000091.1:0-12731 GCA_038214085.1 Bacteroidales bacterium | reverse complement strand
ACATTAATATCCGGCTAGTTTCCCTGCAATTTGCTATCTTTGCCGCTAAATTTATTCTTATGAGCGAACGTTCGAAAGTTGTCCTGAAAAACGGAAAAGAAGAAGCAATTAAACGGTTTCACCCCTGGATTTTTTCAGGTGCAATAAAAAATATTTATGGCGATGTAGCCGAAGGTGATATTGTTGAAGTATATTCAGTTAGCAAGGAATTTCTTGCACTTGGACATTACCAGATTGGTTCTATTGCTGTGCGTTTGTTCTCTTTTGAAAATATTGAACCCGATGAAGATTTCTGGACATTGAAACTACAGCGTGCTTATGATTTGCGTTCGCAGCTCGGATTAACTGATAATGCGGAAACCAATGCATACCGCCTTGTTCATGCCGAAGGCGATCAAATGCCCGGACTCATAATTGATTTTTACAATGGTACTGCGGTTATTCAAACGCACTCCATTGGAATGCATTATCTAAAACCTATTTTTGTAGAAATTCTTAAAAAAATATATGGCAAAAAACTCACTGCTGTTTATGATAAAAGCGCTGATTCGCTTCCGAAAAAAGCAGAAGTTACTTCCACTGATGGTTATCTTTTTGGAAATTCTTCCGAAACAATAATTCTGGAAAATGGCAATAAATTTTTTGTTGATTGGGAAACCGGTCAAAAGACAGGCTTTTTTATCGACCAGCGCGAAAACCGCAAACTAATTGAAAAATATGCAAAAGACAAAACAGTATTAAACACATTTTGTTATTCAGGAGGTTTTTCAGTTTATGCGCTTAAGGCTGGTGCAAAGGAAGTTCATTCTCTCGACAGTTCGAAAAAAGCAATTGAACTAACAGATAAAAATATTGAAATCAATGGGTTTGATTCCTCTAAACATCGCTCAATTATAGCTGATGCTGTAGAGCATATCAAAGGGGTTAAAGATACTTACGATTTGATAGTTCTTGATCCGCCGGCTTTTGCCAAGCATAACGATGTAAGACATAACGCAGTGCAAGCTTATAAAAGACTCAATGCATATGCAATACAGAACATTAAACCAGGAGGAATTATTTTTACATTTTCATGCTCGCAGGTTGTAGACCGCTTAATGTTTGAAAAAACAGTGAATGCTGCCGCAATAGAATCGAAGCGAAATGTGAAAATTTTACATCATTTGTCGCAGCCAGCTGATCATCCGGCAAGTGCATTTCATCCTGAAGGAGAATACCTAAAAGGTCTTGTTTTGCATGTAGAGTAGGCTATTCCAAATCAAATTAGAATTCCTGAATTAAAGTAAAACCGTTTTTATTACAACAATTTCTCAAAAATTATTTGAGTAATTTTGTTGTGTCAGAAAATCAAGAATTATGAAATCTTCCTATTCATATCGTCAGATCTGGAAAATTACCTTTCCGATTATACTTGGATTAATGGCACAAAGTATCATGATAACTCTTGATACAGCATTTCTGGGGCGTGTTGGAGAAGTTGCACTTGGAGCTTCTGCATTGGGCGGCCTGTTGTATCTGGCTTTGGTAATGGTAGGGCAGGGCTTTGGAATTGGTTCTCAAATTATTATTGGAAGAAGAAACGGCGAAAAAAATTACCGCGAAATAGGAACCATCTCCGATCATAATACTCTAATCCTTTTGGCAATGTCGGTAGTAATGTTCGTGATATTATGGTTGTATGCTTCTCAGTTTTTGAAATCATTCATACGTTCAGAGGCAGTTTACAATGCCACCTGCGAATTTTTAAAATACCGGAAATGGGGAATCTTTTTCGGATTTCTGAATATAGGTTTCAGTGCTTTTTTTGTTGGCACTGTTCGTACACGTTATATTTCAATTGCAACGCTTATTATGGCTGTGGTAAATTTTGTGCTCGACTATGTGCTGATTTTCGGCAAATGGGGATTTCCTGAAATGGGTGTAGCAGGTGCTGGAATAGCTTCCAGTATTGCTGAAGCAACAGCAACAATTTTTTATTTCATTGTTATTTTCACAAAAAAGAATAGGGATTCTTACGGTATTTTTCGATTCAGGAAAACAGACTGGGTGCTGACGAGAAAAATATTTAATATTTCCGGCCCCATAATGCTACAGCACATGATATCTTTTTCTTCATGGTTTATTTTTTTTATGATTATTGAACAAATGGGCGAACATGATCTGGCTGTTTCAAATATTGCACGCAGCATATATATTTTGCTCATGATTCCAATTATAGGATTCACGCAAACAACAAGTTCTCTTGTAAGCAATCTTATTGGTAATGAAGAGCAGGAACAGGTGATTCCGCTGATAAAAAAAATTGTTACAATGAGTTTTGTGTTAACCTTGTTAATGATTGCCGCAAATTTGTTAATTCCTCGCCAGATAATTTCAATATATACAAGTGATATCACATTAATTAACGACACTATTCCTGTGCTGTATGTAATTTGTATAGCATTGGTTATGTTCTCTGTTAGCCTAATTATGTTCAGCGGCGTATCGGGAACAGGTAACACGAGAATTACCTTATTGATTGACTTTGTAACTCTTACTATGTATCTTGCAATGGCATATCTGTTAGCTGTTGTTTTTAAAACAGCAATTGCAGGAGTTTGGTTTACCGAAGCATTTTATTTTTTCTGTATGGGAGTAATGTCTTTTATATACCTTAGAAGCGGTAAATGGAAATATAAAAAAATCTGATCAACTGCGACGAATGCTCATAAACGCTCCTAAAAGCATTCCATAAGATGTTGTAAATAAAGGATTAATTTCTGTTGTTGAAATATCCGTGGCAAAATTAATAAGTACGAAAAACAAAAAACCAAGCAGTCCTCCAATAACAGTAGTCAATAAAGCTATTTTAGTTATTTTGAGCTTAATTTTTTTCAATATTCTGATCTTTTTTCTTTTTGTAAGAATGACTTCCATAATTAAGCGATTTTTTTAAGCATTGATTCTAAAGTGCAAATATCTTGCAATCCATTAAATTGGTTAACTATTGACCCATTCTTAAATATAAGAACTGTTGGAAAATAATTTATTTCAAATTTTTCTGTTAATGCTTTGTTTCGATCACAATTGACATTAAATATTTTGAATTTCAAATCCTGATCCTGACCTAATTTTTTTAAAATAAGTTTTTGGATTTTAGAATAAAATGACCAATCGGTATAAAAATTCACGATTGAAATACCTTCACGAACTGTAAATTTATACTTGCTTATATCTATAGATGTATTAGTGTCCATAATATTAATTTAACCATTTTATTAATTTCTGATTGTAAATTTACTACTAATTAAAACCTTTGTCAATAGGGGTTTTTACGTAGACGATAGCGAAAAAAAACATATTCTGAAAGGTTTTTAGAATATAGCAAAGAAAAATATAGATGAAATATCTAAAAATGTACATTAAAAAAATATTGATTTTTTTTATTTTTTTTTCTGATTGATATTACTATAAATTTGCCAAAAAAATAAAAATTGCAAAGGTTGATATCGTTTTTTAAAGAAGTTTTCCGCGATACAGTGAAAACATCCATTGTGATGTTTCGCATCATGATTCCCGTTTCTATTGTAGTAAAACTTCTACAAGAAACCGGAGCCATTGAATATATTGGAATAGCACTAGCGCCTTTTATGAAATTGGTGGGATTACCCGGCGAAATGGGTCTTGTGTGGGGCACTGGAATGATTACCAATTTATTCGGCGGAATCATGGCATATCTGAATCTGGCGCCTTACTTTCATTTAACAGTTGCCCAAACCACTATTTTGTGCCTGATGATGCTGGTGGCTCATACCTTTCCAATTGAACTGCAGGTGGCCCGCAAAGCAGGTGTGAAGCTGATTTCAATGTTTATCATCCGCTTTGGTTTTGCTTTTATTATGGGCCTAATCCTAAATCTGGTTTACAATGGGTTTGATGTTTTACAGCAACCTTCGGTTATTACCTGGGAACGACATGCGGTTATTGATACTTCAATTCAGGCTTGGGCATTGGGCGAACTGAAAAACTATGCTGTGATATTGTTATTTATTTTTTCGTTGTTACTTCTGATACGATTGCTGAAAATTCTTGGTGTTATTGATTGGATAACTCGCGGATTAAGCCCCGTATTGAGGCTTATGGGAATTGGACCGGAAGTTACAACCATTGCAATGGTTGGGTTAACGTTAGGTGTGGTTTATGGTGCGGTGCTCATTATCAATGAATCGAAGAATAAAAGTGTGAGCAAGCGAGATATCTTTTATTGCCTTGCACTTATGGGGCTTTGCCACAGTGTTATTGAGGACAGCATCCTTATGATTGCACTTGGCGGACATTACACAGGCATTATCATTGCCAGGGTGGTCTTTTCATTTCTGATAATTCTTGGTTTGGTAAAATTTACAAAAGGATTTTCTGATTCAAAGTTTTCGAAATATTTTTTGGTGAAGGAAAAAATGAAGAAGACCCAGTGATTATTGCTAATTCGAGTAAATTGCAATTTTAAATGTTTCGGCCTTATTGCCAGAAAGTATTCTTAATAAATATATTCCTGATTCAAAACCTTCTAAATTAAGAAAGGATTTACCTTGTGGAAACCTACCGGATTTAATTCTCCTTCCTGAAATATCAGAAATTTCATAATATCCCTGCTGTTTTGAACTTACAGAAACTATGCTGTTACTGATTAAAATTTCGTTTTCCCCAGAATTAATTTCGTTTTCTGAGGTTAACACATAATTAAATCCCTGCGATTGTGCTGTGCATCCAAATGAATTAGAAACAATAACATAATAAATTCCGTTTTGAAGGGGTTGGAAGCTCTGTAGCGTCTCTCCACTAATAGCACCTGCGCCGTTGCACCATTGATAGGATGAAGCAATTGCGGTAGAGAGCAATTGTCCGTTCTGGGTTATTACAGGTATAGTAGGAATCGGATTTACTGTAATATAAATACTATCAGAAGTTGAACATCCATTGAGAGCTACCAACACTGAAAAAATTCCAGTTTCCAATGCAGCATATTCGTTAATGTTTGCGCCATTTATTTGTACTGAATTTTGATACCATTGCCATGAATAATTACTTCCTGAAGTGCTTATCAATACTGCGCTGTCGCCCTGACAGAATGTTTCTGGATATATGGTGGAAATGGATGCAACTGGGTTTTGTTTTACAATTACCTGCATAGCAGAAGAAGTTGCTTGCTGCGAATTGTGAGTCAATAAAACTTCATACAAACCGGATTGAGATACTTTTAGATAAGCTAAAGTATCGCCAATTAAAAAATTTCCATTCTTTTTCCATTGATAAGAGAATTCAAAATCCTGCGCTGTACTTAATGTTACCGAATCATTTTCGCAAAATTCAAGATTTCCGGAAGCTGTAATTGATGGTATTTGCAAAGGTTCGAAATACTCAAGAACTTTTTGCATCAGGTTTTTTCGTGTCAATTCAGGATAAATGGTTTCAAAGGGAAAGCCCAGATAAACTAATTTTCCGGGAACACTCCCTGAAGGAAATAAACCTGAATAGATCACTCCTGCATAATTTGTCGGCAGCCCGGTGTAATAAAAAGAGTTTAAGCCACCATTTACACCGCCTACAACATCAGGATATTTAACATTATAAGTGCCATGTGTCCCGTTGTCAAAATTAAATGGAGAAATTGTATTGAACATTTGTGTTGCCATTGGCGTACAACCGTAAAATATTGCAGATTGCCCGTTTGGTGCATCATTCACATATTGAGTCTTCAGATAATTGTTTATGAAATTTTTATCAGATGCGCTTCCTTTATTGTCAAGATCCCAAGCTATTTCGGATCCATTCACAAATAATTTTCCACCTTGATTCAGATAATTAGATATTTGAGTTTGTTCAGTACTGCTAAAAGTCTCGTCAATTGTGCTTTCTTCGCCTGAAATGTAGTCAACTATTGAAAATTGATTTAGATGCAGCAGATTGTCTGTAAATGCATCATTGGTAGAAGAATTAAAGAGATACCCGCAAGCTAAAACAGATTTACCATGCTGTATGATAAAATCAAAAGTGTTTCCGCTTGTATTTCTGTCGAAACCATTAACAATTAATACGCGAGTTGAAAAAGAAGAAGGAACAGCAGCAAGTACTTCTGAATAATTTGATGTATCGAAATTGTTTACTCCTGCAATTTTAAAATAATGAATAATTTCATTTGTGAGATTTGAAATTAAAATATTAGTGTCATTCTGCAAACCAGGTATCTGAGTAAAATTAATTCCATCAGTGCTATGCATCACAATACAGCCGCTATTTTCAGAATAATCTTTTATCTTGATTCTTATACTTCCGCTACCATTATTTAAAACGCAAAATGATTTTGGCACTACTGCTTGTGCAACAGCAACAGGATAACGGGGAACCGCAATAACTCCTTCATCGCTGAGCAATGTGTTAAGAACCGATGATGTTAGGATATTATTTATAGTTGTGGCGACTCCATTTAAAGTGCAATTCATTTTAACCAGCCGGATACCGTGACTGTAATCGGCATAGGTTTCTTCGTGACCTGCAAACAAAGGCTGAATGGCAGTTCCACTGGTATAGTGCCAACCATAAATAACAACTTTTCCAGGAGATGGGTTTCCATAAATGATATTGGAAATAACAACATCTTTTTTATCTCCACCAACCAGTTCACCTAATGGATGTGCACCAATAACAGCACTTCGCTGACCCCAAACAGTGGTGTTGTGCTGATCAAATATAGGTACGGTTGTCATTTGAGCACTTGGAGGTATGGTAGAAGGTGAAAGTTTTACTGTTGCAGCAGACCAGATTGAATTCACCATTTTACGTGTTGGCATGGTGCAGCTCGTATAATCGCATATTTTTTGAGCCAGTAGGGGAGTCATCGGGCATAAAAAATAATTGCTGTCGCAACCAATTGCAATGTAATCTGGAATTACATAAAAAGTAACATTGTTCGAAACACTATTTATCGTTTGGGTAATGCTTACTGGTTTTAATGTACGCATAAAATCAGGGATATTTCCGCTCATAACCTGCGAAAATATTTCATTTTCTCTGTCTGTCAGGCTCATTGAAGTTACCAGACTAACGAATTGAGTGCCATTTAAAGCGTTTGCGGGGCGTTGCGGAAGATTTAATGTCTGTGAATATCCAGAAACACTTGATAACATTAGCAATAAAAGCAGACAATATTTCTGTATCATAAGTATCCTGATTAATCATCGCAAAAATACAAAAATTAATATGAATTACTTCATACTGAAACTATTTGGGAAAATAATAAAAACAATAATTAAAACTAGAATGCAGGTTAATTAAATGTTTATTTTTGTAATAAATCATTCCAAATGAATAAATTTTCTTCAATATTATATTTGTTTGCATTGTTGTTTGTTTCTTCAGTACTGCATTCACAAACTACATTCGAAACGACGACTTTTCAAGTAAAGCCAATGCTGAATGCAAATATTAAAAATGCATCTCCGAAATATAATTTTTCGATAATAAATCTTGATCAGACATTTGAGGGAAACAAGGCTTATTCCGAATTTATTCAGGAAATAAAAAACAAGGTTTCAGAACGGTTTCCTCAAGGCAAATATTTTAAAGAAAATTTTAAAACAATGGCTGTTGATACGCCAATAGTTTTAGGTGGTTTTGAAGGAAACTTGTATGCCAACAGCGTTCCAAATGACAATAGTATTGCAGTTTCAAATGATGGAAAATTGATTTCCACAATCAATTCAAATATTTATTTCTACGATATAGCAGGAGATTCAGATACTTTGCTTTTAGCAACTTCGCTTTCTGCTTTTTCTGATACACTTGATTTAAACACAAGTCAGTATGACCCAAAATTAATTTATGATCCCCAACTCGACCGTTTTGTTATTGTCTACTTGGCAGGTTTTTTAGACAGTACCAGCGATATTGTTGTTGGCTTTTCACAAACTAACGATCCACTGGGTTTCTGGAATATGTATTCCCTTCCCGGTAACCCGTTAAACGATACCAGTTGGTCTGATTTTCCTGCAATTGCACTTACAAAAACAGATCTTTATATTACAGTGAATCTATTGAAAAATGATGAAGACTGGCAAACTGCTTTTAAGCAAAGTATTATTTGGCAGATTCCAAAAACTGATGGTTATAATAACAATGCTGTTCAGGCAAAGTTATGGCACAACATAGGTTTCAACGGAAAGCCTATCAGGAATATCAACCCTGTGGTTGGTGGTTCTCAACTCTACGGACCTGATGAATATTTGTTGTCGACCAGAAATTTTTCAATACAAAACGATACCATTTTTCTTGTGCATATTAGTGGGGCAGGAGTTGATACAAATGCTCAATGCGTTATACATGCAATTATTTCTGATAAATCATACGGTATGCCACCTAAAGCAAGACAGGCATTAGGAAATACTTTTGAAACGAATGATACACGAGTATTAGCTGCCTTTATCGAAAATGGCCTAATACAATTTGTTGGTAACACCATAGATACCATTACCGGATTTGCGGCAGTTTATCACGGTATTTTGAGCCATCTTTTGTCGAATCCAACAATTCACGCAACAATTTTAGGAGATTCTGCTCTGGATTACGGTTACCCAAATATTTCTTATACAGGAAAAGGGTTGACAGACAATTCAGCTATCATTAATTTTAATCATACATCGCCTGTTGTTGTTTCGGGATGTTCGGCCTTGTTTTTTGATGGAATTGGAGGTTATTCAAAACGAGTGAATTTAAAAACAGGAAATACTTATGTCAATATTTTAAGTGGTTCATACGAGCGCTGGGGCGATTATTCAGGAAGTCAGCGAAAATTTAACGAACCGGGTAAAGTTTGGCTCGCAGGTTCGTACGGAAAAAAAGTAGGAACTTTTAACAATAGATTAAACGCAACTTGGATTTCGGAAATCAGAAAGCCTGATGATGTAGCGCCTGAAATTCCTCAATATTTTGAACTTCTTTCATATCCTAATCCCGCTTTAGATATCGTAAATCTTGAGTTAAGTATTCCGGAGAAAACAAAAATTGAAATTTCTTTGTTTGATTTGTCGGGTAAAAAAGTGAAATCACTTTACAATGGAGGAATAGAAGCCGGTACAAATGTTATTACTTTCAGTACGTTACCATTGGGAAAGGGGATATATTTTGTAGCAGTAAAGGAATCAGAAAAAACCATTTTAACCAGAAAAATTATTGTGGGAAAGTAGGAATTATTAAATATTATCCTCAAAATTATTAAACAATTTACTGATAACACCAGCGTATTTATTGCCGATAAAAGTTCTTCGGAGTTTTAAGGTGGCAGTAAGCTCACCAGACTCAATGGTCCATTCGGAGTCAAGGATTTCTATACTTTTAATTCGTTCTGTTTCTCCAAATTCAACATTGTATTTTTTTATTTCTTTTAGAAATCTCTTTTTTACAGATGGATTTTCAATGATATCTTTATTTGAAGTGTAAGGGATTTCTTTTTTACCACACCAGCATTTTAGATATACAAAGTCGGGAACTATAAGGGCCGCAGCAAATTTCTGATTTTCGCCGGTTACAAACATCTGGTCAATAAAAGGCGATTCTCTAAATTTGTTTTCTATTGGCATTGGAGCAATATATTTTCCAAAAGAGGTTTTGAAAATCTCTTTTTTCCTTCCGGTAATTTTCAAAAACCCATCAGCATCAATATTGCCAATATCTCCAGTGTGAAACCAGCCTTTAGTATCTATTGCTTCTGCGGTTAACTCTGGCTCGTTAAAATAACCATGCATTATGCCTGGACTTTTTGCTAAAATCTCACCATCAGGAGCTATGTTAATCGTAACACCATCGATAGCTTTCCCAACTGAGCCAAATTTCACACCATTTGGTTCCAGATTATTTGCAGTTAAAACGGGTGAAGTTTCTGTGAGACCATATCCTTCATAAATTCCAATACCTGCAGCCCAAAAAATTCTTGCCAAACGGGGTTGAAGGGCAGCACCTCCGGAAACAACAATTCCAAGATTTCCGCCAAATACTTCTACCCATTTATAAAAAACCAATTTCCTAGCAATTTTTAATTTAAAATTATAGTACCAGCCATTCTCGTTGTTAAGTTTATATCTTTTTCCTAAACGCATTGACCATTTGAATATACCTTTTTTAATTCCTGTAAGTTTGCCTCCGGTAGTGTTTATTTTATCATAAACCTTTTCTAAAAGTCTTGGAACTGTGCCCATAATATGAGGTTTCACTTCTTTGAGATTGTCTGCAACGGTTACAAAACTTTCAGCATAATAAACAGAAATTCCTAAATACTGATACATATAAACAAGCATTCGCTCATAAATATGACAAAGTGGTAAAAAGCTAAGTGCTCTATGCTCAACTCCATAATTAGGAATCTTAGATACAGCTATAAAATTACTAATGATATTTTTGTGTAACAAAACAACTCCCTTAGGGTTACTAACAGTACCTGATGTATAAATAATACTTGCTATATCGTTTTCGGTAATTTCTGATTTTATTTTCAAAAGCAATTCCGGTTGTTGATTTGCCGCACCAATTTCAATAAGTTCGTAAAGGTGCTCGGATCCATTTAAGTTTTTAAAGGTGTAAACAGCTTTAATTGTTGGAATATTTGGTAAAATATTCTGAATGCGTTTATACATTTCCTCTCCGGCAACAAATATCAGTTTTACCTCAGCATGAAATAGAATGTACTGGTAATCCTTATCGCTGATGGTTGGATAAATAGGAACATGAATAGCCCCGATTTGTTGAATTCCAATATCTAAAAAATTCCATTCCGGGCGATTAAATGTTATTGTTGCTATTTTATCACCTGCAGTAATCCCTAATTTAAGAAGTCCGTAACTGATATTGTCAGCAATGCTTGCATAATCATTAATACTGTATTTTTGCCATTTTCCGTCATCTTTACCAGCCAATGCATCCTGTTTATTCGGGAAAAGAATTTTATAACGGTCAATAATATCAAATATGCGTTTTACTTCCATGTGGATGTCAGGTTTACAACAAAGGTAAATTAATTATTTTTTATGATTTTGAGTAATGATTTGCTGGAATTATTGCACAATGATTTTTATATAAGAAGATTCGTTTGTTGAATTTCTGAAATTTGCAAAATATATTCCTGGCTTCAAATTGCCTTTATCGAAGCGGATCTGGATTGGTTCATCAAACTGATAAGCACAAATTTTTCTGCCTTCCGAATTATATATTTCAAGTAAACCTTGCTCTGAACAATTTATTGAACTAAAATCAGTCATTGGATTTGGATAAACAGAAAACAAATTCTTTGGCAATTCAGTAAATGCAATATCAGTAACAGTTACTACAGGCAAACCAGCAGCAATCCAGGCATTCATTCCACCGAGCATATTATAAAACTCAACAAAATGCTTTGAAATCATCATGTTGTATACTTGAGCACTTCGTCCTCCTGATTGGCAGTGAATAAGATATACCTTGTTATGATCAAGTGCATCAAGCTGTGCAGCGAAATTTGAATCGTAATAGTTGATATTTATTGAATTGGCGATATAGCCATTTGCCACTTCGCCGGGTGTTCTTACATCTAAAATTACAAAATCAGGGTTTCCTGTATTTGCCTGAATCATTGAATCGGCCTGAAGTACCGAAATACTTCTGTGAGTGCTGTCAATGCTGTATATATCCGAACAATAAACACTTAAGGAGTTAAATACAATTACAACTAAAATGAATAAATTTTTCATGTCATTATTTATTTACAAGATGGATTGACACAGTTAACATACTTGTTAATGATATCAAGAGATTTAGCGGTTTCAAAACCTTTAAATCCTTGCAGATCACTGATACTGATTTTCGAATTGTAGGCAATCAAATATTTTGAAGATAAGGGGAGGTAGGACCAGTGCCATTTTTCTTCACTGTAACCAGTAGGTCGCAGACTATCCTGAATGGTGTATGGTTGACAAAATCCATATTTGGAAGCGTTTTCAGAAAGCCATTTGTATGTTTTGATTCCGGTTGAAGTTTGAAAATAACTGTTTTGAACACTGTTTATGTCAATATCTGTTCCCCAGTGATGGCGTGAAGTTCCCGGCATGGAGCTGTATTTTAAAATATATTTTGCGCGTTCATTTTCGTTGGGATATAAAGTTGCAAGATTTTTCCCATAATAGAGGACCGAGCCTGTAAATTTTCCTTCCCATATTTTTTTCTGCTGTTCGAAAGTTCGAGTAGCAGACACTATTTTGAGGAAAATTCCGTCAGTTTTAGCAGCTTCATACATCTTTTTGAATGCCTGATATGCTTCTTTATTTAGATAAAATCCCTTTATTGAAGCATAATTCAATTCCACTTCCACAAAATTAGAGTCTTTGGCAGGAGAATATTTTCCAAGTAAGAAATCCTTACTCACAAGAATGGTATCTGGTTTTGATACATTGGTACTGTCAGTTTTGATTTCTTTAGAACGAGCTGAAGAATCGCAGGAGCAGAAAGATATCACCCCTAAAAATCCAAGCATAATAACAAATAATAAAGGATTGTTTTTAAACATGTTTGCGTTGTATAACTTTAAGTGTAGCTTTAACAATATCTGCTGCTTTCAATTTGTATTTGTACATCAATTCATCAGGTTTTCCTGACTCTCCAAAGGAGTCATTCATACCCACAAATTCTATAGGGACAGGATAATTTCCAGAAAGAACTTCTGCAACAGCTCCACC